>JBAQUK010000122.1:0-3766 GCA_049297455.1 Desulfosalsimonadaceae bacterium | reverse complement strand
TTTCAAACCGATTTACTTCTGTTGGGATCATGATGTATACTCCTTTTTTATAAATGCCCGAAATTGGACAGATACGTGGAGTATACACCATTTTTGATTTTTCCGCCGCGTAGCGGCTTCGTTCAACCAACGGCCTGAGGCGACGCGGTAAGCCCATTCTCGAGGCGACGCGTGCAAATGTATTTTTCAAAGAATGGATAGAGTTGAATTCATTGATGGTCGAAGGGAATAAGGTAAGCCAGTATTTCCCCTGATTAGAGAGATCGTTTAGGAGATTGGGACGCCTTATTTGAACCAGAATGTTCGGCATAGAGCCCGAATGGGAGGTTAACGAGATCATCTTTGATTTTTCAGATAAGGATCAATTTGCCTTATCTTAACTGTTGACAATGTTATTTTCATGGGAGGGAAAAATGAAAGTATCACTTTGGCTAACAATCATAGTGTTTTCAATTGTTGTTCCAGGATATGCTAACGCGAGTGGTGATTCGATAACACCTTTGTCTCGCTATCCAGAATGGAATCAGTCAACCACGGTTTTGCCACCTTTATATTCAGAAAAAGTGAAAACAGCAGTACTCCTCCCAGCACGACGAGGGAATTCCCCAAATGCCGTGCTTTTTGAAAAGGACTATGATGGTTTTTGGACAATGAAAAGGCTACAGGACATAAAGGTTGAAGTAGCTGTTAAATTCGTTCCAAGCGAACCAAATGAACCCAAAATTTTAGCTATGTATAGAAAGATTTCAGGACCTGGGCTTAGTAAGCCAGATATTGACGAAACCTTTTTAGTTATCGATGCCCCAAAGGATGAACTTACCGTTGTAGGGTTGGAGCATCTTTGTGAGATAGATTCTATAGATATAGCAATATTTAATAATAGCAATAGCATACTGTTAAATCGACATATTGCTCTCTCAGTCAAGACTAAATCAATTTTGAAAGAGGTTCGCAATATGCTACGTTCTACTTCAGGCAAAAATATTTCAACAAGTGAATTGAAAAGAATTATTCAGGCATATCAAAATAAAGTTGACTTAGATGAGATAGGAAGGACTCTCTTTTAATTGATAATGGGCCTAACCTCAAAGGATTGAGTCGACCAACAGGCCATGAAAATTTGAACCAAGAAGGAGGTCGCGTCTATCAGATTTGATGCGGGCAGCAGCTTAGATCTCAGCTTAATTGCCCGCTCTTAATCAATTTACCCGAACTTATTGAGAAGTTACACTTTTTCCTAACAAGGTTCTATATTTCAGGTGCTTAAAAAGAAGTTTTGCCGATCACTTCTTCAAAGTCATCCATATAGTATTAAAGAATCGGCTTTTTTCCCTATACAGGAGATTGTTATGAAGCGCCAGGCGGGGGCCGGGAACGGCCCCTTTTTGCCTATTTCATAACATTCTGATATCATAATTTTTTATTCCTTAGCCTGACGGCCATGCCCCCAACCCCCCTTTGCGAAACTGGGGGGCTTAAATTGATGGCATTGATTTTAAACCTAAAAATCATACAGGTGGAACATCAGGTCCACCCGGGTCACGACCCCGATGACTTTTCCGTTTTCCACCACCGGGAGCATTCCGGCATCCGTGTCCACCATTTGACGGAGGGCATCCCGGGCATTCTGTTCCGGCAGGGCCACGGGAAACTCTCTTTTCATAAAGGCCTTCACCGGGGATTTGCGCTGCGACTCGGCCATAATAGACTTGTCGGACCAAGCTATCATATTGAATTTTAATAAGAAAAATCCCAAAAAAAGCTGTTTTCCGATCTTAGCGCGCACTTTTCAGGGGTAAAAAGTGGGTTGTAAGGAATTTGGAATTCCCGGAGTTCATAATCCCCATTATCCTCCACTGATTTCCGGCCAATGGCCTTTGCGCCCAGCTTTGTCTTGACCTCCGAGACAAATTCCTTATCACCGGCTGCTATGCTTTCGCTCCATTTCGCGTCGCGCTTGTTTGAACCGTTTTTCAAAATCTCCTCAACCCATTGCCGATGAGACTCTCTCAGTTGAACATCATCTTTCATCCCAAGCAAATTGCTCAATACCTGGCGATTTATGAGGGAATACCGTTGCTTCGGATTCTGGATTTCATTATATCCGCCATGCATCCATTCCGAGGGATGTTGAACCGCACCGGCCCGGACCATATTCAAATCAATGTACGCAAGGCACCGGATTAAATGATCATCCGTGTTGACTGCGGTTGCATGATACCGATCCTCCCAGAACGCTCCCTTCCGGCTTTTTCTTAAATTATATTCTCTTCCCATTCTGCCGGCGATGAGTTGCATCGATTTGGGAATAACATTTTCCTTGCCGTCAATTACAAGCAAATGGATGTGATTGGAGGTGACAGTATAATTCAGAACAGCGAGCCCAAAACGCTTTTTCGCCTCAAACAGCCATTTCATCCACCGGTTTTTGTCTTTTTCGAATTTCAGGAGAAATTCTTTCTTATGGCATCGATGAGTGATGTGCCATACATAACCGGGAAGATGATGTCTATTCGCACGAGCCATTTATAATGCCGTAATGCCGATAGATTTAATTGAGGAATACCGGGTTTGATTGTTGAACTTGCTTATAACCACTTTTTTACCGCCAAAAAGTGGGGGCTAAGACTTTAAATGACCCCTCGATTAACATCTATTGCGTTAATTTTCAATTAGTTAATTTGGTCCGACAAGAAGACGCACATGGCTTCGCCGGAGTTCCGCTTCCACCTGTCTCCGCTGTGAAATGTCTCTTATGATTCCCGTAATTTCGTATGCACTTCCGCGCCGGATTGCCGACAGGGAGAGTTCGACCGGCAAGGTGGTGCCGTCTTTTCTTAATCCTTCCACCGTCATGACCCCGCCGCTTATCTGGTGTTGCCCTTGATTCAGAAACTGTCCGATATGTGCGTTGTGTTTTTCTCTGAATGATTCCGGTATAATGATTTCAATAGGTTGGCCGAGCGCCTCGTTTTCCGTATATCCGAACGTCTTTGCCGCCGCCGGGTTCCACAGGATGATTTCCCGGTTCGTGTTGATGACCACCACGGCGTCATTTGATGATTCAATCAGTCCGCGGTATCGTTCCTCGCTTTCGGTCATGACGGCGATTGACTGCTGACGCTCCCCAATTTCCGCTCGCAGTTTTTCACTGGTTTCCGTTAATTGTGCGGTTCGCTGGGCCACCTTTTTTTCCAGTTGGGCGTAGGCGATATGCAATGCTTCTTCGGCGTCTTTGCGTTTGGCAATGTGGGCCATCATCGGCTTGAACAAAAAATAATACAGAGCCGGAAACCCAAATAAAGTCAACAGGATGGCGTCGATGAAGATTCCTGCATACGCGGGGAGAAGCGGCTCCAGGATATGAAGGATCAGCATGATCAGGATTTCGGTGACAAAGAAAAAAAGCGTTGTGTAAATTAATAATTTTTTGGGTGATACAGATGGGAAAGGTTTCATAAGGTTTTTATTTCCTTTGATGGCATATACCGGCCGACGGGAAAACCGCCATTCGCAAGGGATACGACGGCATTTGTATCTAATTGTTTAAACAATATATCCGAACTTAACAAGCGTTTTGTTATCCCATAACGTCTCTTCATCTTTTTTATATCGCGGGCGGTAAGCCGGAATGCCGGATGCCGGCATCAAGGGATTATCAGGATGGATTCCCCATTGCTGTCAGGTTAAGGAAAACAATTTTTGTCCCAACGGGGCAGCGTCATAAAGCCAAGGGTTGCGGCGGCTGTAGGGGCGAAAAAATTTT
>JBAQUK010000121.1:0-40043 GCA_049297455.1 Desulfosalsimonadaceae bacterium | reverse complement strand
CGTGTACGTAATATATTTATACGAACACGATAAAAATGAAGAAAAGTTGTAAGTGTTTTCAAATGCTTAGTTACAATAACGTTGTGTTTTTTGGCTTAAAGTGTGCGCTTTATCCGACTTTTAGGCTACTACACGACCAAAGCCAAAGGGGAAGGCACGGGCATGGGACTTGCCGTGGTTCAGGGCATCGTCAAAAACTATGGGGGGACCATTGCGGTTAACAGTGAGGTGGGTAAGGGGACAACCTTTCGCATCGATTTCCGGATGGCTGAGGAAAATCTGCCGTCCCCGCAGGGCAGCGCTCCCGGCGACACGGCCCCCGGCGGCCATGAACATATTCTGGTGGTGGACGATGAAAACCTGGTTACCGATATTAACCGGCAAACGCTGGAAAGCTTGGGCTATCAGGTCAGTTCGTTTACATGCAGCGAAAAGGCCCTGGAAGCGTTTCGTGCCCGGCCCGGACATTATGACCTGGTCCTTACGGACATGACCATGCCCCGGTTAAACGGGCTCCAGCTTGCGGAAAAGGTACTCGCCGCAAGACCCGGAATGCCGATTATTATCTGCACCGGGTTCAGCGACCTGATTACCGAAGAAAAAATCCAGCTTGCAGGCATCCGGAAGCTGATCATGAAGCCGGTTTTTCGAAAGGACCTGGCACTGGCGATAAGAAGGGTTCTGGACAGTGAAAAAGGAGAAAAAACGGATATCAAATAAAAAAAAGCTGGGCGGCAATGGCCGCAGTATTTGGTCAGCAAGCCTTCTTCCGTATCCTTAAAAACCGAATCCGTCCTCTATAGCAATGCCAAAAAGGATTGCTTTACCATGATGATATACTCGGAAGGAAAGATCCCCATACGCAACACCCCGTAAGCGGAAATAAGGATGGCGATAACAAGCGCAGGTGAAAAAACCAATGCCGCCGCAGCAGGGGCTTCGCTTTTCAGTATCGCGGCGGGCTCCTTCATATACATGACAACCGTTACCCGCAGATAATAATAAACGGAGATGACGCTGTTAATGACGCCGATAATGGCCAGAATCAGATAACCTTCCTGGATCGCAGCGGAAAAAATATAAAATTTACCCATAAAACCCGCTGTCGGAGGGATTCCGGCCAAAGAGAACAGAAACAAACTCATGGCGACGGCGGCAATGGGATGGCTGTATCCAAGGCCGGAAAAATCCTGAATATTGACCTTTTCTTCCCCTTTTCCTCCCAGAACGGCAATGATTGCGAATGCACCGATATTCATGAATGTATAAGCCAGCATATAATACAAGATACTGGCGGTGCCAAGCTCGCCGGCCGCCAGAAATGCCACCAGTACATACCCGGTATGGGCGATACTGGAATAGGCCAGCATTCTCTTGATATTATCCTGGGCCAAAGCGATGATATTGCCAACGGTCATGGTAAGCACCGCCAAAATCCATATGAGTACAATCCATTCATTCTGCAATGAAGGAAGCGCTGTCGCAAAAACCCTGACAAAAGCGGCAAATGCCGCGGCCTTAGGACCCGCAGACATAAAAGCGGTGATGGGCGCAGGCGCTCCCTGATACACATCCGGCGTCCACATATGGAAAGGAACGGCGGCGATTTTAAATCCGAACCCAATCACCAGAAGCGCCATCCCCAGTATTTCAATATGGCCCTGCAATCCTGTTTTCATAACAATTTCAGACAGTCCCTTGAGGCTGGTAGTACCGGTGGACCCGTATAAAAGGGCGACACCGTAAAGCAGGAAGCCTGTTGCAAAAGACCCGAGCAGAAAATATTTTAAGGCGGATTCATTTGAAATCATCCGGCCCCGCGTAATTCCGCAGAGCACGTATAATGATATGGACATCAATTCAAGACCGAGGAATATAACAATCAGGTCCACCCCGCTCGCCATGATCATCATGCCGATGGTCGCAAACAGAATCAGCGCAAAATATTCTCCATGCTGAATCCCTTCGTTGGGGGCATAGCTTATGGAAATGAGAATGGTAAGCCCGGTTCCCAAAAGGAATATCAGTTTAAAAAACCGGCAGTAATTATCCACAACCCACAGATCGTTAAAGGAATAGGCGACGGACCGGAGGTCAAAAGCCGCAGGGGCATAGATGACAAACAGTGCGGCTGCCAAAACCCCGACAAAACTAACATAACCGAAATATTTGCTGTAGGCGGGAGCAAAGGCCTGTAACATCAGGACAGTCAAAGCGAAAAAAGCGACAATGATTTCGGGATATAGTGAGCTAAAATTGATTACAGGTATTATAAGTTCCATATGTTATCGTCTTTGATTGGCGGCAAAAAAGCGCACGGTTTTAAAAATCATAATGGGTTGTTCAACGGATCTTGCTTTTTTATCATTACTTATGATGATCGTCTTTTTGAATGGTGATGGACTTTTCATCTTTCACAATCGTCGGGTTTTCTAAAAGTTGTGCATCTTCAATGATTTTCTGGCAATTTACTTTTTGAAGCAGGTGCTCGACGGATGCGGTTGTTTTATCTAAAAAGGGTTTTGGATTGACCCCTATCCAGACAATAAAAAGGATAAGGGGAAGAATGTAGGCATATTCCCTGCCATTCATGTCCTTCAGCTTTTTATTCTCCTCCTTTGTAATGTCACCGTACATGACCCGCTTGTACATCCAAAGAAGGTAAACAGCGCCGAAAACAAGCCCGATCGTGGTTGCCAGGCCAAACCATATATTGGCTTTAAAGGCGCCTATCAGAATAAGCAATTCCCCGATAAATCCGTTTAATCCGGGAACTCCCATGGATGAAAAACAGACGATCAGAAATATGGTGGCAAATACCGGCATCACTTTCATAATCCCGCCATATTCCGAAATAAGCCGGGTATGCCGGCGCTCATAAAGCATGCCGACAATTAGGAACAGCGCGCCGGTGCTCAACCCATGATTGATCATCTGGATAATGCTTCCCTGAACACCTTCCATATTCAAAGCGAACATTCCCAGCATACAGTAGCCGAGGTGGCTGACGCTCGAGTATGCCACCAGCTTTTTAATATCTTCCTGAGCGATGGAAACCATTGCCCCATAGATGATGCCGATAACGGCCAGGGTAAAGATGATGGGTATGAAATCAATGCTCGCCTGGGGGAAAATCGGGAGACTGAAACGAAGGAACCCGTACGTACCCATCTTCAGCAAGACACCTGCCAGAATGACGCTGCCCGCTGTTGGCGCCTCAACATGGGCATCCGGAAGCCATGTATGGAAGGGGAACATGGGGACTTTAATGGCGAATGCCAGAAAAAAGGCGATAAACAGCCAAAATTGAATGTTTTCGGGGATATTGAGCTCATGATAGGTCAATATGTTGAACGTATACACCCCGGTCATTTTAAAATGCAGGAAGTAAAGCGCCAGGATCGCAATGAGCATCAGCACGCTGCCGCTCATAGTATATATAAAAAACTTAACAGCAGCATAGATTCTTCGCGGCCCGCCCCATATCCCGATAATAAAATACATGGGGATGAGCATCACTTCCCAGAACACATAAAAAAGGAAAAAGTCTAAAGAGCAGAACACCCCGAGCATGCCTATTTCAAGAAACAGGAGGGATATCATATACCCTTTTACCCGCTCGGTCACCGCAGTGAAAGTGGATAGAATTGCAAGGGGAGAAAGAAACGTGGTAAGGAGAATAAGAAGTATGCTGATGCCGTCGATACCCATATGGTAGCTGATGCCAAATTCTTGAATCCATGGAATATTTTCAACGAACTGCATATTCCAGGTGGTGGAATCAAAAAAGAAGTAAAGCGGCAGAGAAATTAAAAACGTGATGAAAGTGGTGAGGAATGTCACCCATCGCATGAGGTTCGGGCGATCATTGCCGACGAATAAAATAAACAATATCCCCACCAGCGGGAAAAACGTAATTAAGGATAAAATGGGAAAAGTAAGAGAATTCATAATTTTTCAGATCTAATAGGCAAATAAATAATACGTAATGATAAGGACCGTTCCCAAAAGCATTGTAAACGCGTAATTCCTCACCAACCCACTTTCGGAGACTCTAATCACCTGTGCGCTTTTAAGAAAAAAAGCAGCAACCCCATTAACCAAGCCATCTATTACGCGGACATCAAAAACACGCGCAAGAAAATAGGAAATTTTTAAAGTATATTTCGTGAACCAGGTATTGTAAATATTGGCCAGATATTCCTCATAAATTGCGAGTGGTTTATTTGCAAACCACATAAATACTCGGCTTCCCTTGCGATATACCCAGTCCGTATCGGCGCTGATCGTTGGTTCCGGATCGAGTTTTCTAAGCAGCATAAAAAATCCGAGGCCGGTAAACAGAAGGATACCTAAAGCGCTGGTCACATGATCGCCGGTATAGGGTTCGAAATGAACCGGAAAGGGTAACAGGTGATACAGCGGTCCGGGCAATACACCGATCCCGATACACAAAAAAGCGGCAAGTCCCATCGCAACCAGCATATTGACAGGCGGTTCCTTTGCCCGTAAACCCGTATCCTTGCCGAAAAACATATAGTAAGGAAGTTTCAGGCCCGTATGGAGAAAAGTACCGGCTGATGCCATGGTCAACAGAAGTGCAATAAGGGGCCTGTGGTCGTGAGCCGCACCGGAAACCACCATCGATTTGGTTACAAACCCGCTGAATAGCGGGAAAGCGGAGATGGCAAACCCCCCAATCATATATAGTACCAAGGTTATCGGCATGGTTTTGTAAAGACCGCCCAACTCGGTCAGTTTACGCCTGCCCGTCATTTGGATGACCGCACCCGCCCCCATGAAGAGAAGGCTTTTATACAAAATATGCGCAAAAGCATGGGAAACGGAACCGTTTAAAGACAAATCCGTTCCGATGCCGACGCCGGCAACCATATATCCCACCTGGCTGACAATATGATACGCCAGCAGTCTTCTGCAGTCATTTTCAAGAACGGCATAAACAACGCCGTACAGCGCCATGACGGTTCCCATGTAAACGAGAAGTTCCGTTCCGGGGAAAGCCCGAACCAGGACATATACGGCTGTTTTGGTGGTAAAGGAACACATGAAAACGGAACCCGTTATCGTCGCTTCCGGGTAGGAATCCGTAAGCCAGGCATGAAGCGGCGGCACACCGGCATTTAATATAAAACCCGTGAGAATCAGATAAAAAGCCAGGCTGCCGTCTTGCGCAAGGGGGCCGAAAGCCAAAGATTTTGTGCTGGCGTAGTGGAGAATAATTCCGCCTAATAAGCAGACCCCGCCGAAAATGTGCACCAGGATATAACGATACGCGGATTCAATCGCCTTTTTTTCGCGCCTGGCAAAGATGAGATAAGCCGATGCAAACGCCATCAGTTCCCAGAAAATAAACAGCGTAAAATAGTCACCGGCGAATGTCACGCCGAGTGATCCGCCCACATACAGGAAAGCGGCGACATGTTGGCCCGAATCCTTCACATGGAGCGCATATACCATGCCGATAAATGACATGATGGTAAATACCCAGGCAAAAACGACACTGAGCTTATCCACTTTGCCAAAAATAAGCGGGTTGCCAAGAAAC
Organism: Desulfosalsimonadaceae bacterium; assembly: GCA_049297455.1. Lineage (GTDB taxonomy): Bacteria > Desulfobacterota > Desulfobacteria > Desulfobacterales > Desulfosalsimonadaceae > SURF-3. Next base: position 34,477 of record JBAQUK010000121.1, on the reverse strand, counting down.
GAATATGTCCAAAAGGAACCCTGGGACATGAAAAAAACCGCAGCTATCGCAAGAGCCGGAATAAGTAACAGGTACGCCTGCTGAACCCTTCCCCGCAAAAATGGAATCAAACATGCCCCAAAAATAAATAAAATTGATGGGTGAAACCAATCAATCATCGTAATAATCCTCTTCCTTCATAATCCCGTGGTGTCCAAGGAATTTTGAGACGATAATAATAAGAACACAAGAAACAAAACCGTAAAACGCACCCCAGCCGGGTATTTTATCCCAGATATAGATCGCATGCTCGCGATGAACAAAAAAATCGGATGCGAAAACAACCACAAGGGCAATATACCCCATCATATTGCGGGTTTTTTTATGTTCAGGATTACCGAAGAAATCAACAACCGCTTTTATCATCGGAGTACCTCTTGGGCCAGTGTTAAGAAATAATTCGGATAAACCCCTAAAATAAGGGATATAATCGCCGTCAGAAATAGCGGCACTACCATCATGGGATTTTCTTTGATTTCGTCATGATGATGCTCATGACTGTGGGGGTCCGCCTCTTTCACAAAAAAAGCTTTATACGTGATCGGTAAAAAATAAGCGGCGTTCAGTATGGTGGAAAATAGCAGAAATATTAAAATGGGCAACTGTTTGGCCTCTATGGCGCCGATGAGGAGATACCATTTGCTGATAAACCCGCCTGACGGAGGTACACCGATCATGCTCAGAGAGGCAATAAAAAATGCAGCCATTGTCCAGGGCATTTTTTTGCCTAAGCCGGGTAGCTGACTGATTTCAGTTTTGTGCGCACTGGAATATATGGACCCTGCACAAAAAAAGAGGGTTATCTTGGAAAATGCGTGCATGGCAATATGAACAATTCCGCCGGTCATACTGCTTGGCGTCAGAAGAACCGCTCCGAGAATAATATATGAAAGCTGACTGACTGTGGAATATGCCAGCCTGGCCTTGAGATTGTCTTTTGTCAGGGCAATAATTGATCCCACGACTATGGTGAATGAGACAACATAAGCTGCCGTTATCCCCAAATTCATGCGGGTCATTACATCTACACCATAGATATAAAAAACAACCCGAAGGACTGAAAAAACGCCGACTTTTACGACTGCTACCGCATGCAACAACGCGCTGACCGGAGTGGGCGCCACCATCGCTGATGGGAGCCAGTTGTGGAAAGGCATGACACCGCATTTTGCAAAACCGAAAAGGAAGAGAAAAAAAGTGACAAACAGAAGCGTTGATCCTTGGGCATTATTCAGCAATCCGTGACTCACAAATTCCGTTGTTCCGGCCAGCATATAAACGATGATAATTCCGGACAACAGAAACGTCTTAGACAAACTGAGCAAATAAAGGAAATACTTCCTTGCACCTTCCTGCCCCTCAGGCGTTTCTTTGTGCCCGACCAGAGGTACGGTGGCAAGACTTAAAATTTCATAAAACAAGAACAAGGTAATCAGGTTTGCTGAAAAAGCGACGGCGATGGTCGAAGAAAGACTAATGGCAAAACAGGTATAGTATCTTGTTTGCGCATGCTCTTTATTGGAACGCATATACCCGATGGAATAAAATGAGGTCACGATCCAAAGAAAAGAAGATACCGTCGCAAACAGCAGCCCGAACGCATCCACCCTGAACTTGATATCAATCCCCTGATAAAAGGTGACCAGAGTATATTCTATGGTATTGCCCGCAAAAATGGCCGGCACCATCGACATGACAATTGCAAATTTAATAACCCCTGCAAGTACGGACCAGAATTCCCGAAGATTTGGACGATTCCCGGATGTCAGAATCAAGGGGGCTGCTACAAGTGAAACCAGCACCGCAATCAGAGGTTTTATGGATAGAATCGTTTGCACGTTTTCGGTCAACCTTTCATTAAATTAATTTCATCAACATTAACGGTCTCTTTATTTCTGAAGACAGAAATAATTATGGCAAGTCCCACAGCCGCTTCAGCCGCAGCAACCGTCATAATCATAAACACAAAGACATGACCATCCATGTTATTTAAAAACTTTGAAAATGCGATAAATGTCAAATTTACCGAATTCAGCATTAATTCAATGCACATATAGATGATCAACACATTCCTCTGCGTAAACACGCCAACCGCGCCGATTGAGAAAAGTATCGCACCCAATGTCAGATATGCGTTTAAAGAAACCATAGATCACAGTTGATGATTCGGCTCAAAGTCAACTTTATTTTGACCCCGAATCATCTATCCTCCTTTTCGCTAAAATAACGGCGCCTACGATTGCTGCCAGCAACAAAATTGAAGCTATTTCAAACGGCAGAATGAAATCGGTGAAAAGCAATTGACCAACCGCCTTTGTGGTGCCGAACCCATTCACCATATCCCCGGCTTTAACCAGTGAATTATCGATGGTCACCAAATTCGCTATCAGGACAAAGATACCGCCAACGATCGCAACACCTGAAAATTGTATCGCAATCTTATTTATCGCCAGCCTTCCTTCCTTTTCCTGAATATTTAACAGCATGATGACAAAAAGGAATAGAACCATTATTGCCCCGGCATAAACAATAATCTGGAGGGCGGCAATTAAATGGGCATCTAAAAGGACATACATCCCCGCCAGCAAAAACATGGTAAGGATAAGACACATGGCGGCGTTGACCGGCTTTTTATTGGTCACCATCAGGAGCGCGGAAAGAACCGCTCCAAAACCAAGTATATAGAACATTATTGATTGCATTTGGAGTATATCCTTCTGATATAATCGATACGCTCTTTTTGGCTTTCCTCAGATCGCAAGAGTTTCTCTTTGGAATATATCAAATTTTTTCTGTCGGTTGCGGCCAGTCCTTGATATTCGGCGCTCATGACGATCGCCTCCTTGGGGCATACCTCCTCGCAATATCCGCAGTACACGCAACGAGACATATCCAATGTGAAACAAACGGGATGTCTTTCGCCGTTCTGCCGTTCACCGGCCACAATCCTAATGGCAAAAGCGGGGCAAATTTTTTCGCATAACCCGCAGGCCACGCATTTTTCCAGTCCGTTTTCCCGCATAATCAAAACAGGGCGGCCCCGATAAGCAGGCGGAAGCGTCACCTTTTCCTCCGGATAATAGACGGTGATGATGCTTCTCTTCTGCCCTTTGGGAGGGAAAACAAAACCGAACATATGGACAAAAAAATGCCTGGTTGTTACAGCAAGCCCCCTTGCGATTTCAAAAATGTATAGTTTTTCCCATAAAGTCAGATTAATATTTTTTCTGACCCTTAAAGGCCTTAACTTTGCAAGGGGGATGCCCACGTTCGGAAAATTATTTTTAGTATCGATATCTGCCATTTTATTTAGCCAAAAGTACAATAATCCCGGTTATAAAAATATTGATTAAGGAAATCGGAAGAATCATCTTCCAGCCAAGTCTCATCACCTGATCATATCGAAAGCGGGGCAGGGTCCATCGAATCGTCATCTGAAGCCATATGAAAAAGACCAGCTTCACGTAAAATGTGCCGACATTAACGAGCATCGCCAGAATATTCGAACCATTCGGACCGGCAAAGTGGAAAAGGGATAAAAGCATCTTATCGGTGACAAAGGGTAAGTGCCATGCGCCGAAAAACATGGTCGTCATAATGCCGGCGATGGTTACGATCTCTAAAAACTCGCCCATCCAGAACATGACGAATTTCATTCCGCTGTATTCGGTAAAATACCCGGCTATGAGTTCCGATTCCGCCTCCGCCATATCAAATGGCGCCCGCTTGTTTTCCGCAATGGCACAGGTGAAGAAAAGGATAAACCCGATGGGCTGTAAAAATATCCCCCATCTGAAAAAATTTTCCTGCATCGCACCGATTTCGGTAAGCTTAAGGGTTCCGAACACCATCACCACGCCGATGATGGTAAGCCCCATTGCCACTTCATAGGAAAGCATTTGCGCGGCTGCGCGAAGTCCCCCCAAGAATGACCAGTTATTGTTGGATGACCATCCTGCGAGAACCGCCCCGAAGGTTGCGAGGGACCCGAACGCGAATATGAACAGAATGCCCACGTCCAAATCGGCAATCACCAGATTAACGCTGTGACCGAATAATTCATAATGCCCGCCGAAAGGAATGACGGCAAACGTTATGATGGCGGGCGTCAAACTGATAAAGGGGGCAAGGGTATGAAAGAGTTTATCGGCGCCGTCGGGAACAAAGTCCTCTTTTGTGAGTACCTTGATCGCATCTGCAATCGGATGGAAAAGACCCAGCAACCGAAACCCAAAAATATCAGCCCGGTTTGCGCCGACCCGGTCCTGCATGACGGCGCTCTGTTTCCTTTCCACCCACCCGAGAATCGGTGAAAAGAACCCGAGATTAACCCCGAATATAAACAGTATCTTGATTATAGATTCAATAAGTTCCGCAACCATGGTTATCTATCGCACTCTCCGCCAATCATGTTGATCATGTCAAAAGTGGGTATGATATCGGCAAGAAAGCCACCTTTTACCATCCGGGACATTGCAGCGGTGAGAGGAAAACACGGCGGCCTGACCCTGCATTTGTAAGGTTTGCCGCTCCCGTCGCTCACCAGATAAAAACCCAGTTCCCCATTGCCCCCTTCAACTGCCAAATAAATCTCGCCCGGAGGAGGTTTAATGCCTTCGGTGACCGTCTTGAAGTGAAATATCAAGGATTCTATCCGATTGTAGACATCATCCTTTGGCTGCCATCTGTATTGCGGCATGTCGACGTTAATCGGCCCCTTCGGCATCTTTTCCAAAGCCTGCTCGCAAATCCGCATGCTTTGATTGATTTCCTCCATTCTTACCAGGTACCGGTCAAAATTGTCACCCTTCTCACCAATGGGGATATCAAAATCCATCAGATCATAAACCAGATAAGGATGAGCCTTTCGAACATCATAGGGAATTCCGGATGCCCGTAAACACGGCCCGGTAAATCCATACGCAATCGCTTCATCGGGAGGCATAACACCCACATCCCTGATGCGATCAATAAAAATTCTGTTTTTTGTAAGGAGTTTATCGATATCGCTCCAAAGAGCTCTACACGTCTTAAATGACTCTTTGGCCTTTTCTTTAAAACCATCCGGGATATCGTTTTTTATTCCGCCGATCCGAACATAATTGGATGTGACCCTTGCCCCGGTCAGCATTTCAATCAAATCCCAGATCAGTTCCCTGGCTTCGACAAAATAGAGGAAAGCCGTAAACGCACCGAGCTCCAGCCCGCCGGCGGCAATATTGGTATAATGATCGCATATGCGAGCCAGTTCGCTTGCAATGACCCGTATATACTTACATCGGTCCGGCACGTCGATGCCTATCAATTTTTCGACCGCCAAGGCATATCCCACATTATTAATTAATGGAGAAACATAATTTAACCTGTCCGTGTATGGCATTACCTGTTCCCAGGTGCCATTCTCACACATTTTCTCGAAACCCCGGTGAAGATAACCGATGTTGGTTTTCAAATCCACAATGGTTTCGCCGTCAAGCGTCACCATAAATTTCACCGTTCCATGGGTCACCGGATGAGACGGCCCCATGTTCATCACCATGTGTTCGGTATGCAGGTCTTTTGCTAAATCAGCCATAAAGGTCACAATAAAGTTAAATATTTAATTGGTTGGCCCGATCAAGGGTTGTCGCTTCTTTATCGGATAATCTTTTCTCAAAGGATGTCCCTCAAACCCGTCATAAAGAAGGATCCGCTTGAGCTCAGGATGCCCTTTGAATATGATTCCATATAAGTCATAGGCCTCACGTTCAAACCAATCGGCAGCAATCCAGAGGGAAACAATTGAATCAATGCTGCAATCCGATTCCGATACTTTTGCCTTTATTCTTACTCGTCTGTTGTACTGCAACGAATAAAAATGATAGACGACTTCAAATCGGGGCTCGGTACCGAGAAAGTCTACGGCCGTCAGATCCATCATAAAGTTGTAAAGAAGCTCCTTATCGTCTCTTAAGAACTTGCAGATATTGAGGAGATCTTCCTTCTTGACAACAGCAGTGTCATCCCCACGATAAGAATGGGTTTCGACCACTGAATCCGGAAACCGGTCACACAATTTTTTTAACGTCACATTCGCTTCCATAAGCAAGCAATTATCTTTTCTTCAAGTACTAGGTTACTTATTTTTGACAGAGATGGTATCGCCGGATAGTATGTTTCTGCTTACCGTCGCCGCCCCTCTCGGCCAATCCGACCATTTTTCCTTAGCCACCTTTTCCTGTAGCTTGATCAATCCATCAATCACCATTTCCGGACGCGGTGGGCATCCCGGGACATACACATCCACCGGGATAAGGGTATCGATTCCCTGAACAGTTGAATAATTGTCATAAAATCCGCCGGACACGGCACATGCCCCGAATGCAAACACCCACTTGGGCTCTGCCATCTGATTATAAACTTTCACCAGTATGGGGGCCTGTTTATGACTGATTGTTCCCACCACCAAAAGAATATCGGCCTGCCTTGGGGAAAAACGCGGCAATGCAGCGCCGAACCGGTCCAAGTCATATTTCGGACCCGACACGGACATATACTCCATACCGCAACAGGCAGTAACAAAAGGATACTGAAAAAAGGAATATTTTCTGCCCCAGTTTACAATGGCCTCAAGCTTTGTTATGACAACACTGTTGTTTAACAGTGCAACCTCGTCTGAATCCGCAGGGCATTCCAGGGGTGCACCTTTTCTTTTGATTATTCCCATTCCAGCGCCCCCCTTTTCCATACGTATACAAGGCCGATTGCCAGTATGAAGATAAATATCATCATTTCAAAAAATCCGAACAAACCCAGATCTTTAAAAATAACGGCCCAGGGATATAAAAAAACCGCTTCAATGTCGAATATCACAAAAAAAAGCGCCACCAGATAAAATTTTACCGAAAACCGTAGTTTCGGGGATTGGGTCTGACTTTCCCCGCATGAGAAGGGCTCCGCTTTTTCAGCAAATCGCTTTTTAGGCCCGATAAGCGTTGTCGCAACAAGTATTCCGATGGAGGTTGCCGCCGCCAATAGAATCATTATCAATACAGGAATATATTCACTCATTAGCTTAATCTTCTTTTAATTATTTCATTTTGTTACTGTATCGAAGAAGTACTTAGACAATTTTTTCGAGTGCCACCATACCGACCTGGTAACACCTCATGCAGCGCGATGCTTCTTCCATCGCCTGCTGCAGATTGTATCCGACCTCAACTTCCGAGAAACTGGTCACCCTTTCCGCCATTGGAATGGTGGGCATGGGTACTCTTTCAAGTCCGGGCACCATTTCGACAGTTTCGTCTTTTTGAAACACACCCAATTTCTTAAACACCTTATCCAGTTTTTCAGAAACCGAGATATCAACCGGTTTATTGTTCAGATACTGATCGATGCTTTCCGCAGCCCGCTTTGCATTTCCGCATGCGTCAACAATTGTGGAGGGCCCGTTATAAACATCACCGCCGATAAAAATCCAGGGGACTTCCGTCTGAAGTGTATCCGGATTTGCGGCAATGGTTCCCCATCGGGTTGTCTGAATCCCGTCAACACCACATAAAACCGACAGATCGCACTCTTGTCCGATGGCCTGAAGGATGATATCCGCAGGGACAATAAACTCTGAATTCTCAATAACGACAGGTCTTCTCCTGCCGCTTGCATCAGGCTCTCCCAGCTCCATCTGAAAACATTCAAGCCCTACCACTTTTCCATCTTCTTCGATAATGCGTTTGGGGGCAGTCAGGAATTTATACTTTACACCTTCGATTTCTGAATCGTGAACTTCATGGGGATCGGCCGGCAGTTCTTTTTTGGTTCTGCGATAAATCACCGTAACCTCTTTTGCCCCCAGCCGGATCGGCGAACGGCAGCAATCCATGGCGACATTGCCGCCCCCCACAACAATAACGCGTTTGTCTTTCACATCATAAGATTGGGTAATGACGCAATCTTTTAAATAATCAACCCCCCGGATAAATCCGGTATACCCCTCATCTTCCCCTTCAATGCGCATCTTATTGGAAATATGCGCACCGGTGGATATGAAAACCGCTTTATACCCCTGCTGTTGCAGCTGAGGAAGCGTGATATCTTTTCCAATCGGGGTGTTGTATTTTATTTCAACACCCATGTTTTTTATAAATTCCGTTTCCCGTTGAAGCACTTCTTTAGGAACGCGATATTCCGGGATACCGACGCCCACCATACCGCCCGGCACCGGCAACGCCTCAAAAATGGTGACCTTGTATCCCTTGAGGGCCAGATAATAAGCGGCGGACAATCCAGCCGGGCCGGCACCGATTATCGCCACTTGCTCCTGCCGCGTATGCTGGTTCGGATTGGCGGGCTGTGGGGCTTCATGCAAATCTTCATAATCCCATGCAAACCGTTTCAGCTTACAGATGGAAATGGGCATTTCCACATTCGCCCTGCGGCAATTTTTCTCGCAGGGATGGAAACATGCCCGGCCAAGGGACGCCGCCATAGGGCTTGCCGCCCTAATCGTCTGTAACGCTTCCGGATATTGGTATTCCTTTATTTGTTCAACATAGGCAGGGATGTTCATTCCCGCCGGGCAGGCGGAGTAGCAGGGCGCCGTCCATTTCGCTTCATACCGTAAATCGGCTTTCACCTTTTTGGGGCTGGCTATCAAAGAAACGAAATTTTTTTTAAAATACTTCAGGGCATGCAGGATTGGAATGGGGCCGGTTTTGCCGATATAGCATTTTGAAGCGGCGGATACATAATTGCCGAGAGTTTCCAGATGGATCATGTCATCTTCCGCCCCCTCGCCATTGGCTATTTTTTTCAGGGTCTTCGCCATTATCTCCGTTCCTACGCGGCAGGGAAAGCATTTTCCGCAAGATTCTTCCTGAACCTTGGCCATGTATCGGGAACACATATCAACGATATCGACGGATTCCTTGGCGAGAATAATCCCCGCCCAGCCCATAAAACCGATTATATTATTTTCCGCATCAAACTCTAGAGGCAGTTTTACATGAGGCGCGTCCTTCCACTGATCCGGAGCGATCCCCCGATTATCAACTATCTCATCATTCCATGAAGTAAAAAAAAGCTTCATGAATAAAACCCCCAACTATAATTTAACCCGGTTAATAATTCATGCAAAAAAAGAAGAGACACCATATTCCCCAAAACAAATAATTACAACGAAAATTTCTATTTTTAAGAAAAAAAACCGCAAAAACCGTTTCATGCATTATTACTGATTTTTCACCCGAAGTCCCGCCGCCCGTGTATCCCCCGCGGGTGCTTGCCGGAAACTTATGCCTTCTCAATACTAACGGCGCAGACCTTGAATTCAGGAATTTTAGAGACCGGATCAAGGGCGGAGTTGGTTAGTTTATTGATCGCTGCTTCAGAAAAATGAAACGGCACAAAAACAACGCCCCGGTCCGTCATGTTCGAAACCAACGCTTTTATCTTCACACTGCCGCGTCTTGAAGTAATCGTCACGTAACTGCCGTCTTGAAGATTGATCGCTTTCGCGTCTTCTTCGTTGATTTCCGCCATTGCTTCAGAATAAAGACGGTTTAAACCGGTCCCTTGCCGGGTCATGGTCCCCGTATGATAATGTGCGTGGACCCGGCCTGTGGTCAAAATAAAAGGAAATTGGGCATCGGTAAGTTCGGCGGACGCCTGATAGTCAATGGGGAAAAAAGCGCCCTTCCCCATGGTGAATGTATGCATATGAAGAACGGGCGTACCCGGATGGTCTTCGGTTGGGCACGGCCAGATTAAGCCTTCTTTTTCAATTCTATGATACGTAATTCCGGCATAGCTCGGCGTAAGGAGATTAATTTCATCCATTATGGCTGAAGCATCGGCATAATCCATGGGGTATCCCATTTTTTTTGCAATTTCTGAGATAATCCGGTGATCTTCCATGGCTTCCCCAGGGGCATCCAGAGCCTTTCGCACGCGCTGCACTTTCCGCTCGGTATTCGTAAATGTGCCGTCTTTTTCAGCAAAACAGGCGCCGGGGAGAACCACGTCGGCCATCTTTGCCGTTTCCGTTAAAAAGATATCCTGAACCACCAAAAAATCCAGTTCGGATAATTTCTTTTCAACGTGATTCAAATCCGCATCGGAGAGAAGGGGATTTTCCCCCATGATATACAATGCCTTGATTTTTTTTCCGATGGCGGGAATCATTTCCGTAACAGTCATGCCGACGGTTGTGGGGAGCTTGTCCACCCCCCATGCCGCTGCAAATTTCTCTTCCACGGCGGTATTGGTTACACCCTGATATCCGGTATAAACATTGGGCAGGCCGCCCATATCGCAGGCGCCCTGAACATTATTCTGACCGCGAAGCGGATTGACGCCGCCCCCTTCAATCCCGACATTGCCGCAGAGCATCGCCAACGCGCCCAGGCTTTTTACGTTGTTGGTGCCGCTGGTATGCTGGGTGATTCCCATGGCGTAACAAATGGAGGCGGGGGTTTCTTTTGCATAAAGACGTGCCGCAGCAATAATATCGCTTGCAGGGACACCTGTAATTTCAGATACATAATCAGGGGTATATTTTTCCACGCACTTTTTCAACTCTTCAAAACCGGTCGTGCGTTCATCAATATACTTCTGCGCCTGAAGGTTTTCGCTGATGATCACATTCATCAAACCGTTGATCCATGCCACATCGGTGCCGATTTTCGGGCGCAGCCAGAGATGGCAGATATCAACGAGCTTTATCCTTCGCGGATCCACAACAATGAGCTTGGCGCCATGTTTGAGAACCGCTTCATAAATGTAATTGGCGATTATGGGATGATTTTCCGTCGTATTGGTGCCGGTAATCAGAATGACTTTCGACTTTAACAAATCCTTAATGGGATTTGTCATGGCACCGGAACCGAACGTGGCGGCAAGACCTGCCACCGTGGAGGAGTGTCAGAGACGGGCGCAGTGATCCACATTGTTTGTGCCGATCACCGCTCTCATAAATTTCTGGAACAGATAGTTGTCTTCGTTTGTGCATCGGGCTGATGTCAAACCGCCGATGGCGTCCGGCCCGTTTTCTCTTTTTATTTTACCCAATTTTTCCGCAACGAGACCAAGCGCCTCATCCCAGCCGGCTTCCACAAGTTTTCCATTCTTCTTAATGAGCGGCTTTTTCAAACGCTGATCGCTTGGAATAAATTCATAGCCGAAACGGCCTTTAACACACAGACTGCCTTGATTGACACCCACATCATCCTTGCAGGTTACGCCCACCAATTGGTCATCAACCATATTCAGCTCTATCTGGCAGCCGCAGCCGCAATACGTGCAGGTGGTGGGAACCCTTTTTACCCGATACGATCTTCCTTTGATCGAGCTCAGATTTTCAGTAAGCGCGCCGGTGGGGCAGATTTGCAGACATTCTCCACAGGATACGCATTTATCCGGGTTGACGGATAGCCGGTGAAGTCCCTGTTCAGAGCCTATATCCAGGGCGCCGATGCCTTTAATTTCCTTGCATGCGGCAACACAGCGCAAACACAGGACGCAGCGATCCGGCCAATACCGGATTAAAGATGTGGCATAAACCGCTTCAAATTTTTTCTTTGGCGCCTGATATTCCGATTTGGAAACCCCGAATTCAAATACCAGGTCCTGAAGCTTGCATTCGCCGGATTTGTCACAGATGGGGCAATCCAGGGGATGGTTGACGAGAATAAATTTCAATGCGTCCTGGCGCATACGGAATAAACGGTCGGATGCGGTTGTAACCGATATGCCATCGGCGACGGGGGTATTGCAGGCGGTCATGGGTGAGGCGTATCCTTCCACCTCAACAACGCATAACCGGCAGGATCCTATAGGATTTAATCTTTCATGGTAACAAAGGGTCGGAATTTTAATCCCGGCATTTTTTGCAGCCTCAAGGATCGTGCGACCCTCCGGAGCAACCACTTCTTTACCATCAATTGTTAACTTGACCATATTCATGTCGGTCTGCTCTCTTTCCTTTTAATTAAGGCTGTTTTAAACCGTCTCTCACCAAGACTACATGATGAAGACGCCTGCCGTAATCAATAACGCAAATCCCAATCCATTAACCAGCTTCAGCATTCAATGGATAAGACCCATTTTTAAAGACGAAATGTGTACATAAAGAGCGTATGGGAGTCAAGCTTTTTTATAAGTAGCCAAAAAATTCCTCGGCCGCATAGCACAACATTCCAATATTATTGATAATATGCGCCAGTCTGGCAACGACCTAAACAATGACTTTTTTTTTGCTTTCCGTTGTCATTCAGGGTTGTATTACATGCGTTCATCCGCGCTCTCATCTTCGATGGTCCCATGACCCAGGCAAGGGTGACCCGGGCCACCAGATAATCCCTGCGGCCCCTGGCAAGACTGATATGGGCCTGCTTCAGGTTTAATTCCGCATCTTCCACTTCCAGGCGCGTCATAGCCCCGAATTCATACCCTTTTTCCGCCATAAAAAGGAGTTTTTCCGCCTGGGCCACGGTTTCATTCAGGGCCTTGACGATTTCCCCCGCCTCCCGTACCGCGTTGACCGCTTCTCTGACCTGAAGTTCGAGGGTGTCATTCAGTTTTTCCATATCCAGTTCAAGGGACCTGCGCTCGCTGTCGGCCTGCATCACCAGACCTTTTGTCCTCCCGCTGTCGAAAATGGGATAGGTCATAAAAATCCCCAACGACCAGGCATCCCCTTCCTCACTGGTATCCCCGTAGCTCAAATCATGAAACCCGTACATGGATTGAAAATCCACTCTCGGCTTATTGTATCCTTGGCTGATGGTGACGTTTTCTCCGGCCGCCGCGATTTGATGCGAAAGCAGGGCCACCTCCGGCCGCTTTGCCCGCGTTATGGCCATCGCATCATCAAATCCGGGGTATTCTTCCACCGTGACATTCAGACTGCCGCCGGCGTCAATTGCCTCTTCGGAACCCAGTAAAAACCGCAGCCGGTCTTTTGTTACAACAATCGCATTTTCGGTGCGTATCATTTCGGGTTTGGCGTTATCCAAGGAGACGCTGGCCGCCAGCACATCATACTCCGTGGCCGTGCCGGCCTTGAATTTTTTCCGGGCCTCATCATAATGACGCTTTTTCTGGGTGATGATTTGCAGGGCCAGATCATGCAGGTCTTTCACGAACAGAATGTCATAAAACGCAATACTCACATCCCGAAGCGCAGCCTGCTCCGCTACCGCCACCCCTTCCGCCGACGCCGCCATGAGCTCTTCGGCCCCTCGGATGGCCGCCGACACCTGTCCCCAGGTGAAAATGACCTGGGACAGTTTGGCTTCCAGTGTGCCGAAGCGTTGATCCACGGGCACATCAAACAGGCCCCCCCCATGGCTTTCCGGGATTCATCCTCGGACTGGTCAAGATATGACGTGATGGCGAGTTGGGGCCAGGCGGATGATCGCTGCTCCAGATAAAACCCCTCCACGCTCCGGGTGGATTCCCTTGCTTTTAGAACGTCTTTGTTTTTCTGAACCACGATCTGCCGGGCTTCCTTCAGGGTGATTGTCCGGACGGGGGGTTCCGGCATTTCCCCGGTATGACCGGCTGAGTTCATAAACAGCATGCCGGTGGCAATAAGCGCCGCTGCAATGTGATGGCCTTTGATTTTTTTGATGAAATCATCCAGAAGGGAATAAACCACCGGCACGATCAGGAGCGTCAATATGGTGGAGGTGATGAGCCCGCCGATGACGGCCCGGGCCATGGGCGCGCGCATTTCCGATCCGGCACCCAGGGCCAAAGACAGGGGAAGCATCCCGAATATCATGGCAAGGGTGGTCATGATGATGGGCCGAAGCCGTGTGCGGCCGGCGGAAATCAGTGCCTCCCTCCGGTTCATTCCCCGGCCTCTCAGCACATTGGTGTAATCCACCAGCAAAATGGCGTTTTTGGTCACCAACCCCATGAGTAAAATCAAACCGATCAGGGACATGATATTGATGGTGTCGCCGGTCAGGGTCAGCATGCCCACCATCCCCACGATGGAAAGGGGCAGGGAAAGCATGATGGCAAGGGGCTGTGCACGAAAGATTCAAACTGGGCCGCCAGAATGAGATAAACGAACACGATGGCAAGCAACAGGGATTCAGCCATGTAACCGAAGGATTCTTCCATGTCCTCGCTTTCCCCGTAATACACAATCCGATACCCCGGCGGCATGCCTTCCGCCACACGGTCCGTGATTTCTTTGGCTTTTGCCGTGGCCGTGCCCAGGGGAATTTGGTCAAGGTTGGCGGATACAACCACTTCCCGGAGCAAATCATAACGGTTGATTTCGGACGGCGTGTTGCTCATGGTGTAGGTCACGACGTTGCTCAAGGGAATCAGGGCGGATTTCCCCAGGCCATGGACCACCATTCGCAGATCGTTCAACTGGGCCGGGTTCCGCCGCAAGGCCTCGGGCAGGCGGACGCGCACATCCACCGCATCGCCGTCCTTGTCTTCATAGGTCGTGATGACCGATCCCGCCACCAGAGCGCTGATGGTCCGGGCGATGGCCCCGGAGGAAAGCCCCGCATCCGTCGCCTTCTGGCGGTCCACCGTGAGCCGGTATTCCGGGATGTCGTATTCCAGCGTCATTTCCAGATCCTCAATGCGGTCGATCCGGGTCAGATCCTGTTTAATGAGCGCGCCGTAACTTTTCAACTGGGCCAGATCGTCTCCCCGGACGCTGATGAGCAGAGGTTTCCGGTCGTCCATGCGCCCGGCGTCCTCAATGGAGGGAATGATGCCCGCCACTGCCGGTAGTTTGCGGCGGATATCGCTCATGAGTTCATACTGACCCCGCTCGCGCTCGCCTTTTTCAGTGAGTTTGACGAAAATGACCGCGTTTCGCACCGTGCTCCAGTCGCCCGCGCCGATGGTGGAATAGGTGTACTTGATTTCAGGATATTGCCGTAAGGCCTCCAGCACCTTCAGCACCCGGCCCTTGGTTTCATCCAAAGACGCATTGGGCGCACTTTTGAATTTCAGAATAAACTCGCTCTGATCATAGACGGGGATAAAGCTTTTCTCGATGGTCTTAAAGAGCTGGATGCCCAGAATAAAGGAAGCCAGCGCGATGAGGAGCATCGACTTCCGGTGGTCCAGTGCCCAGCCCACCACCCGGCGATAACTGTCCGCCATACGATCGAATTCCCGGTTGAATGCGTCCAGCCATCTTGTAAAAAACCGGCGCCTGCCGGTGCCTTTACCCTTGTCTTTACCCTTGCCTTGAATATCCGGGTCGAGCCAACGGGACGAGAGCATGGGATCTAAAGTAAAGGCCACCAGGAGGGAAACCAGCACCGCAAACGCGACCGTGATGCCGAACTGGAAAAAAAACCGGCCCACAATCCCTTTCATGTAGGCGATGGGCACAAACACGGCGATGATGGAAAAGGTGGTGGCCATTACTGCAAGGCCGATTTCACTGGTTCCTTCCCGGGCCGCTTTCATGTGGTCCGGGTCGTTTTCAAGATGGCGGACAATATTCTCCCGTACCACGATGGCGTCGTCAATCAGGAGCCCGATGGCCAGGGACAGGGCCATCAGGGTCATGACATTGAGGGTCATGTCCATCCAGTTCATGATGATAAAGGAAGAGATGACCGATATGGGCAGGGTCAAGCCGGTGATGATCGTGGACCGCCAGGAATTTAAGAACAGAAACACGATAAAAATGGTCAAAAAGGCGCCGATGATGATGGTTTCCTGAACATCTTTCACCGAGTCGCGGATCATCAGCGAACCGTCCCGGACCACTTCCAGGTACACGTCTTTGGGGAGGCCCGCGGAAATCGCCAGAACCGATTTCCGCACCCGGTCCACCACCTCCACGGCGTTGGCCCCGGATTGCTTGTAGATGTCAATGGCCACCGCAGGCGTGGAATCCACATAGGCGAAGGTTTTGGGCTCTTCGATACCGTCCACGATATCGGCGATTTCCCCCAGAAGTATCGGCCGGTCCCCACGCCGGGCAATCACCATGGTCTTGAATTCCTCCACATTGACCGCTTTGCCGGTGATGCGCAGGGGATATTCCGAGGTGCTTTGTTTCAGGCGTCCCAACGGGATATTGAGGTTTTCCTGCTGGACCCCGGCAATGACTTCATCCACCCCCATGTTTAACGCCGTCAGCCGGTCCGGTTTCAGATTGATGGCGATCTCCCGCTTGGCCGTGCCCACAAGTCCAACTTTACCCACACCCGGAATGTTTTCCAGCCGGTGCTTGATTTTTTTATCAATCATCAGCGTCAGTTCCCGGGGGCCGATACTTTTGGAACGCAGGGCCAGGGACACCAAAGGCATGTTTGTGACATCCATCTTCTGAATAATGGGTTCCTCGATGTCCTGGGGAAGGTCTCCCCGGATGGCGCTGACTTTGGTGCGCACGTCCTGGGCCACGTCGTCAATTTCCATTTCCAAGTGGAATTCCACAACCACCAGGGAAACGCTTTCCCTGGAAATGGACTGGACGTGTTTGACGCCCGGAATGGTGTTGACCGTTTCCTCGATGCGGCGGCTCACTTCCCGTTCGATGGTTTCCGGGGCTGCGCCTTCAAGAACGGTGGTGATGGTGACAACCGGGAATTCCACATCCGGCCACATGTCGATGGACAACCGGCGATAGGAGAAAATGCCCAGAGTCACCAGCGCCAGCATGAGGACGGCGGCAAACACCGGGCGTTTGATGGATACGTCTGAAATCAGCATGATTATTTGGCCTTTTTAGCGGAAATAATGGAAATTCTGTCGCCGTCCTTGATCTGGAATCCGCCGCGCACGATGACCGTATCCGCAGGTGTAAGGCCCGCCAATATTTCGATCATGTCCCCCGCCGCGATAAACACAGTGGCCCGGCGCTGATCCATGTCCCAGTTGATCAGGGCGGATTTGGGAATATGCATGGCGTTTGCCCGGATCCCTGTTTTAATGAGTCCCTTCACAAACAGCCCGCCCTTGAGCAGGGGCGGATCATTCTTGACTTCCGCAATGATGTTGACGGAACGGTCCGCTTCGTTGACCACCGGGTTGATGAAACCCACAACACCGTTAAAGGTTTTGCCGGGAATGGCGTCGGTCCAGAAATCCAGCGCCTGCCCCAGGTTGACGTTTTTCAGCTCCCAGGAAGGCACCGCGCAGGTCAGATCCAGTACCCGGTTATCCACAATACGGAACATCACTTTGGGCGACCCCACTTCACCCACCAGGTCCCCGACATTGACCGAACGGTAGGCCACCACCCCGTTGATGGGCGCATAAATCACGGCTTTGCCCAGGCGAGTCCGGGCATGCTGAACTTCTTCCTCCGCCACTTCAATCTGGGCTTTAATGGCGTCAATGCGGGCCTCCACCGCCTCCTTGGCGGTTCTGGCGTCATCCAGATTCTGCTGGGTCACCAAGCCGGCCTTGCTCAGGTTAGACAGGCGCTCAAATTCCCGGGCCGCCTTATTGGCCTCCACCTGGGCCTCCACCTGGCTGGCCTTGATCACGTTGACCGCAGCGGAAGCCTTTCGCAGCAGGATGTCGCCTTCCCGCGTATCCAGCTTGGCCAGGGCGTCCCCCTTTTTGACCTGCTGCCATTCGGTGACAAATACCTGATTCACGATCCCCGTGTACTCGGATTTGACATCGGTTTGAAACTTCGGGGACAATGTGCCCGTCACATTAATGCCTTCAATTATGTCCCTGACCGTGACCTGCACGGTTTCAACGGAAATCACGGCATCCTCCAGCTTCAGCGGGGCGTTCTCTTCCTGCTTGTCCCGGCAGCCGCCCAAGGATGCGGTCAGGGCCCACAGAAGAAAGACTATAAAACAGCAGAGCATCATCCGATTCCCTGAAATCAGGGACCGCCTTCCGGCGTTATGAACATATTGAAATTCCGGCGCCATGGTCTTTTTCCTCCAAAATGGAATTTTTATAAGGCCTTCAGGTAAATGTAACTCTTTCAGGATGCATTAACAAAATCAGAATAATGATATTGACGTGATCGTCATCGCCCGAAGTCCCGGCATCATAAAATGCCTGAGTACGGGTGTCAATAAAAGAACGATTGTTCATTTTACGTTAACCGCTTATAATTGCCCGATAATCAAAAATCCGCGGGTTACCGTGCCATCAAAACTGTTTCCAATAATCAAAGGCCTATGGCATGATGCAATTTGTCTCTTCGATTAAAAAACCCAAACGCCAAAAAGGAGAAAACGCGTATGGAATCCCCGGTATTGTTCTCTGTTCAAAATCATGTGGCCACCATCACTTTAAACCGCCCTGAACGTCGCAACGCCATCAACCAGGCGCTGCTTGCAGGCCTTTACGACGCCCTTGAGCAGGTATCCGACGACGATACGATCCGCGCCGCCATTATCACCGGCAACGGGAAATCCTTCTGCTCCGGCATCGACCTCGAAGTGATCCTGACGGAAAATCTGTTTGATCCCAGGGGGGACGGAACGGATATGCCGGATATTTTCCAGAAATGCCGAAAACCCATCATTGGCGCCGTCAACGGTCATGCCATTACCGGCGGATTTGAAATCGCCCTTAACTGCGACTTTTTGATCGCATCCGAAAATGCCTCTTTTGCCGACACCCACGCCAAAGTGGGGATTCATCCGGGGTGGGGGATGACCCAACTGTTGCAGCAGGCGGTTGGACGGCGGCGGGCACGGCAGATGTCCTTTACCTGCAAATTCATTTCAGCAAAGGTCGCCTGGGACTGGGGCCTGGTCAATGAAGTGACGGCCCCGGAAAACCTCCTCACCAGGGCCGGAGAAATCGCTTCGGACATTTGCGCGTTGAATCCGGATATGGTTGCGACCATGAAGCGTCTCATCGACTATCGGGACACCGCAACCATGGCGGATGCGTTTTCCCATGAACGGAAGGGATTCAAGGAATTTGTCAAAAAAAGCCTGGGGAAATGACCCCGGAACAAAGATTGAACCATTTCAGCAAAGGAGACGCCCATGACCAGTTTTCCGGATTATGAAAAATTTGACGCCACGGGGCTTGCCGATCTCGTCCAGAAAGGGGATGTGACCCCGGTGGAATTGTGCGAAGCGGCCATCGAACGCATCGAAAAGCGCAATCCCGGCTTAAACGCCATTGTCACGCCGATGCTGGACATCGGCCGTAAAACCGCCCAGGGCCCGATACCGGACGGCCCCTTCTTCGGCGTGCCGTTCCTCATTAAAGACCTCCTGGCCCATTATGCGGGCGTACCCACCAGCGGGGGGTGCCGGGCGCTCAAAAATTTCACGCCCGACCACGACAGCGAAATGGTGTCCCGGTTAAAAAACGCCGGGCTGGTCATCCTGGGCAAAACCAGCACCCCGGAATTCGGACTTAAAGGCGTGACCGAGCCGGAACTTTTCGGCCCCTGCCGGAATCCGTGGAACCCGGATTGCACCCCCGGCGGTTCCAGCGGCGGATCGGCGGCGGCGGTTGCAGCGGGAATCGTCCCCATGGCCTCGGCGGGGGACGGCGGCGGGTCCATCCGGATTCCGGCGGCCTATTGCGGGCTGTTCGGACTCAAACCCACCCGTGGCAGAAATCCTTCCGGACCGGATGGCGGCAGAACCTGGCAGGATGCGGTTCAGGAACATGTGGTCGCCCGATCCGTGCGCGACAGTGCGGCCATGCTGGATGCAACCCACGGCCCGGACACGGGCGCGCCTTATGTCATCAAGCCTCCGGCAATGCCTTATCGGGATGAAATGAAAAAGGATCCGGGGAAACTGCGAGTTGCTTTCTGCACCCGGTCCCCCATCGGAACTAAGGTCCATCCGGAATGCATCACCGGGATTCAAAAAACCGCCCGGCTCCTGGAAGACCTGGGCCACCATGTGGAGGAGGCGGAACCGGAAATCGACGGCAGGCGCCTGGCCGAAAGCTATCTCATCATGTATTTCGGCGAAGTCGCCGCCGATATCCACAATCTTTCGAACCTGATCGGGCGAAAAGCCCGCATCGGGGATGTGGAAGACCTGACATGGACCTTGGGCCTTCTGGGAAACAGCTTTTCCGCCGGTGAGTTTGTGGAAGCCATCCGGGTCTGGGACACGGCGGCCCGGCAAATGGGAAAATTCTTTTCAAAATACGACATCTACCTCACCCCGGTCACGGCGGTTCCGCCCCTTAAAATATCCGAGCTGGACCCCAAACCCGCTGAAATGGCCCTGATGAAAGTCATCAACAAACTGGGCCTGGGTAAAATGTTAAAAGCTTCGGGCATCGTAGCCCCCCTGGCTGAAAAAAGCTTTGAAAAAATGCCCTTCACCCAGCTCGCCAACCTCACCGGCCTGCCGGCCATGTCCGTTCCCCTGCACTGGACGCCCGACAATCTTCCCGTGGGTTCGCATTTTATCGCGCCATCGGGGGACGAGGCCACCCTGTTCCGCCTGGCCGCGCAACTGGAAAAAGCCCGGCCCTGGTTTGACCGCAGGCCGCCGGAGATGTGGTAACCAGGGGGTTCGTCCGGCCGCAGGAAGTAAAATCAGAATTTTCGCACCTGAAAATCAGGGTTTCCCTGATTGCTTTTTTCTGTTGCCGCCTGTAAATATAAATCAAACTGCAAAACATCGTTTACATCAAAAAATAATGTTAAGGAGAACTCCCATGAAAAAAACCGTCTTAAAGTCAAAACTCTATACGATCGCTATTGTTGCGGTGCTTTCCATCGCGCTCGCCGCATGCAGCGTCATCACCAAGCCTTACATCACCAACGCCGGCAACAACAAGATCGTTAATTTAGGGGATTCCATCTTTGCACTTTCCGGCGGCATCAGTGATTATATACACAGCTATGCGGGCAAAACCTTCCGCCGGTATGCCACTTCCGGCGCTGAGCTGAACGGCGGTATCATCGAGCCATCTGTTGCTTCCCAGTATGCCAGGGCGAAAGCGGATTACGCCACCATCGACACGATCTTCATGGATGGCGGCGGCAATGACATCCTGATCCCCGCCACCATGTATTTTGACCCGTACAACTGCAAAGTCGACTGGTGGGAATCCGGACTTTCCTCAAAGTGTAAGTCCTTCATCAATGACATCTATGTGGAGACCGTCACCCTGCTGAACCAGATGGGCCGGGAAGGCGTTGACAACATCATTTTCCAGGGCTACTACCGTATTAAATTCGGCGTTATCGGAACCACGGCGTTAAACCCGGCGGTTGATTATGGCGATACCAAACTGGCCGCGGCAGTGCAGAATGCCACCCTTGTTCCTTACCGGGTTTTCATCGACCCTCGCTCCAGCATCGTCAATTCCGACATCATTATTGACGGGGTTCACCCAGCCGATTCCGGTTCCAAAAAACTGGCCGGCCTGATCTGGAACAAACTGAAATACCTGCCCTATTAAATAGGTACTTCCGAAAGAAGCGCACAATGCCATAATCTCCGGTGTGCTTCCCCGGATAAAAAATCTTCAGCCCTCATCATGCATCGCCCGTCGGTGTATGATGAGGGCTGTTTTTTATAAAATCGGCTAAAAAAGACAAATATAAAAATCAGCTTTTTCGCATCCATAAATCAGGTTTTCCCTGATTGTTTTTTTCTTTTGGCCCCTGTATACATAAATCAAACAGTAAAACAATGTTCACAAAAACAAGTCATGTTGATGTTTTCATTTGCGGTTTATCAGAAAACGCCAAACCTGTCGCGAGGCAGGGACGGAAAGCCACGGATCTCCCTGAGACCGCCGGGTTGCCTGAAAAAGGTACCCGGCTTTTTTTTATGTTTTCATCCGACGGAAAAAGCCGGACAAACCAGGCAGGCATTTTAAAAATTTTCCCAGAAATTTAAAT
Source organism: Desulfosalsimonadaceae bacterium (assembly GCA_049297455.1). GTDB lineage: Bacteria > Desulfobacterota > Desulfobacteria > Desulfobacterales > Desulfosalsimonadaceae > SURF-3. The sequence goes on along the minus strand of JBAQUK010000121.1, from coordinate 12,642 downwards.
TTTTAACTCAAAAAGGAGATCCCCATGAAAAAGACCGTCTTAAAGTCAAAACTCTACACCCTTGCCATTGTTGCGGTGCTTTCCCTCGCGCTTGCCGCATGCAGCGTGATAACCAAACCTTACATCACCAATGCCGGCAACAATAAGATCGTTAACTTAGGGGATTCCATCTTCGCACTGAGCGGCGGCATCAGCAATTATCTGCACAGCTATGCGGGCAAAACCTTCCGCCGGTATGCCACCTCCGGCGCCGAGCTGAACGGCGGCATCATCGAACCCTCCGTTGCCTCCCAGTATGCCAGGGCGAAAGCGGATTACCGCACCATTGACACCATCATCATGGACGGCGGCGGCAACGACATCCTGATCCCCGCCACCATGTATTTTGACCCGTATAACTGCAAAAAAGATTGGTGGGAATCCGGACTTTCCTCCAAATGCAAGTCCTTCATCAATGATATCTATGTGGAAGCCGTCACCATGATGAACCAGATGGGCCGTGAAGGCGTCAAAAACATCATTTACCAGGGCTATTACCATGTTAAATTCGGCGTGATCGGCACCACGGCATTAAACCCGGCGGTCGCTTATGGAGACACCAAACTGGCGTCGGCGGTGCAGAATGCCACCCTTGTTCCTTACCGTGTATTCATTGACCCGCGGTCCAGCATCGTCAATTCCGACATTATCATTGACGGCATTCACCCGGCGGATTCCGGTTCCAAAAAACTGGCCGGTCTGATCTGGAACAAACTGAAATACCTGCCTTATTAATAGTCATCATATCAAGGGAGTGGTCAGCCTATCCGACTGACCACTCCTGTATAAAAACAATCTGCCCTCATCAACACCCGCCATGCGGTTTTTGATGAGGGCAATTTTTTTCCCAAAAAGTGATATGAAATTTTCTTCTTTATCATTATAATATGGCGACGAACATATTCATCACCAGCAATTTAAGAACAAAGGATCATCAGGCATGGGCAATAAGATCAAAATAGCCGCGGCCGGGGCCGGAATCGTTATCACCATGATATTTTGTTATTTATTCCTTCTGGGTACGGACAGGGAAACCGCCCTTGCGCCGCAGCACGTTCCTGTGTCTGCCGACGCTTCACCGGCATCAGCGCCTGCTGATGGTAAAAACATCGCTTCCCCTGCCCCTTCGCCTGCCGGCCCTCCGGGCAACACGCCCGAAATGAATCAAATGACGATCAAAGATAAGATCGTTAAGGAGTTGCAGAAAAATTACGGCGGCACCATCTCGAAAATCAGCACCCAGGCCAGTCTTTACGGGGTCAGAAATTATATCCTGAGCATGTTTCCCGATGACGGCGGAAAAACGTTTTCCGAAATCATCAAACGGGCGTTTCCGGATTTTGCCGACGCCATTATGGCCACATTAAATAAACTGGACACGTATAACCAGTGGCTGGCGGACAATGAGGCGATCCTGGCGATGATGTCGGAATCCGAAAAAACTGCGGCCCTGTGGGAAAAAAGGGAAGCGCTTTTCGGCGATGCGGCCAAGGAAATATGGTCCGGGGAACTGCTGGCGACCGATGCCAGGAAAAAAACCATGCAGGACACCATGGCGGTGCTCCAGGAATCCAGGGACACGACCATTGAGGAAAAACTGGATATGTTCAACGCCGCGCTTCATGAAACCTATGACAATTCTCCGGAAGAATTTATTCTGGAGTATAAAGACATGTCGGCAAAAGTATTTTTCAGCCTGGACTCGGTTCAGGACGAATTGAAAAAACTCCCCCCGGACCAGCGCCAGTTCGAGATGAACAAAATCCGCCGGGAAATGGGGTTCACGCAGGAAGACATCGAAAAAATGGAAGAATATGATGCGGTGCGGGAAAAACGATGGGAAGTCGGCCTCCAGTATATGGCGGAACGGGATGCGGTTGCGGCGGAATCTCAAGGGCCGGAGCAGGAGGAAAAGCTGAAAGCCATCCGGGAAAAGTATTTCCAGGATGAGGCCCAAACCATCGAACTTGAGGAAAAAGATGATTTTTTCCGGTTCAAGAGAGAGCGGGTCTATGGAAGGAATTAATCATTAGTCCACTATAATGAGGTGAAACAGATGACGCAGATGCAGTCAAAACGGTTAGCTTTTGGAATCCTTTTGATTTCATTCATATTTTTTCATATCGGCACGGGTTCCGGCCACGCCCAAACGCCCCCCCAAACATCCCATGGCCCCCGGGCGTTCCTGCCGGTGACGCATTTTGAATTCCCCCCGGTTTTTGAAGGGCAGGAAGTTCGTCATGAATTTGTGATTCAAAATAAAGGAACCGCTCCCTTGAACATCACGGACGTGCAAACCGGCTGAGGGTGCACGGCTGCCTCGTATCCGAGGCAGATCCCTCCCGGCGGCGAGGGGAATATCGCAATCCAGATGGATTCCAAAGGCATGAGCGGTCAGCCGGTAAGCAAGACCATCACCGTCCTGACCAGTGACCCGAACCATGCGAAACTGGAACTGAGCCTCACAGGCCGGGTCAAACCCATTGTGGAGTTGTCGGCAACCGTTATCCGGCTGACCGGAAACGCGGGTCAGGAAATTTCAAAGACCATCACCATCACGCCCGCTTCCGAAAACCCCTTTAAGATCCAAAATATCAGGGCTGAAAACGGCAAATTTTTCCGGCATGAACTGGTTGCAAAAGAGCAACCCGGCGGCGGCGTGAGTTATGACCTCACGGTGGTGAATCTGAAACAGGAAAAAGGCTCGTATATCGACAAACTCCTCATCCATACGGACAGCGCCATCTCCCCGGTGCTTGAAATCCGGGTCATGGGCTTTATCCGGAATGGGTCATAATAGCAGGTATTCAGAATTCAGGAGTCAGAATTCAGAATGCCCCGTATGGTGTTTCCAGTCATTTACCGGCTTCTTCAAATTACCGGGCGGCTACAGGACCATCATGATCGTTTCCAATTCCTTCAGCAGTGTTTTATGCAATGGATTCATCCGTCCGGTGAATCGCTTTGCTGGTTCTCTTATTCTGGATTCTGAATTCTGGCTTCTGAATACTTACCAGTTTTTTCATCTTAATTTTTCGTGGGCCGGCTTCCCGTACACTTTCTTATAGGCCCTGCAAGCCGGGCAGAGATTTTCTTCCAGCTTGATCATCGTATATAAAACGCCTTCCCCTTTTTCCCTGCCTTTGGTGCATACCGGGCAGGTGTCCTTGCAAAAATGCGCCATTGATTTGGTGATGCCGCTGTGTTCCATGATGATTCCTCTCCTTTAAAATGCGTTCGTTAAATATTTTTTTTATGACCGGCAATATGCTATGGTTATTGCCCATGTTCCCCTGATGTTTATACCATATCAACGGCGCTGTCAATTCAACCCGCTTATATAAAGAGGCAGGAATGATAAAGGAAAGGACATTTCTTCAATATCACCCCATCATCTTATTATGCCGGGCGGCCCTTTTCGCAGTATTGGCCACGGCATTTTTTCTCCCCTCCCTTGCTGATGCGGGACAAACGGAAGGTGTGCGGAAAGGGCCGTTGCATCTTGAGGACTGCTTAAACATCGCCTTTGAAAACAACCTGGACCTTTCCCAGGCGAAAAAAGGCCGGGAGGAAGCGGCGTTCCTTCTTAAGCAGGCCGAAGGCAGGCGATACCCGGAAGTCGATCTGGGGGCCATGTCCGGGTATATGTCCGATGTGAACAAAATGCGCATCGGGGACATGACGGTGGAGGGTCCGGCCGGCATCGGGCCGTTGGCCATTCCGGGAAGAAACATAACAATCGGGGAACATGAAAAAGCCGATCTTTTCGTTGCCCTTCTCCAGCCCATTTACACCGGCGGGAAAATCGAGGGCGGCATCCGGGCCGCATCTGCTGGATACGACGGTTCCGGCCACCAACTGGCCCTTGTCAAAAGCCAGGTTCGCCAGCAGGTGGTCGTGGCGTTTCATCAAGTGACAAAGGCCCGGGAACTCAAACGCATTGCCGTTGCCAGCCGGGAACAGATTATCAGCCATCTCAAGGACGCTGACAATTTAATGGATCAGGGGATGATGCTCAAAAGCGAGATGCTCCCCATCGACCTGCGGCGTCTCGATATGGAACTCAAAATCGTTCAGGCGGACAACGCTGCTGCCAGAGCGACGGCTTCCCTGGCGGAGCGCATGGGGCTGCCGCCGCACGAGATCCTTGACATTTCAACAGACCCGGAACCACCGCCGCCCTGGCCCATCCCCGATACACTTGCCAATTCAACCATTAAACGGCCGGAGCAGCAGATTTCCGAAAAACAGGTGGAAGCCGCGGCCGGAGAAATCGATATCGCAGGTGGAGAGTTACTCCCCCAGGTCGGCCTGACCGCGTCCGGGCATTACGGATGGCCGGGATTTATCGCCACCCAGCCCGACTGGGAACCGTCGTGGCAGACCGGGGTCCAAATGTCATGGAATGTTTTTGACATGGATCAGCGGAAAAATGAGCGCAACGCCGCCCTGGCGAAAAAATCCCGGCTGGAGCAGGCCGGGGACTCTGTTGACCGGATGATTGCGCTGGACCGGATCAACACCCGGCTGACCTATGCCGAAGCCTGCCAGAAGCTCTTGATCTCAAAAGAAAAAGTGGCTTCCGCACAGGAAAACTTTGATACAAAAAAAGACAATTTCAAAGTCGGAATGGCCACCAATACGGATTATCTGGATGCCCATACGGAACTATTGAACGCGACATCCGAGCTGGCCTTGATTTCAGCCGAAGTCCAGACCGCATGGGCGGATTATTTGAGGGCCATGGGCATGGACTATCCCACGGCAATATCTAAGGAGACTTTCTGATGAAATCTGCACGATATGGAAAATGGCTGCTGATATGGACCGCCGTTATATTTTTTGCCGGGTGCCGCGACAAACTCCCCGAAGGGTTCGCGGGTTCCGGAACCCTTGAAGCCACGGAAGTCACAGTGGGCTCGCTGATTTCAGGGACCATACTGCATCTGACAAAAGAAGAAGGCGATCCGGTGAAAGCCGGGGAACTGCTTGCTGACATCGATGTTGAGAAACTCATTCTGCAGAAAGCCCAGCTCCAGGCCGGTTTAAGCGAAATCGAAGCCGGACGGATTGCGGCCCAGGCAGCCATCGATCAGGCGGGGGACAATCTTGAAAACGCCCAGATCCGCCATAAGCGCATCAAGCAGCTCTATGCCAAAGGATCGGCCACCCAGCAGCAATTTGATGATATTTCCACCCAGCTCAGTGTGGCCCGCAGCCAGGTGACTGCCGCCAAATCCCAGATGCCGGTGCTTACCGCCAAAAGCGCCCAGGTGGACGCGACCATGGCGGTTCTGGAACGCCAGATAAAAGACGGCGTCATCCACTCCCCCCTGGACGGCATGGTGGTGGAAAAATATACGGAACCCGGTGAAATCGCGGTTCAGGGCGGTGCGGTCTATAAAATCGCGGACCTTGCCAATTTCTGGATCAATATCTATGTGGCGGAAACCGACCTGGACCGGTTCAAGCTCGGCCAGAATGTGTTTGTCCGGGTGGACGCCTGCCCGGATGCATTTCCCGGAAAAGTGGCATGGGTGTCGCCGGAAGCCGAATTCACCCCGAAAAACGTCCAGACCCGGAAAGCAAGGGCCGAGCTGGTGTATGCCGTTAAAGTCACGTTAAAGAACAAGGACGATGTATTAAAAATCGGTATGCCGGCGGAAGTCTATTTGACGATGGGGCACTGATCCATCATGGTTGCACCTGCCATACAAATCACCGGGCTGAAAAAGTCCTATCAGGAAACAGTGGCGCTTGCGTCCGTCAGCCTGGAGGTCCAGCCTTTTGAGATGTTCGGGCTCATCGGCCCGGACGGAGCCGGCAAAACCTCGCTTATCCGGATACTGACCTCCCTGCTGGACCCGGATGAGGGCGAATGCCGGTTGCTGGGGATTTCCGTTCAACAGGAACCCGAGGAGGTCCGGAAAATCATCGGTTACATGCCCCAGCGGTTTTCTCTCTACCCGGATCTGACCGTGGGGGAGAACTTAAGATTTTTCGCCGATCTGTTCCGGGTGCCGAAACAGGAACGGCTCAAGCGGACCGAGGAGCTGCTCCACTTCTCCCGCCTCGGGCCGTTTGTCAAACGCCGGGCGGGACAGCTTTCCGGAGGCATGAAACAGAAACTCGCCCTGTCGTGCGCCCTGATCCATACGCCGAAAATTCTGATTCTCGACGAACCCACCACCGGCGTGGACCCGGTTTCCCGCCGGGAATTCTGGGATATTCTCAAGACCCTCAAATCCGGTGGGGTCAGCATTCTGGTCACCACACCCTATATGGACGAGGCGGAAAAATGCGACCGGATCGCCCTGATCAACAAAGGCAACATTCTGGCCCTGGGGACATCCGCAGAGGTCATACAGGCGTTTACCGGGACCGTGCATGCCCTGTTCGGCCCGAACCTGCCGGCCCTTGCCGGGTGGTTCAAACACCGGCTTCACCCCAGCCAGGTGCAGATTCTGGGAGATCGGGTGCATGTCAGCCTGTTTTCAGACACCCCTGAAACCATTGCGAATCTATGCAGGGAAGCGGATAGCGATGGGTTTGCCGTCGATAGAATTGAAGCCGCCGAACCGGGACTTGAAGATACGTTTATTTCGTTGATTGCGGAAAAAACAGGCTAACCCCCATGCCCGGATGGGCACAACGAATGATGGAAATAAAGACTTCACTGGTTTTTCTCTGCGCCTCTGAGCCTCTGCGCGAGATTTTTTTCTCCCGCGGAGACGCTGGGGCGCGGAGGGGGTTTTGTTTGCATGATTTTCCCGTTGCTCGCAGGAATGCAACCATCAACAAAGCTTGTCATAGATTTAAATATTTGAATTAAATGTTTATTTTTTATTTAAACATAAAACACCACGGAGAGCACAGAGATCACAGAGTAAAATTATGATAAACAACCTCAATCTCTGTGTCCTCTGTGCTCTCTGTGGTTAAAAAAATTCCTTTTTCATATAAAACCGCTAAACACCTTATGTTAAAGACACAATAATGACAGATTCCCCATCCTCCCCAACCCCCGCCGTCACCGTCCGGAATCTCACCCGGCATTTCGGGGATTTTGTGGCGGTGGACAATGTTTCCTTTGACGTGGGCCAGGGAGAAATTTTCGGATTCCTGGGTGCGAACGGGGCCGGCAAAACCACCACCATCCGGATGCTCACTGGCCTTCTCCAGCCGTCTTCCGGTGAGGGTTCCGTGGGCGGATGGGACATCAACCGGGAATACGAAAAGATCAAAACCCGCATCGGCTATATGTCCCAGCGGTTTTCCCTGTATGACGACTTAAAGGTCCGGGAAAATCTCTTCTTTTTCGGCGGCATTTACGGCCTCTCCCGGTCCCAGATCCGGGAAAGAATCGCGGAACTCGACGTTTCCCTGAACCTGTCCCAGATGGAGAACCGCAAAACCGTTTCCCTGCCCTTGGGCTTCAAACAGCGGCTGGCCCTGGCCTGCGCCATTCTCCACAAACCGCCCATCCTGTTTCTGGACGAACCCACCGGCGGCGTGGACCCCATTGCCCGCCGCTATTTCTGGGATCTGATCTCAAACCTGGCGGGTGCGGGCACCACGGTATTCGTGACCACCCATTATATGGACGAGGCGGAATACTGCCACCGGCTCTCCATCATGGACAAGGGCCGGATTGTGGAGATGGACGCACCGGCCGCCATCAAAAAAAAATATGGCATGACATCCATTCAGGACATTTTTATTCATCTGGTGGACCGATAAATGCTGAACTCAAGACTTGCGCCGCTGATCCGGAAAGAATTCATCCATATCCGAAGAGACCCCCGGTCCCTGCTGATCCTGTTTTTAATGCCCGTGCTCATGATGTTCATCTTCGGCTACGCCATTGACATGGATTTAAAACATATCCGGATCGGGATCTGCGATCTTTCCCGAACCCCCGCCAGCCGGGATCTGATTGAAACCTTAAGCGCCTCCCCCTATTTCAATATTGTGGCAAGATACAGCGACCCGAGAAAAACCGAAGGGCTGTTTAAAAAACGCATTGCCCGGGCGGCCCTCATCATACCGGCGGATTTTGCGCGGCGGCTCAATGGTTCACCCGCATCCCCCATCGGCGTGATCGCCGACGGCACCGACGCCAACAGCGCGACCCTGGTCCAGAATTATCTGGAAAGCGTGTTTGTCAGCCAGTCGCTGACTAGTTCCGGGACCACCTCCGGAAACGGCGGCCTGCCCATCCGCATCAAGGCCCGGATGCTGTATAATCCGGACATGGTATCGGCCCATTTTGTCGTTCCGGGCATTGTCGCGCTGCTGCTGATCATGATCGGCGCGCTCCTCACCTCCGTGACCATCGCCAGGGAAGAGGAAACCGGCACCATGGAGCAGATTCTGGTGAGCCCCATCAAGCCTTACGAAGTGGTGCTGGGCAAGGCCATTCCCTACCTCATCCTGGCCTTTATCATTGCGGTGTTCATCCTGATTTTCGGGCATCTGTGGTTTGAGGTGCCCATGCTGGGGTCCTGGTCCACGCTACTGATTTTCTGCGTTTTTTATGTGTTCACGGCCCTCGCCATCGGCATGCTTATCTCAACGCTCGTGGCCACCCAGCAGGTGGCCATGATGCTCTCCCTGGTGGGAACCCTGCTGCCGTCGGTCATGCTCTCCGGGTTTGTGTTTCCCGTGGCGTCCATGCCGCCGCCGCTTCAGGTGGTGTCCAAAATCATCCCGGCCACCCACTTTCTGATAATCATCCGGGGCATTATGCTCAAAGGCAACGGCCCCATGGAATTATGGCCGTCCTTTCTGGCCATGAGCGGGGTGGGATTGTTTTTCATTTCACTGGCGGTGAAACGGTTCCGGATGAAGTTGAAATAAAGGAAGAGTTGAAAATTCAAGATATTGGGCATGGCCGCAGCCGTCATTTCCTATATGCATCCATTCTATATGTCTTGCATTATTTGTTATTTAGCGCAGGCAGCAACGATTCGATCCCCTTCAACCTTAACAACCATCGTTACGGGCTGCCGACGATCATTAATTACCGCTTCGGCTGCGCGAATATCCCGCACGATTTGCGCCTTGCATGATGTGATCTCACCCATCAACGTGTCGTTCCATTCAAGAAGGGAAAGCTTCCTCTTGTTTAGCGTTGCGGTCCTGTTCCAAACTGACGACAGCTCCTTTATTTTATTTCGCATAAACATGTCCGTTTTCTTAAGCAAATCGCCACCTTCGGCCAGCGCTTTGAGCGACTCTTGAATGCTGCACTTCCGCTTTTCCTTGAGTCGTTCCTCACCGGGAAAAACGACAAGGAGTTGCCAACCGCACGCTCGGGCACGAATGCATAGCATTAACTGCTGGTACAAATCATCAAGAAGTTTTTGATGTGAACTAATTGCATTCTGCATGCCCTTTGAGCCGAACGTGTCTTTACCCTTGATATTAATAATTTCCTTGCTTTCGTGGCGGATGTCTTCCATCAGGTGATCTTGCACCTGAAGCAGATTCGCCTCGTGATCTTCAATCTGATTGCGAATAGCATCTGAAAGCTCTCCAGCAAGAACCGATTGCGCAACCTGTTCAAAGTAGCGAGTGGCGCCTGTCAGAACCGAGCGCCGTTCATTCTTCTGGAACTGATGAATCTTATCGACACATGCCTTAATTTCAGACAGCTTCTCGTTGATGTCAGCCAAGTGTTTTTGCGCGACGGCTACGGATGCCACCTGTAAAAGCGCCGAGGCATTAACGATTTTGGATAGCTTTGACGGCTCGAACAAAATAGCATGGCTTTCTATCTTACCATCAACAATACGAAATCCCCTATATCCACCATTTATGCCTGTCGCCTTCACCAATGGTCCATCGATAACCACCTCCATGTACTTTGTCGAAGTCAACTCACCGGCGATTGAAAAATTGGGTACAGCCTGCAGCAGGGGGTTAAGCCTGCTAATACCCTCATCGGAATCGTCCACCGGATACCATGCTTGCGGCGTTGGATTTGAAATCCAGGTAAGCGACAGCGCAGGTTCGTCCTCAGAGACACCGACTACGAGGGAGGCAGATCGAGTCGTGGCCGGAACCAATGAAACGTTTTCTGCGCTACCGGCAGGGATATACGAATCAACAAAAGAGGCTGCCTCTCCATCGAGAATTTTCTTCCGCAGATAGGCAATATGCAGTACACACGAAATCGTCACTTTGAATGCGGGCTTCGCAAGGCTGAATGCAGCAAGTACTGGCCATCCTACAAGACCCAAAAAGGGCCGCAAGAGCAGCAATAAGGCTCCGCCTCCTTCTATTATTGTCGCTGCATTGAATGTTTTCTTTGAAGCGGCCTCGCGGGCGTCGGTAATAATCTCATCCTGCTGTTCTCGACTAAGCGCCTTCCATTGCCTATCAAGGTAAATAGCAAGCACATTGCTTTCATTATTTACCGTTTTTCCAAGCTCAAATGGTATATCAAGCTTTTTGCATACATCCACCACAATTTCATCGTATGTAGGCCCCTCGCCACCGCGAAATATATTTTTGAATGAATTACCGCCAAAAAGCCGAATTTCGTCGCCAATCGCCTTATAATACTTCGTGTGGCACGGATAATATTTTTTGTAATCGTCATTTATCTCAAGGGTGCTTGACAGTTTTCTATCCATACATTTTACCAAAGGATCAAGGTCTTCATTTGTGCAAAGAGAGAGGATCGCATACAGGTCGCCATTTTCAATTTCTCGTATCTTTTCGTTAATCGCTATATTTTCTTCCATAAAAAGCACCTCACCATAGAACTCTTTGAGTCGTAAATTAGATGATTCAACAGATGTAGAGAGACATGCCCATTCAGTTTTTTAGGGTCATGCATCTTGCCTCCAACATACCATTCAAGCATAGTCATCATTTATAGTACACAGTGGCTATGTTTTCTCTATAATTGCATTTGCCCAACAATAAATATACAGTTTGTATAAACCAGCCACAATTAAATGTGATCCGCCCGGTATGCCAGCATGCGTTTATCGTCAAAACTGACGTCAACCCTTTTATGTTGACGAATGACCTGCTTTATTGTGTCCGGATTAAGCGTTTTCGGATCAACGTAAATGACCCGGTTTTCTTCAGGATCATCAGACAGCGTAGCGCTTTGCCCGCCGCCCGGCAGATAAATAGCGCCGGTGGCAAAATCAACGGCAAATGCGATGATGCCGGGAACGATAAAAATGATCAGGCAGGCGGCGTCCAGAACGGCGACGGCCGGATCGATCCGGCGGCCTGCCGGGTCAATCCGGTTATGGGGATTGGCATTCCGTCTTTCCGGATACAGCAGTGTGCCGCAGGAGATGGTCTGCGTCATCATTGCTGCCAGGACCAGCATGGACAGTGTTTGAAACAAGCGTTCTTTTATTTTCATTAATGAGCGGTTTCCTTTGGATTAATGCGAAAAAGAAAAAAATTCGTGATGATTTTTACTGGCAGCATATGCTGCCAGTAAATCCTGAATTTCTATTTTTCGTTTATTTATAAAATTAAAAAGGTTATAAAAAAATTGAACGGCTGCGGATGCCTGCACGCTATACATATCGCCCGCGTTTGACGGTTCATATCGTTATCGCGCCTTCCATATATAAGACCGCTTTGCCTGAAATCTTCACCCGATCCCCGGCAAGTTTGCAGAACAATTCACCGCCCCGCTTTGAGACCTGAAACGCATGGAGATCGTTTTTGCCGAACACGCCGGCCCAATAGGGAATCAGAACGCAGTGGGCCGAGCCCGTCACCGGATCTTCCGGGATGCCCACTCTGGGGGCGAAGCAGCGGGACACAAAATCGCTCCGGTCTCCCCTGGCGGTGATGATGACGCAGCGGCACACAACCCGTTCCAGTGCGGCAAAATCAGGGCGAACCTCCCGGACGGTTTTTTCGCTATCCAGCACCACCAGCAGGTCTTCCTCTGAATCAAACACTTCTTCCGGCAAAATCCCCAGCCCTTCCTTGAGTCCGTCCGGGGGAGTCCTGGCATAAACAGGCCTTGAGGGAAAATCCATCTCAAGCAGATCCTCCCGTTTCAAAACGGTCAGTTCACCGCTCATGCGGGTCTGAAAACGGATGATCTCCTTCGGATAATTCAAGCAGGTGAACAGCACAAACGCACTCGCCAGCGTGGCGTGTCCGCAAAGGGCCACCTCGGTGGCCGGGGTAAACCACCGAAGATCAAAACCCGCATCATTTTTCACAAGGAAGGCGGTCTCCGACAAATTGTTCTCCGCGGCAATGGATTGAAGGCGATTGTCGTCAATCCATGCATCCAGCAGGCAAACCGCCGCCGGATTGCCGGAAAAAATCTCTGAGGTGAATGCATCCACCTGATAAATGGGTATTTTCATTACGAATTTCCTTTCATCATCAAACGCGGCGCAGAAACGTGCTGGCAAGCCACCACTTCAAGCTTATTTTTTACTATCCTTAATTCCAGCTTCTTTTTTAATGGATTCAATCATGCCTATCCGGTTAACACAGGTTCGTCTGATTCAGACGTATTTGTATGTGTATGCGCATCTCCGTAAAGTCCTTGCAGATCAACAACTCCACTCGGGCGACAATCTTCAGCGGGTCATACCCCAA
>JBAQUK010000120.1:0-6747 GCA_049297455.1 Desulfosalsimonadaceae bacterium | reverse complement strand
CGAGGCGGAAACAGATGAAACCCGGATTCAAGGGATCAAGGCCAACACCATCCGTATCGCCCGGCTGAAGCTTTTGTTCGTTGCGGCCAAGGTGATCAAGGATGCGGTCAAATATTCATTGTATGATAGCAGAACGCCGGCGCTCTTAAACTTTTATGGATTCATGGACCGATTGAGGAACAAGGCGAGGCCATGGGAAAGAGTCCCCGTGTAGGTCCGATTTTTTTTAATCCGCTGGGCGCAAAAAAAATTTTGCACGAAATTTTATATAAAATTGGTATATTAACCGTGGAACAGCGCAATGGATTCTTCGTAGGGGCAAAGATAGGCGGCAGGGACTGGAGATAAAGTCGCCCTGCCAAAATTTCGGGAAATGAAAATTTTAGCGGCATGTGCCGCTGGCGGGGAGTTTCGTGCAAAATTCAGGTATTAACTCAACAGCTTCCGGTACTGCCGAGTTTACAATATATGAGAGTGATGGCGATATCGGAAAAGCTTTAATTCCGATATCGGCCCTTGGTCTTTATGTCGCTTCTCTTGCCAATTTTATTTCAGCCGCTACAAAAACTGCCGGTTCTGGCGTTCTTGGTGATTCAAAGAGTTTTGTTAACGTGTCGTGTGACTTTATGGGAAACGGGTTTGGCATGATGAGCGATTCAGAAGGCACATCCATGGGGATTGCTTCCTGTTCAACCGAAAATAATTTCGTTTTTCCTTATTTTAAAGACACAGCAGGGGAATGGAATCTGCAAGGCATTATAATTTATAATAATTCAGGCGTTAATGGGACGGCGACACTGAACACTTATGAAAAGGACGGCGACAAGGCAACAGCTCAAATCACGGTTAATGCAAGAGGGAGCTATCTTAACACTATTGCCGGTCTAAATTCCATGTCAACGATAACCTCCACTTCAGACTCTGGAATACTTGGAGACTCGGACTGTTTTATCAGTGTGTCCTGTGATTTTAATGGAAACGGATACGGTCTTGCAGCAAATACTGTCACTGGAGAGTCATTTGGCATTTCACCCACTTATGACATGCAGAACTTCACATTTCCTTATTTACCGCCAGCCAACTCCAGCTTTTTTTTAAATATCATCATAACGACTTATAATAACTCAACAACTTTAGGTACAGCCAAGTTTACAATATATGAGAGTGATGGAGACACCGGGAAAGCGTTTACTCCAGTTCCGGCCAAAGGTCTTTATGTTGATTCTTTTGCCAGTCTTCTTTCAATCGCTACGCAAACTGCCGGCGGTGGAGTCCTTGGTGATTCAAAAAGTTTTATTAATATATCGTGTGATTTTATGGGAAACGGATTTGGCATGATGAGTGCTATAGACGGGACATCCATGGAGATTGCTTCCAGTTCATCATTATATATCCCATCCATTCCATCCTCTGGCATTGCTTTGTTTAATCCGGATGCCAGTTCTTTCTATCTGAAAAACGATTTAGCTGGCGGCACGGCGGATACAAATTTCCGGTTTGGCCCCAAAAATTCCAGCTGGGTTCCTGTCGTGGGAGATTGGAATGGAAACGGACAGGCAACAGTCGGATTCTACGATTCAACTCAATCCCGGTTTTATCTTAAGAATTCCAATGCCGGCGGCAATTCAGATGTTGTTTTTGGCTTTGGCCCTAAATTGAAAAACTGGATACCAATATCAGGCGACTGGGACGGTGATGGTCAATGCAGCATTGGATTATACGATCCGACGAGCAGCACATTCTATCTTAAAAATGCACTATCCGGCGGGAACGCAGACCATGCTTTCCGGTTCGGTCCGTCAAACCAGGGCTGGCAGCCAATCGCCGGTGACTGGAACGGTGATGGAAAGGACTCCATCGGTTTGTATTCCTCTCAAACAGGACAGATTTATCTTAAAAATGCCTTAAGTGGCGGGAATGCAGACTATTCTCTACGATTTGGGCCTAAAGCGTCGAACTGGAAAGCGGTATGCGGTGACTGGGATGGCGACGGAGATGATGGAATCGGCTTATTTAATCCCTCGTTAAGTTCATTTTTCCTGAAAAATAATTTTACAGGCGGCCCAGCCGATATCACATTTGATTTTAGCCCGGACGGGAGCGGATGGCTTCCGCTTGCCGGAAGCTGGTAACAGCGGGCAGTTAGTAGATTTTAGCAAGAAAGCCCCGGCTGTGGCCGGGGCTTTCTTATGTATGACGTTTCAGATCCACAAAATCCTTATGGATTCCAGCCTGTGCTGCGTCAGGTAGGTCTGGATTTCGGCCTGCATCGGAGTGGCGATGTGAATTTTTTTGACATAATCCTGGCAAAACGTTAACCATTTGTTGGATTTGAATCCCAACCTGTGGTTTTTTCATTATTAAATTAAAATGATTAAAAAAAGGACATTATCGAATGAACCAGTTGTTAAAAAAAGGACGTACCATCATCAGGCAAGCGATTGCAACGTTAATTTTTATAGGGATCTGCCTCATTCCTTCCGCCGCCTGTTTTGCTGAAATCGGGACAGTCAATGTGATTCTGGAAACAAACATGGGCAATATCACCTTGTCATTGTTTCAGGACGAAGCACCCGTCACCGTAGCCAACTTTCTTAGCTACGTTGATGAAGGATTTTACGACGGCACCATTTTTCATCGTGTGATCTCAGGATTTGTCATTCAGGGCGGCGGCCTGGATGCGCAGATGAATTCCAAACAGACCCATGATCCGATTGTAAACGAAGCAAGCAATGGACTTTCCAACGACGCATACACCATTGCCATGGCCCGGACCACAGACCCGAATTCCGCCACCTCTCAGTTTTTTATCAACCTGGCGGATAATAAGGGATTGAATTACAGCGACACCAGCGATGGATATGCGGTGTTCGGTGAGGTAATCGAAGGGAAGGATGTGGTGGACGCCATCGGCGCGGTTTCCACAACCACAAAAGGCGTTTATCAGAATGTGCCGGCGAATACCATCACCATTCAAAAGGCCGTCAGGATAAATGACACCGCCCTGGAGCTGAAAACAATAGCGGATCAGAATTTAGCGGAAAATTTACCAGCAGGAACTTTGGTGGCAACAGCCGAGGTCATGGATGCGGATACAACCGGCGAAACAGTGAGCTACATGCTGACCACCAATATTCAGGATGAAAATGGAAATGCTCTGTTTGCCGTAAACGGGAGTACGGGTGCGATAACCCTGACGGAAGCGGGCGCGGCAGAGTTGGATTTTGAAACCGGACCAAACGCCTATACGCTGGGCGTCACCGCAAACGATGGAACAAATGTATCTGCTGAGGAGACTTTTATGGTCAATGTGACCGACGTGAAAGAGAATGGCGGTGGAGGCGGAGGCGGTTGTTTTATTTCCACATTGGCAGTCCCGTAAAAAGTTATTGTGGTTTTCGATTCGTAAGCCAGAAAACTTATGTGACATTGATAAACGGTTAAAAAGGAATGTAAATCCCAGTCAAATTTTGACCTTATGACCTGAGAGGTGCTTTATGTGGGCATTAACTGTTTGTATGTATAGGTTGAAGCTGATTTTATGCTGTCTCGACCGGATGCTTTTGAAAAAACATCTTGTAATTATTGTATTTCCAATAGTCTTTATGATCGCCGGCAATATATGGGCATATCCTGATGACGTAAAGGCACAACGCTTTTACCCTGAACCGAATCCTCCTCGGGAAGTAAGGGAGGCAAAATATAAATCTCCTTTGTCTCAAGCGTATGCGCCAAGTGGGTCTTTGATAGAATGGACATATCATAAAACGCCTGACAATCTTCATCCGAACGGGATGGAGCAGCAGATGGTCTGGCTGATGAACCGGGCCAGGGCCAATCCGACCAACGAGGGAGACTGGCTTGCGACTTCCACGGATCCAAGAGTTGCTGACGGGCGTGATTATTTTAACGTGGATACGACGGTCCTCCAAAATGAATTCGCCTCTTATTCCGCAAAACCGCCCGCAGCATTTGACATTCGCCTGTATAATGCGGCCAAGGCGCATTCCGAAGATTTGATTGCCCGTGATGCGCAAGACCATACCGGGCAATTCGACAGAATAGATGCCGCCGGATTTTCATATATCAGTGCCCGGGGAAACGTGTTTTCATACGCAGACGATGGGCTCAATGCCCATGCGGCTTTTAATATTGATTGGGGTGAGGGAACGCTTGACGGCATGCAGCCAGGCCGGGGGCACAGGCAGGCGATCATGTCGCTTGACGGAAATTATACCAATGTCGGTATAGCCAGTGTTTCCGATTCGAACCCGTCTTCCGATGTCGGGCCGGAAGTTGTGACGGGGAATTTCTGCTACGCCAACCTTTCTGAACCGAATCATTACAATCGATTTATTGTCGGAACGGTTTGGGAAGATTTAAATGACAATGGCATGTATGATCCTGAGGAAGGGAAATCCGGAGTTACGGTTATGCCTGACCTGGGCAATTACTATGCTGTTACGTCAGCCAGCGGCGGATATGCATTTCCGGCGACGGTTACAGGCACTTATCAATTAAGTTTTTCAGGAAGTTCAGTCTCTTCCTGGGCATCATCTGTTTCAGTCAATAATATCAGCGTGCTTTTGGATTACCTTGTCGGTGAAGGCTTATCCTCGCTATCAGTAAGCCCCGTCAGCCGGAATGTGGCAAAAGAATCCGGTATAACCACATTCAGCGTTTCCAATACGGGGGCCGGGACCATGCCCTGGTCGGCAGTGGTGATATCAGGCGGCAGTTGGCTTTCCATCACCTCCGGCGTCAGCGGGAGCAATAACGGGACCATCACCTGTGGATTTCTTCAAAATACCGATACATCCTCTCGCACGGGAACCATCCGGATCACGGCCACCGGCGCCACCGGCAGTCCAGCAGACATTACAGTGACCCAGGCTGGCGCTCCGGCGGTAACGCTGAGCGGGTTAAGCATCAGCGGGCCGGTGTCCATCAATGAAAACAGTTCCGCGATCTATACGGCGACCGCGAGCTGGAGTGATGGATCAACGAGCACAGTGACGCCGTCATGGAGCGAGAATTCCGCTTATGCGTCCATCAGCGCATCCGGAATGCTGATCGCCGTGGATATAGCCGGGAATCAGTCGGTCACGATCACGGCGAGTTATGCATCCGGCGGCATCACAAGAACCGCGACAAAGTCCGTAACCATTGTCAATCAAAACGATATTATCTTGCAGGAGGGATTTGAAGGGGAGTTTTTTACAACGGATTATGGCGATATCCCTGTGGGCTGGAATGCTTATGGGTCGAAAAATATCCAGTTTTCCCGGATAACCAATGCCTTTGAAGGCGCTTACGCCTTGCGTGCCCAGGGTACCTTTGATCCCGATGATTGGACGGTTCTCCAGAAAGAATTTACCGTGCCGCCGGGAACCCGGTTTGAAGCGTCCCTTAAAATCCGGGTAGACGCCAATACCCCGATTTATGCAGGAGCGGAAATGGGGATTTGCTTCAGAGAAGTAACAGAAGAAAACGCCGCTACCTGTAAAAATTATGTATGGTATTCAGACAGCGCATCATATGAATCAAAATCTGCGCAGTTTACCTCAGCCACGGGAAATTTTTACCTGATAATCAAACTGGGTGCGGCGGATGGGGGCGGCATCGCTTCTTTTGATATAGATGCACTTACCATAACGGTAATTACTAATACCGCAGACGCCATCGGGCTTTTCGATCCGGCCGCCGGCACCTTTTATCTGAGAAATGAATTGTCCCCCGGCAATGCGGATACCAGCTTCCGGTTTGGCGCTAAAAATGCCGGCTGGCAGCCCCTCGCAGGTGACTGGGATGGAGACGGGCAATGTAGTATTGGTCTGTTCGATCCCCTCACCAACACATTTTTCCTTAAAGACTTCCTTACCGGCAGCAATGCGGATTATACATTCCGCTTCGGACCAAGGAACGCAGGGTGGCAGCCCATCACCGGCGACTGGAATGGGGACGGGCAATGTGGTTTCGGTCTGTTCGACCCCCTCACCAATACGTTTTTTCTTAAAAATGCCTTTTCCAACGGCAATGCGGATTATACATTCCGCTTCGGACCAAAAAACGCAGGGTGGCAGCCCATCACCGGCGACTGGGACGGAGACGGGCAATGCAGTATTGGTCTGTTCGATCCCGGTACCGGCACCTTTTTTCTTAAAAATGCCTTTTCCAACGGCAATGCGGATTATACATTCCGCTTCGGCCCGCAGAACGCAGGCTGGCAGCCCATCGCCGGAAACTGGGACGGCGATGGAACCGATGGCGTTGGTTTGTATAATCCCGCGACCAGCTCATTTTATCTGAAAAACGGTTTTTCGGTCGGCAACGCGGATATTGAATTTGGTTTTGGCCCGGACGGGATGGGATGGATTCCTTTGGCCGGAAGCTGGTTACCGTTCGAATAGAGGAACATGAATTTATGGCGGGTCGGCGTTCCAAAGCCGACAAATGCGCTTTGTTTCCGTTAAGACAAAATAACACCGATTCATGTCAGGTTCCGGGTCGTTTCAACAAAAATCAAAACAAAGGAGATTCCATGAAAATTTTTTTTCCTTTGGTGACGATTGTTTTTTCATTGCTGCTGGCAGTATGTCATCCCCCGATTGCCTCAGGCACGGATATAACTCCGCCGGCCTCAATCCAGAAACTGATTTTTATCCACCATTCCACCGGAGGACACTGGCTGGCTGACCCCAACGAGGACAATCCCCATGGCGGTCTGGGGACCGCGCTTAAAAACAA
>JBAQUK010000119.1:0-33507 GCA_049297455.1 Desulfosalsimonadaceae bacterium | reverse complement strand
TTCATTTTTATCGTGTTCGTATAAATATATTACGTACACGTTAAAAACAGAAATAAAAACAAATTATTTCAAATAAATAGCGATCACAGATTGGTTTAAAATGTACGCTTTACACGACTTTCAGGATTTATGGGAAAAAATCAAGATCGGCAATGGGTAAAAATAAGTAAAGCCAAAGACTTAGCACCGTTTTCAGTGAGTACGCTTTACAAACTTCACCACCGGCGCGAACACAGCAATTTATTTTCCAAAGTGGGGGGCACGGTATTTGTGGATGTCAAAGGATTGCATGGGCTGATTGATCAGAACGCGGGCGAGGCGGCGTAAGGGGGCGGACCGATGCTTAATTCGTTCATCCATGCCATTGAAGCGGCAGGACTGACACCGCCACCGGGAATCACTCCAGATGGTTCAATCAAGCGTTTCGCTTCCAATGGCAACAAGTCAGACCGGGCCGGGTATTATTGCTATTTTGAAAATGGCGGCGGTTTTTTCGGGGATTGGCGTTTAGGGATTTATAAAGTCGTGAATCCTTCGGGCCATGATACTTGGACACCAGAACAGCGCAAGGAATACCGCGAAAAGATCGAAACAGCCAAAGCCAAAGCAGCCGAACAGCGCAAGCAGGAATACGAACAGGCGGCGCGCAAAGCGTCTTTGTTGTGGGAATCAGCGACACCAGCGTTAGAAGACCATCCTTATTTAGTCCGCAAGCAAATTAAACCGCATGGCGTAAAACAGATCAGAACTGAGGGCTTAAAAGAGACCGTGCCCGGCAGGTTGACCATTCCCATTTATGACCAGTCCGGAAAAATTATTTCCCTGCAATTTATACCGCCTGGGGTTGATGATAAAAAGAAATTCCTACCGGGGGGTAAAGTATCCGGCGGATTTTATATCATCGGCGGCGATGACTTCAGCAATGGCGGATTTATTTGCGAGGGGTGGGCCACCGGATGCAGTATTCACGAAGCGACCGGCAAGCCTGTTGTCGTGGCGTTTTCAAGCTGGAACCTGTCAGCAGTGGCGGGCCACTTCAAAAAATATCCGTTAATTATTTGCGCGGATAATGACCTGGCCACCGCCGAAAAGATCGGGAAAAATCCGGGCCTGGATGCAGCCAAAAAAGCGGCGGAAAAATCCGGGTTGCCTTATATCGTTTCCCCGGTTGATTCAGATTTTAACGATTTACACGTTTCGCAAAGCCTGGATGCTGTTCTGGAATCCATCGAAAGCCAAAAGCCGAAAACCATTCAAGAATACCATGAAATCATTGAATCCAAAGACGGCGAAAAAGATGCAGAATATTTAACGGCTGAACTTGTTGAATCCATCAAAAAATCAGGGTTGCCGGAACCGCTTAAATATCAACTGCTGAAGAAAATTTCAAAGAAATGCAATATCAAAGTCGAATATCTCAAGGATTCAAAACAAAATAATGATGATGCTCCCGGCGCTTCCCAGATTGCCACAATCCTTGAATTAGTTGCCGGGATCGGGCACGACAATGTTTTGTTTTCGCTTGAATCCAATTGGATATGGGACGTTAAAGGCGTTTGGCGGCGTCTGGATGACCGGAATGTCAAAGTCTGGATTCAGGAAAAGCTGAAGGAATCCGGCGGCGATGACATTACACAAAATCTTGTCAATTCAATGCTGGACCTGTTCAAAACTGAGATTTTCAAACCGAATCATAAATTCAATGTGAACCAAGATTCGATCAACGTCTTGAATGGTGAATTACATTGGACCGGCGAGGCCTGGGAATTGAAACCCCATTGCAAAAAATCCTACCGCACAACACAACTTCCAGTTTCTTATGGCACGGCAGAGACATCACCACAGTTTGAAAACTTTCTCATGGAAAGCTTTGCACCGGACCCGGACAAAATCGAAAAAGCTATCATTATTCTTGAAATGCTTGGTTATTGCCTTTTGTCCACAGCGAACCGTGAAAAATTCTTTATGCTGGTTGGACCCGGCGCAAATGGCAAATCCGTTCTCTTATCTGTTCTGGTTGCCTTATTAGGGCCTGAAAACGTATCCGCCGTCATGCCGATGCAGTTGGATAATAAATTCCAAAGAGCGCACTTGTTAGGGAAGCTGGCAAACGTGGTTACTGAATTATCAGAGGGGACCATGCTACCGGATGCGGCGATGAAGTCCATCACGTCCGGCGAAAAGATGACCGCCGAAGACAAGTTCAAACCACCGTTTGACTTTGAACCATTTTCTACTCTGATTTTCGCAACAAATCACCTACCGCATACACGGGATTTTTCAGAAGCACTATTTAGGCGTGCAATTATAATTCCATTCAACCGGGTATTTTCTGAAAAAGAACAAGACAAAAATCTTACATCAAAATTGAAAACTGAGTTGCCGGGAATCCTTAACCTTGCGCTTGAAGCTATCACAGGCGTTTTTAAGAGGGGGTATTTTACCGAAGCCGGTTCAGTGAATGAGATGAAAAAGCAATGGCGGCTTGAAGCAGATCAGGCAGCACAATTTCTTGATGAGTGTTGTGTGAAAGAACCTGGCAGCAGTGAGCTATCCAAAGATTTATATGCAGCCTATCGGGTATGGGCCATTGATCAGGGTATCGGCAAATTGCTGAACCAGAACAATTTCAGCAAGCGGCTGAAGGTTTTGGGCGCGGTGGATGATAGAGGCACGGGCGGGCAGCGCAAAATGGCCGGTTTTCGAGTCCGGCAGGAATTTAAGCCAGTGACACAGGTGACACAAGTGACACGTATCCCAAGTTCTTTTTGCCACCATTGAATATATAGAGAAAAAATAAATAAAATCAATACTCTGTATATATTGAACTGTGTACAAACTAATGTGGCCTTGACGTGTCACTTGTGTCACTAACGCCACTTAAAAAAGGAAACGATATGTCATTACTTAAGGAAATGAAAAAACGGAATAATGCCGGAAACCCTTTATCCGTTGTGGTTCAGAAGCCGGACGGGGGGCCGGAACCTTCCAGCCTTCCAGTTATGGATGAAGCAGCCGGGCCACTGCCAGATCGAGATGGCGGGTTGAAGGCGCGTTTGGCTGAATTGATCCTCATGTCAGAAAATTCCAAAGGCATGACGCCTGATCAGGTGAAGGCGATTAGCGACGAAGGGGATTTGATTATTGATCAGCTACCACCGGAAACAGTGAAGAGAATTTTTGCATAATATGTCTCAAACAGACACAATAACTTGAGACACATACAGGCACTTTTTGAAAAATAAATAATAAATTTAGTGGTTTGAAAGGTGGTGTTTTTTTTGAGGGCATACAAATTAAAGAATTTAGCGGATTTGCGGCGATATTTGGCGCGGATTGTCAATTTGCTGGATGATGACAAGATCGGCGAAGGAAAGGCGAGGGGTCTTGGATATCTGGTAAACATCCTGAAGGATGTCATAACCACCGGCGATATTGAAACCAGATTGGAAAAACTTGAATCACAATTCAAAGAAAAGGAAACCGAAAAATGAGTTTAAAACATCGAATTGAGAAACTGGAATCTTGGCAAGACCCGGCTTCCCTGGTTCAAGTCGTTACCGAATTGATCGGCGGCGGCTTTGAATGTGGCGGGAAGGTTTATCCTTCAATGGATGAAATACCATTGCCGGACGGCACCCGGTGCCGGTTCATCATGCCGGAACGGTACGAAACCCCGGAAGAATGGGAAGAAGCTCAGCAAAGGGGGCGGGAATGAGTCTTAAATCACGGATTGAAAATCTTGAAAGCAAGATTGTTGATGAAACCACCGGCGCGACACGGGCCATATTCTTTACCACAGCAGACCATCGAAAAGACGGTTTACCACCTGGGCCGGTTCTGGGCTGGACATATCACGGACATGAGATCCACCGGGCCGATGGTGAAAGTGACACGGATTTACAGGGAAGGGCCATTGTTGAAATTCAACAATTTTTAAGGCCGATGGAAGTACCGACATTTTTTGCAATTCAAGAGGAGACAGAATGAACTTAAAATCCAGAATTGAAGCACTTGAACGCCGACATGATGAACCAATGAGGCGCGACCTGGGGGCCGTCATATTCGGACTTGGTGAATTGGATGCGGACGGCTGGGCCGGGCCGGATCTTGAGTTGAACCGATATCCTCATGAAACGGATGAAGTTTTTAAAAACCGGGTTGTGGATGCCCTTGTTTTAAAAAATCCATCAATTGTGGATATGCTGCGAACGCTGGCCGGACTTTTGCCGGTCTAAAACCGCCTGGGCCTTACTCAGGCATTACCCAAAAAAAAGGAATGAAATTATGACGACATCACTGCAAACAAAGCTCCAAAACGGACATGACGAACTTACCGGCAAAAACGATTATTTACCGCAATGCCAAAAAACATTGGATGACGCCCACAACAACATGTTGAAAATTCTTAACCATGTTCAAGCGCAAAAAAAAGATATTCGGGATAATAGCGACCTTTCAGGCGAAGGAAAGGCGAAGGCTGAACTTCGAATCATCGAAGCTGGTAAAAAACAAATGGCGGATCTCAGGGCTGCGATATTGCCGGGGCTGGCTGATCATCGAAAGTCATTAATGAATCAACTCAATGACCACCGGGTGACACCGGATAATATTTTCCTGCAACTCCGTCAAAGAGAAATCCGCGACCTTCTCAGGCCGCTTGCCATGAAAGACCGGGCAGCCGCTTATCTCAGGGCCTGTCAAGAGGATGATTTTGAGGTTATCGCAGCGGTTGAAGGTTGTCCCAGAGCGTTTTCTCTCTTGGATGAAAAAATTATCGAGGGGGCGCGCCTGGATCGGTTTTCCCGGAAACACCCTGCTGATGCTGTTTTAGCTGAAAACTTGGGACGGTTGCACTCCCAGATAGACCGGCTTTGCGCTTTGCAAATGCGGCGTTGCGAAACGCTGGAGGGATAACCCATGACGGCACCCGGAATATTTTCAGCATTGGCAGGCGTGGAACCTTCAAGGGGTTATGGGCCGGATACTCCGACCGACGGACATAATCCGCATGAAAACCATATCCGCGAACAATCCCGAATTCGTATCACAGCCTTACGCAAAGCTGAAGCCCGGTTGAGATCGGCAAAAAGTGAGCTTGAGGCGGCGCGGTTGAACGTCCGCCAATTGCGAGAGGATGGCAAGCCACCGGAACGAATTGAGGCGGCACGGGCTTTAACGGCGGAAAAGGCAAGGGCTTTATCGGAATGTGCCCGGCTGGTTGAGGCACTGAGCTTGCCACCAAATTAAACTTAACAGGTGTTAATCGAACCCGGTTGACCTTCACAGGCTGACCGGGTTTTTTTATTTCTGGACGCCTTGGGACGGAATTGAGCAAAACTTAAAAAAAGTTCCGTAATAAACACGTAGCATTTTTAAAAATTTAATAAACTACCGAATTTAATCTAAATATTTTATTATCTTCCCGGTATGATAATCCGGGACGATTCCTGTTTTTTCTGCTGTTGTTGCTGGCGCTGCATCTGCTGAATCTGTTCAATCATTTCGGCCAGTGCCTGTTTCATGGCCTGGGGAAAAACGTTCATGGCGTCTTCAATGCTGGTTGCCGGCAGGTCCGCCTGGATGGGCAGGGGGCCTTCCGGCGACATGAGCTGGGTATGGCCGATAAAGATTTCCGTGCGGGAAGCGTCTGCCGAGCCATCGGGTTTGATGGGTATCAGGCGGCGGATGGAGCCGACTTTCAGGTCGGTGATGGATTCTTCCCGGTACAGGGTGTTCTTGTCGATTGCAAAATTGATGTTATTGATGGTTTCTTCCGGGCGCATGGCGGTCTCCGTTTTTTTAAATGATGAATGATGAGTGATGAATGATGAATTTTCCCTATATCAACTTTAGGGCTTAATCAATGGCTGTTTTTGCGTGCTTGTTTATCCAGTCGAGGACGTCCATAAACGGATACGATTCCAGCCTGCCGAAAGTTGACATTTTTTTTGCCTTTAATTTCAGAAATACCGGGGTATGAATGCCGCACAGGAATTTCGCCAGATTGCCCGGCGTCAGAAGCGCACCGGCAGCCTGGGCAAATTCGGCGGTGAGTTCCGCAAAATCAAACGTCGACAGTGGTTTTAGGGGCGCGCGGGGCGGCAGTTGGATGGGACCGGTTTTGCAGAATGCGCAATGCCCGCAGCGCTCAAAATCGAGGGTTTCCCCGAAATACGCGGCCAGCTCTCGGCTGATGCAGGAAGTGCTTTCAAAAAACGGGACCATGCGCCTTATGCGGTCGATTTCCTGGGTCTGTTTGTTCAAAAACAGGGCATGCAGGGTTTCCGCCGTGCTGTCGACGTTAAACGCCTGGTTTAAAATATCATAGACTTCCACAGTCTGGCCGGCCTGGAGTTCGATCCAGCCCTTTTCCTCAAAATATTCCAGGGCCGTGATGATGCGCCGCCGGTCCGTCTGATAATGTGCAAGAATGTCGTTGATGTTGGCTGTGGTCCAGATTTTTTTGGTATGGCAATGGTCAAACACCGCCCCGACAAATTGTTTCCGCTCCCCCGCAAACTGGACCATTATCCAGGCGGGCTCTTTCAGGTATTTGAAGGTATAGTCCTCAAAATAGGAGAATTTGGGCCGGATGATGCCTTCCATGGCCAGATAGACCAGCAGGGTTTTTAAGGGGAGGGGCCGGATGTTGACATCCGATGACAGTCGGAAGAGTTTGATTTCCCAAATAAATCCGTCATTTTCGGCGATGGCGGCAAGCACCTGGCGGATGGCGCTTTTGTCCGGGGTGTCGCCGTAAATAAAATTTTCCAGAACATGGATGCCGTCCCGGCAGGCCAGCACTTCGCACAAAGAAAGTTCGCCGTCACGTCCGGACCGGCCGATTTCCTGGCTGTAGTTTTCAATGGATTTCGGAAGATCATAATGGATGACCCGGCGGATGTCTTTTTTATCGATGCCCATGCCAAAAGCAATGGTGGCGCAAATGCACGACAACGACCCGTCCATGAACCGGTTTTGAACGGCTTCCCGCTCCGGGTTGCCCATGCCCGCATGATAGGCGGCGGCCCGGATCCCGTTGTCACAAAGAAACCGGGCCACGGATTCCGCGGTTTTTTGTAAGGTCACATACACAATGGTGGGCGCATCAAGCTTCCTTTGAATCCGTTGCAGCAATCGGACATTTTTTTCAGACGCCGGACACGGGGTGACCTGCAAATACAGATTTTTCCGGTAAAATCCCGTTATGATAATGTTTTCCTTCGGGATGGCGAATTTCCGGCCCATATCGTCCGCCACCTGCTTTGTGGCGGTGGCGGTCAGGAGCAGGGTCTGGGGGATTTTGAATTCCTGCTGATAATGGGGCAGGTTCAGGTATTCGGGCCGGAAATTGTGGCCCCATTCGGAAATGCAGTGGGCCTCGTCCACCGCCAGGAGCGAAATGCGCATGTTCTGCAGATGCAGCCGGAACCGTTCGTTCTTGAACCGCTCCACCGAGATCATCAGGATTTTTAACGCACCGTTTTTGGCCTTGTCGAAAATCGCCTGGGTTTCTTCCGGACTTAAGGTCGAATCCAGCCGGGCGGCCGGGATGTTGTGACTGATGAGAAAGTCCAGTTGGTCCTTCATGAGGGACAGGAGGGGGGACACCACCAGGGTCATGTCCGGCAGCAGCATGGCGGGCAACTGATAACACAGCGACTTGCCCGCGCCCGTGGGAAAGATGGCCCCGGCCGACTGGCCTGCCAGAATTTTTTCAATGACCGGTTTCTGGCCTTTTTTGAATTCATCAAACCCGAAATATTTTTTTAACTGGTCTTCCAGCATGATGTCTTCTCTTTAATGCCATTTGAATATTTTCAGGCCGACTGAAAAAAACACCCCGCCGATGGCCAGCAGAACCGCCGCAGGCGCCAGCACATCGGAAAAGCCCGCGCCTTCAATAAAAACGCCCCGCAGCCCGTCCGCCAGCAGGGTCAGGGGCAGTTTCCGGATCACCGGAATGCTCCAGTCCGGGAAATTGTGGTAGCTGAAAAAAATGCCGGACAGCACCATCATGGGCATGACCACCGCATTCACCAGCCCGTTGCCGATTTCCGTATTGTCCGTGCGGGATGACACGAAAATGGCGATGCCGCCGAAGGCGATATTGCCGGAGAGAAAAATGGCAACAAGTCCCAGCATGCTGCCCTGGATGGTGATGTGAAACGCCAGCCATGCGAAAAGAAACAGCAGGGACGCCTCAATGGCGTTCATGACAATGCGCACCGTCATCAGGGCCATGAGGAAATACGATTTTTTCATGGGGGTCGCCACCATGCGGCGGAGCAGTTTTTTGGACCGTTTGTCGATCATACCGTAGCTCATGCCCCACATGCATGACATCATGATGCCCATGGCCATGAGCCCCGGCACCAGAAAGTCGATATACCGGGTGCCGCTGACGGTCAAGGGGCGGATATTGTCAATGGCCGGGGCGGCCTGTCCGTTAACAATACCGGCCAGCCTGAAATAAGCAAACTGGGCGTCGGGGTTTAAGGGGTCGAAATGGTATTCGATCCGGCCGTTGCTTTCGCTCATCACCACGCTGAGATTACCCCGTTTCAGCAGCACCATGGCCTGGTCCCAGGTGGTTTCCCGGAACACGAAGGTGGTATTGCCCAGTTTCTCGTCTTTGATGGTGATGTGATAGGCAGGCTTTCCGCTGCCCTCGCTTTTCATTTTTTCCGCATGATGCTCCAGAAAATCCGCGATCATCCGGGCGTCTTTTCCGGAAGAAGCGCCGGGTGATGATGACATGGGCGATGCAGCATGCTCCTGGCCGATCACCGCCACCTGCCGGATGATGTCGGGTTTCCGGGTAAACGCCACGCCCAGCCCCAGGGACATGAGAATGGGGAAAATAATGCCCCAGAAAATCACCGCCGGATGCCGGATAATGTCTTTAAAATGGGCGGATATCAGTTGAATCAGTTGATTATGTCGCATTTCTTATGCATCCAGGCGTCTGCCGGTCATCTCAATAAACAGGTCATCCAAGGTTTTCCGGCGGCATTCCAGATTTTTCAACCGTAATTGATTCTGGCGGAGGAAATCAAGAAATTCCGGCAGTTGTGTCTCAATATCCGGGAGAAGGACGCTGCCCTTTTCCCTTCCTGCCGCCCACTGGATGTGAAAACGGGAAGGCGCGCGGGCATCCATCGCTGCCGGCGCTTCCAGGGTGAATTCAATGATTTTGGGGCCGTCTTCCGCTTCGAGCAACTGGGCCAGGGTGCCTTTTTTCAATATCCGGCCATGGTCGATGATGATAATCCGGTCGCACAACTGCTCGGCTTCTTCCATGTAATGGGTGGTCAGGATCAGGGATGTCCGGGATTGCTGTTTCAGACGCAGGAGAATCGACCAGATTTCCCGGCGGGCGTTGGGGTCGAGGCCCGTAGTGGGCTCATCCAGCAGCAGGAGTTTGGGGCGGTTCAAGAGGGCGATGCCGATGGCCAGCCGCTGCCGCTGACCCCCGGAAAGGTTGACTACATAAGACCGGCTTTTTTCCGTAAGATCGATGATATCAACAATTTCATCCACCCGGTCCCGGTTCAAATCATAAAAACTGGCGAACAGAATCAGGGTTTCCCGCACCGTCAGGCGATCAAGAAATTGGGTTTCCTGAAGCGACAGCCCGATCTGCTGGTGAAGGGCGTCTTCATTGCCTTTCCAGGATTTCCCCAGAACCAGGATTTCGCCCGCGTCCGGTTTCTGGATGCCCTCGATCATTTCCATAAGGGTGGTTTTGCCGGCACCGTTGGGGCCTAAGAGGGCCACGCTTTGCCCTTTTAAAATCTCAAAATCCACCCCGCATACTGCCTGAACATTTTTAAAGGACTTATGGACGTTTCTAACCTCGATCACCGGATTCATTTAAATTTCCGCCGTCCTCAGCAACATCCGCCGGAAGAACAATCGCAGCCCGAGCCGCATCCGCCGGAATGCTGGGTCGGCGTGTCCGATATGCCTTTGATTTCGATCTCAAAAGTCAATGTTTTGCCGGCCATGGGATGGTTCAGGTCCACGGTCACATGTTTTTCATCCACCGACACGATCACTGCCGGAATCTCCTGGCCGTCTTCAGTGGAAAGTCCCACGGTCTGGCCCACCTGGGGATCCATTTCCGGCGGCACATCGGCCATGGGGAATTTTTGGGTCAGGCTCTCATCCCTGTGTCCGTATGCTTCTTCGGGTTCCAGGGTAAAGGTCTTTTTTTCATTGACGGCCATGCCGTGAAGGGCGTTCTCAAATCCCCGGATCAACTGACCGGCCCCCATCTGGATTTCCAGGGGATGACGGCCGTAACTGGTGTCAAATACCTCTCCGTTTGAAAGGGTTCCTCTGTAATCCAGACTGACGAACAGGTTGTTTTCAACTGTTTTCATAACAATCTCCTATGATTTAAAAAAATTAAAATTTTCAGATAAGATAGGGGTGAATGCGGGCAAGTCAAGTCATGACGGCTGATCTTGAGGCTTAATTCCAATCCCAAATCATAGCGCTATCTTCGTTGGCTCGTCTTCGGCTCCTCAACGTACTAACTGTACGCCTTCATCGCCTCAATCCTCGCCGCCGTATATCATCTCTGATTTGGAATTGGAATAACTTATATTTCAATATCCGGATACAGTATTTTTGCACATGCCGGGCAGATGCTGTGGCTGAAATCCGCATCGGACCGTTCATGGATATAGGATTCGATCTGGTTCCAGTAGCCTTTATCATCCCGGACTTTTTTGCAGTGGGCGCAGATGGGAATCAAGCCGCTCAATGTTTTGACCTCGCCCAATGCTTTTTGCAGTTCTGCGATAAGGCGTTCCTTTTCTTTTTCCGTCAGTTTCCGTTTCTCAATGTCCCGCTCAAGCTGCTTGTTCAATCCCATGACCTGCTTTTTTTCATTCTGAAGGTCATTCAGCAATTGAATCTTTTCATACCGGTAGGTCAGTGATTCCATGATGACGTTGTTCAAGCGTCTCGCCGCCTGGGTGGTCACCCCGAGATAGAGGACCACCAGAATGCCGAGGATCGTCTTCTCAAACTCGCCGCTGAACATCAGCAGCATGCCGAAGGGCAGGAGAATGGGTATGGAAAATACCAGAAACGTTGGAATGGATGCCGCGGTTGTTGCGACGGCGGCGGCAACTATACCCGATAAGGTAATGAGCGTGATGGATAAATACAACTGAGAGGCCGTGAAATCGGCGTAGATGCCGAAGCTTCCCCACAAAATGCCGGTCAGGGCCATGCAGATGCCGTATCTCAGAAACCAGATTTTGGGGGAAATCGTCTTTCGATCCGCGGTTTTAAATCCACGGGTAATCCGGAACCGCCAAAAGAGAACAGCCAGCATGGCCAGAAGCCAGAACAGGATGAAAAGGCTCTGGAATTTTTGCCAGAATAAAAACCCGATGCAAAGCGCAACTGCAAGGTTGCCTGAAAACCCGATGTTGGATTGCCGGTACAAGGTTTCCAGGCGTTTTTTTTCAAATCTGGGTTTTGGGATGGTGGTCATGGGCGGCCTGTGAAAAAATGATGAGTGATGAGTGATGAATGATGAAATCATTCAAAAGACGAGATCCTCAATAAAATTCACGAGCTGATTTAAGTTCCGGCAGGGCCGGACCTCATGGCAATAGGCCTTGTACGTGTTCATTTCAGAGTCGCCGGTGCCCCAGAATTGTTCGGGTTCCGGGTTGAGCCAGATGACCCGGCGGCATCTGGCGCGCATGTCGTCCAGCAGGTGCTCACAGGGGTTCTGGTAATTGGTTCGGGCGTCCCCCACAATGATCAGGGTGGTTTTTTTGCTGAGCAGATTGAGGTGGTTCAGGTGAAACTGGGTCAGCATTTCCCCGTAATCCGTGTGGGCGTTGAAATTGATGTCCGCGTCGGTGATGACCTTTTCAATGGCCTGGTTGACGTCGTGTTTTTCAAAAATATCGGTGATGTTGGTGGGGCCGGCCACAAACGCGAAGCTTTTCACATCAGAGAAACAGTCCTGCATGGAATAGATCATGTTGAGCATGAACCGGGCCGCGGACCACACCGATCCGGACACGTCGCACAGGGTCACGACCCTGGTTTTGCGAAGGGGACGCTGGCGAAAAACGATTTCAATGGGCACCCCCTGATAGCGCTGGGCCGCGCGCAGGGTTTTTTTGACATCCAGGGCCCCCCGGTTCCGGGCCGCATAGCGGCGGCTCATGATGTCCTTCATTTTGCGCACCAGCTGGTCGATCACCGACCGCATTTTAACGATTTCGATTTCCGTGAGGTTGGAAAAAGGGCGTTCCCCGATGCCTATGGTCCTTTTCTCATAGGTGTTGACCTGCTTGAGGGCGTCGTTGTTGGGCCGGGTTTCCTGGGTGAGCATGCGGTTGGCGGTTTCCAGCCGCTCCATCAGCAGCCTGGCCATGCCCCGGTTTCTACCTGGCGCGCCGCCGGGTGTGGGGTCCGGCAGGAGCTGCAAGAGCCGGTTCCGGGTCCGGTTGATGCGGAGCATGACCTCCAGGCGGCTGGACAACTGGCTCAAGTTGGATTTCAGCGCCTGGGAGGATTCTTCCGTCTGGGTTTCCAGGCGTTGCATCTGTCTTAAATAGGGAATGGGGTCGCCGGCCAGAAAATCCATAATGGCTTTAGTGATTTCATCGTCACCGGCTTCCCGGCGCATCTGCGCAATGGTTTCGCGCATGTCCGCCTTATCGGTGTTTTCCGGATCGCAATCCGCATCCAGCTCCACATCCAGTCGCATGTCATGGAAGAAAAGCCCGTACAGCCGGTCAAATTCGCTCTGCTCCCGGCGGCTTTTGGCGAAATTGGCCCGCAAGGTGGACCGGAACTGGGCCTCATCCAGCACATCCACCATTTCCAGATGGCGCGCGCAGTCCATGACCTCGGTGGTGGATACCCGGAGGTCGGAGGCGCGGCAGGCGCACACAAAATTTAAAATCAGGTTGAGCATATGATTTTTTTATTTCAACACCTTATCCATGGACTCCCTCACCATTACCGTATCCGCCTGATATTTGCAGATGACGTTCAACGTGTCGGACAGGGCCTGGGGGGAGAGATCGTTGATCTGGAGCACCATCAGGGCTTTGGCCCAGTCGATGGTTTCGGAAATGCAGGGCCGTTTTTTTAAGTCCAGGTTCCGGATATTGCTGATGGCGTTGACCAGTTGATCGGCCAGGCGTTCTTCAATTTGGGGGATTTTTAATTTAACGATCCGTTTTTCCAGGTCTTTTTTCGGATAATCAATATAGAGGTGAATGCAACGCCGCTTGAGGGCATCAGAGATGTCCCGATAATTGTTGGAGGTCAGTATCACAATGGGGATATGTTTGGCTTTCCAGATGCCGAGTTCCGGAATGGATACCTGAAAATCGCTTAAGAGTTCCAGCAGAAAAGCTTCAAATTCCGGATCGGATTTATCGATTTCGTCAATTAAAAGCACCACCTGTTCGTCGGAGGTAATGGCTTGGAGCAGGGGCCGGGCCAGGAGAAACCGTTCCGAGAAAAACGCGTTTTCCTGCTGGGCGATTTTTTCCACCGCCTCGGCAATGGTGTCTGCGGTGGCGATGAGCTGGTTGATTTTTTCCTTGATCATCTGGGTGTACAGCAATTGTTTGGCGTATTCCCATTCATACAGGGATTTGGCCTCGTCCAGGCCTTCATAGCATTGGAGCCGGATTTTTCTTAAGTTCAGACAGCGGGCGATGGCCCTGGCCAGCTCGGTTTTACCGGCGCCCGCCGGACCTTCCACCAAAATCGGTTTCCGGGTGGCGGCGGCGAGAAACACCACGGTGGCGATTTCCCTGGAAGGAATGTAATCCACGCTTTCCAGTTTTTGCTGTACATCTTCAACGCTTGTAAATCCGGTATGCGTCACGGTCATGATCAATCCTTTAAAATTATGAATCTTCCGCCTTCTGTTTAATGGGCTACAGCCTATAGGCTACCAGCCTACAGCCTTTGCTAAAACAGTCCCGGCTGAATATAAGACTGATAGGCGGTGCATTTTGCTTTCCTCCGGCATTCCCGGCAAACCGCCACATGCTTCCGGGGGCGTCCTTTTTTAAACGGACAGAAAATATAGGGCCCTTCAGTGGTTTTTTTCATTCCAGTAGCGGTTTCTTTAAAAGGGGTTGCAGGTATTGACGGATGATGGCTGCTTAAATACTTTAAAAAATTCAATGGGTTCATTTCGAAAGAGGGGGTTGGCGCCATCTGAATATTACGTCTACCATTGGTTGCCCGGCCATGCAAGGAGGAAAGCGGGGAGGATCTATTTTAAACGTAACTTCTTGAATCCAGGCCTATTTTGCGGGCTTAACGGATTGTTTTCACCTAAAGTTCCTTGTCTTCCGGATACTGCTGAGTTATGGTGGGCGGGAAAATAAACCGATATCAATACAAAAGGGTCGCAGGCTGTCGGGCCGGACCGGGACGGAGGAAAGATGGAAGAACTGAAAGGGTTTCAGAAAAAATACTTAAGGGGGCTTGCCCACAGCATGAAACCGGTGGTGCTGATCGGGCAGAGCGGGCTCACCCCTGGGGTGATCGCTGCGGTGGATGAGGCATTGGAAACCCATGAACTGATCAAGATCAAATTCAATGATTTCAAGGAAAAAGCCCTGAAAGAAGAGATCAACGGGGCCATTGAAACCGCCACCGCATCCGAGATGGTGGGGATGATCGGGCATTTGGCGATTTTTTACCGCATGAACCCTGATCCGGAAAAGCGGAAAATCACGGTGCCGAAACGGTAGCGGACCGGGTTGACGGGCGAATGTTACTATTCAGGTATTCAGAATTCAGGAGTCAGCATTCAGAATGGCCCGCAAGTAAAATTCCAGTAACCCCCATGCCCGGATGAGCGCAACGAAGGATGAAAACAGAGACTTAACTGATTTTTCTCTGCATCCCTGCGCGAGAAATGTTTTTTCTCCCGCAGAGACGCAGGGACGCAGAGGGTTTTTTATTTTTTTATATTTTCATATAAAGTTAAAGGATTGCGTCAAGCAATCAATAACAACAATCACCTGCTGAATGGGCTTTCCGCCAAGCGATCAAGTCTTCAAACCGCTTTGCCGGTTCCCTTATTCTGGCTTCTGAATTCTGTCTCCTGAATACCTGAATAGTTATTATTTGTATTATCAATATGTTAATTTATTTCACCGCAGGAGCCTGTTGCCTGTATTCCATATTTTTTAAGCTTCAACTGCAGGGTCCGCCGGCTGATACCCAGTATCTCGGAGGTCCGGGTACGATTTCCGCCGGTTTCATGCAAGGTTCGAAGGATCAACTGCTTCTCCACATCTTTAATGGATTTGCTGTCTGAAAACCCGGCATCCCCGGGAAAACTTTCAATTTCCAATGCCTTTATGGCGACCGGTAAATACTCCGGGGTGATCATTTCATTTCTTGATAAAATCACGCTCCGCTCCACTGCGTTTTCCAATTCACGGATATTTCCCGGCCAGTCATGCCGTAAAAACAGATCCATGGTTCGCGGGGTGAACCCTTTAATCAGTTTTTTGTTTTTGTCCGCGTATTTTTTCAGGAAATGGTCGGCAAGGAGAAGGATATCATCCCGGCGCTCCCTCAGTGGCGGGATTTCAATGGATACGACATTGAGACGATAATAAAGGTCTTCGCGGAATCTCCCTTTTTCGATTTCCTGCTCCAGGATTCTGTTGGTCGCGGCCATGATCCGGACATCCGTCTGAACCGTTTGGGAACTTCCCAACGGCTCAAATTCCTTTTCCTGAAGCACCCGAAGTATTTTGACCTGGGTTGACGGGGTCATTTCACCGATTTCATCTAAAAATATGGAACCCGTATGGGCCTGGCGGAACCTGCCCGGCTGCCGGGTCACCGCTCCGGTGAAAGCCCCTCTTTCATGGCCGAAAAGCTCGCTTTCAAGAAGCGTCTCCGGCAAGGCCGCACAATTGATTTTGATAAAGGGATTTTCCTTTCTCGGACTGTTCTGATGAATGGCGTTGGCAACGAGTTCCTTCCCCGTTCCGCTCTCCCCCAGAATCAATACGGTGGCCTCCGTCGGCGCCACCATGGAAAGGGTTTCAAACATTTTCTGCATCTGGGCGCTTTGCCCGATAATGTTTGAAAAATCAAATTGTGACCCCACGCGTTCCTTTAAAAACCGGTTTTCCTTTTCGAGCTGAATATGCCGCAAAGCCTTATTGACAATGATTTTAAGCTCATCGATATCGAGCGGTTTGGTCAGGTAATCATATGCACCGGATTTGAGCGCATCAATGGCCGTATTTACTGAGGCATAGGCGGTCATGATGATTATCGGAATTCCGGGGCTGATATCCTTAATCCGCTTCAACGCCTCGATCCCTCCCATTCCTGACATGCGGATATCCAGTAAAATCAGGTCATAAAATTTTTTTTCAATCTCCGAAACCGCCTGCTCTCCATCCGATGCCTCGGTGACCGGATAGCCTTCTTCCGAAAGAACGGTAACAAGCATCCGGCGATGGGACGCATCATCATCAACGATCAGGATGTTGGGCTTCATAACATTATCCTTATAAGGTCGTCTCCAAATCCATCGGGATTGTAATGACAAAACGGCATCCATGATCTTTGCCCGGCAGCGGGCTGTTGACGGAGATCCGGCCGCGATGGTTTTCCACAATTTTCTGAACAATGGCCAAGCCGAGCCCGGTCCCTTTTTCCCGGGTGGTAAAAAAGGGATCGAATATTTTTTCAAAATTTGCGGCCGGAATTCCCGGTCCGTCGTCTTCCACCCAGAACACGATGTTCTCATGAGCGTCATCCGTTGACACGCCGATTTCAACCGTCTGCCCGGACATTGCCCCCTGCAAAGAGTTTAATGTCAGGTTGAGCAGCACCTGGGTTATCTGGTCAGAATCGAGAAATACCGTTTCGGGACTATTCTCCGTTTTTTCTAAGATTTTGATATTTTTCGAATTCGCATCACCTTCAATCAGTCGCACAGTGTGGCGGACCAGATCGGCGGGACTGACATGAGAGGGCTCAATATCAAGGGGTCTGGCGAAATTGAGCAAATCCGTCACCACGTGATTGATGCGGTCCACTTCCCTGACCATGATGGTGGCGTATTCCTGGTCTTTGGGGCGGTCCTGGAGTTTATGGCTTAAAAATTTGGCAAAACCGCGAATCGAACTTAACGGATTTCTGATTTCATGGGCGACCGCAGCCGCCAGTTTTCCGACTTCGGCATATTTTTCAGCCCTTCGGACCTTTTCCTCCAGCCGCTTTATCTCACGTAAATCCCTGAGAATAATAACCGCTCCCTGGCAGGTTCCTTCCCGGATGCTCATGGGTGAGACGCTGATGGCCAGGGGCATTTCTTCTCCACCGGCTTTATGGATCACAATTTCCCGGTCAAAAACAGGCCCGCACTGGCTGAGGGTCTTTGAAATACCGCTTTGTTGAAAGTCAATCACCTGTTGCAGGTTAAAGCGGTCCATGTCCGTGCTGCGCTGACCGATGAATTCCAGGGCGAGATTGTTATAGGAAAGCACGTTGCCGTTTTCATCAATACTCAAAAGTCCGGATGCCATGCTCTCAACGACGTACCGGGTGTATTCCTGGGTCTCCCGCAAGCGCTTGTTTATGCGATGATATGCATGAATGACGAAAATAAAAAAAATCGTCCCGGCTCCTAGTGCCACAAGAATCGAAACCATAATAATGGCATGATGAAAATCCTCGTGCTGGGCCATTTCAAATGAGGACATTTCCAGGCCGACCACCAGTATAGCATTCTCATATCCCTTTCCGGCCGCAGGGGCATTTGAACGCGATGGGGGAGTTGATGTCAATTTCCCGGTTTCGTTATTGCCGGACGGAATGATCCTTTTCGCCATTTCATATATCGGCATGGAATCCGGCGACTTTTTGGTGCGATAGAATATGTTATTGTCGGATGAGGCAAAGGGGATCCACTCTTCCGGTGATTCTTCCCGGAATGACGAAGCTGAAGAATGCAGGATTCTGCCTTCTCGGTCGGCGATATAGACAAATTCTATATATTGGTTATTCCCCGCTTTCCGGATTAACCGATCGATGGAATTTTTATTAAAATCGGTGGTTTCTATTAAAGACAGCAGGCTCGCTTCAATGATTTGCAGGGTGGCCACACCTTGTTGGTGAACGAATTTCAATGCATTTTCCCGTGCCTTATCCATGTTCCAATGTGTTGAAAAACCAATAAAAACAAGAAGAGTCAGGATCATCGCGACAATGATGAGGGCGGGCAGGTAAAGTTTTTTAGACTGGGAAATATTCATATATGTCATATATCCCCATTCAATTTGTTCCGTCAATCACCGTCGCTGAATACGGGAGTTTTTTTTGGGGCAGGTATCATTAAGCACCCGATCCCTCAAATAATTATTGAAAGCCCCGATAAGAAGTGATAGCGTGATTTTACCGTTTGGTCTTTGAACGGAATAAACTGAAAATCGTTGGTCCTCATTCCATCTCATCTGTACGTTTTTGCGGCGCCACTGTGGAGTAATTTTCTGAATCGTTAAAGAGTGCTTTCCTTAACCGGAAAGAAAAAAATAACGACGCTGGCTATTGTAAATCATACCATCCCAAGCTTCAAGTAAACTGATACAATTACAATAATTTATTCATTAGTGTGTTTCAAGGAGGCGGCATGAAAGCAAAAGGCGCCATCGTTTTTTTGATTCTCTGTGCAATTCCAATGGTCTTTTTGTCATGTAATTCGGATTTGCCGATGGATCCGGAAAAAGCCATGAAGGAGCCGAAACGGTTTGTGGGTTCGGATACCTGCAAGCAGTGCCATCTGGAACATTATGATTCCTGGAAGATGACCCTGCACAGCCGTATGACGCAGGATGCGAAACGGAACTCAGATGCCATCCTTGCAACCATTGATGCAAAAAAGATCCGTGCGGATATCGCCAAAATGGCCGATATGCTGAAAGTCCCGGCGGATAAGGTTTATATCCCGAAACAAGAAGATATTATGTATACCAACGGGAGCCAGTGGGCGCAGAATTACATCGTTGAAAAGAACGGAACCCTTTACGTTGCGCCCATCAAATACAAAGCCGATACACACGAATGGACCACCTACCACGAAGAGGACTGGGATAAGCGCCCCTGGCTGGAATATTGCGCAGGGTGCCATACAACCGGCACGGATCTTGATAAAAAAACATTTGCGGAACCCGGCG
The DNA here is from genome assembly GCA_049297455.1 of Desulfosalsimonadaceae bacterium. Lineage (GTDB taxonomy): Bacteria > Desulfobacterota > Desulfobacteria > Desulfobacterales > Desulfosalsimonadaceae > SURF-3. The sequence goes on along the minus strand of JBAQUK010000119.1, from coordinate 14,278 downwards.
TTTCCTGCGAGGCATGCCACGGTAAAGGTTCCTGGCATGCGGCCCTGCCCAAAACCGCGGTTTTTGAAAAGCGGCAAACCATTATCAATCCGGCAAAATTGACGATGGGCGTCGCTGTTCAGATTTGCGGGTCCTGCCATAACCGCGGCCATTCCACCAAAAACCCGGCAGCCGAATGGCCCGTCGGGTATGAGCCGGGCAAGTCCCTTGCGGAATACTTCACCTCAACCTCATACGCCGGGGGGGACACGGTGAATGTCTATGCCAACGAGTTTTCAAAAGGCCATCACCAGCAATATATCGACTGGACACAATCCAAGCATTATCAGGAAGGCGTCACCTGCACTTCCTGCCATTATGTTCACCAGATCGGCCTGCCGCCGACACGTTCCCAGACGCTGGTCGCGGGCTCCAAGCAATGTTTTGAATGCCATGTCATGATCAATAAGCTTTCGGCCCACAACATCCATTCGTTTGCAAACTGCATCGGCTGCCACATGCCAAGAATCGCCACAAGCGCGGAATCCGGCGACATCCACAGCCATGTGATGATCTGTCTGCTGCCCAAAGACACCATCAAGAACCCGTTGATCCCCAATTCCTGTCAGGCCTGTCATAAGCATAGAAATCACAGCCTGCAGAAACTCCAGACCGCGTACCAGCCGGTGCCCTCCGTCCTGGATGCGCCGGAAAGCGGCGGGACGGGCGGCGGTGGTGGTGAATTCGGAGAATTCGGCGAATAACGGAAGGGGCGAAAAGAGATAAATTGAAAATTGATTCCAGAAATTTCAGCTTATCCCTGGCCATCGCGGCGATTTTGCTGATGGCAGTGATCCGGCCGCAGCCAACCTTCGCCCAGGAGGAGGTAGCTGCCGGTTTGCGGCGTTTCGACAACTTCCTGGAATCCGGCTATTATGAAGAACACGAAGCGCGGCCCCGGAATCAGCGGCCCAATGTGGCGATTCCGGGGGTTCGCCGGGACATATTTCCTTATAGCCCCACTGCCTCCGAGGTGCGGATCAGGACCCGTCTGGCCGATTCGCATCTCGGCTTGAAGTTTTATGAGCGCAGACAATGCTGGGATTGCCATCCCAATGAAGCCATGAACAACCATTCCATCAATGCCGGCATTACGTGTCGGCAATGCCACGGCGGTGAACCGGTTGCCGGAATCTATCATTATTACTCGCCGTTAAACCCGATCCGGCGGCATGCGTATGTTTGCGCCAAATGTCACGAGGGGGCGGGTGCTTCTTTTGCCACTTATTTGATCCATGAACCCCCGGCCGGGGCCAAGGATACCAGAGTGAGCTTTCCCGGACTCTACTATGTGTCCTGGTTTATGGTGATTTTGCTTGTCGGAACGCTGGGCTTTTTTGTTCCCCATACCCTTCTGCTGGGATTAAGAGAACTCATGAAAAGGAAGAGGACCCGTACGCCATGAAACCCGATTCCTATATAAAAAGGTTCAGCAAAACAGACCGGGTGTTTCATATTTTCCTGATGCTGACGTTTCTGATTCAGACCGCCACCGGCTTCGGACGGCTCTTCGGGATCACGGAATGGGGAAGAAAAATGGTGTTTCTGTTCGGCGGATATGCCACCTGCCTGAAAATTCACCAGGCCGTCGGCATCGTGATGACCGTGGTATTTGTCGTTCATGCCGTCTCGCTGATGGGGAAAATCAAACGGCACGACATCATGGGCAGTATCCTGGGGCCGGATTCCATTGTACCCAACCTCAAAGATATGCGGGATGCATGGCGAAATTCCCTGTGGATTTTCGGGATTGGCACTCCGCCCGAATTCGACCGCTGGGCTTATTGGGAAAAATTCGATTACTGGGCGGTTTTCTGGGGAATGCCCCTTCTTTCCATCACGGGGCTGATGCTGATTTTCCCTTTGGAGACAAGCCGGGTGGTGCCCGGATGGTCCTTGAATATTGCGGCGTTCCTGCACCGGGCGGAAGCGGTTCTGGCCGTCAGCTATATCTTTATCGTCCATTTTTTTCTGAATCACCTCAAGCCTTCAAACTTTCCCATGAGCGAAACCATGTTTTCCGGCAATGTCTCCATGGAACATATGGCGCATGAAAAAACCCAATGGCTGGCCCGCCTCAAGCAGGCGGGAAAGCTCGGGCCAGTGGGTGCGCCGCCGCCGAAAACATGGTTTCGCGTGGTGTATTATGCTTATGGATTAACGGCCGTGGGCCTGGGCCTTTACCTGCTGATTAACGGGATTTATTTCAGCCGCTATATCCGGTTGCACTGATACAGGCAAATATTCGGATAATGCCGCCCTATGGTAAAACCTGCCATCAGAGATGATTTTTACAAACTGAACGGATTTGATGTGGTGTTGATTGCGGCCGTCATCTGTATTTCCCTGGGCCTTTTCCTGTTCACAAGGGCAGGGCTCAACTGGCGAATTGCCGGAGGGACCGGGACCGAAGGGTTTGTTTATAATAACGGCAAGCTACTGAAAAAACTGGATTTGAATCAAAACAGCAGGTTCCCGTTATTAAACGGGAAAATGCTCATTGAGATTCAAAACGGACAAATCCGGGTTGTCGAATCGGATTGTCCGCAACAGGTATGCATCAATGCCGGGTGGATCAACACCCCCGGTCAGGTTATCACATGCCTGCCGAACCGGATTCTGATTGAAATCGAATCGGGCACCGAGCCTTTTCTGGATGCGGTGGCCCACTGACCTGGAGAACGGAATCACATGACGGAATCCCATCCATTAACGAACACCGCCACGCTGCCGAAAATCGCGCTCCTGACCGCCGTGGCCTGCGTTCTGCAGATATCCGAATCCATGATCCCCCACCCGGTTCCGGGCCTGCGGCTGGGGCTGGCCAACATGATCACTTTGGTGGCGCTGGTGGTGCTGGGGTTTCGGCCTGCCATGGAAATCGCCGTTTGCCGGACCCTGCTGAGTTCTCTCATTCTCGGCACATTTATGTCGCCCACCTTTATTTTAAGTGTTGCCGGCGCGGTCATCAGCACACTGGCAATGGGGTTTTTCATGCGGATCGCACGGCTTCGGAGTCATTTCCGGCCCAGTATCATCGGCATCAGCATCCTTGGGGCCCTGATCCACAATCTGGTCCAGTTGTACCTGGCCTATCTCCTTCTCATCCGGCACGGCGGCATTTTCGTGTTTCTGCCCTGGTTGTGCATGGGTGCGCTGGTGATGGGATGGGTTACGGGCACGGTGGCCGGAAGCGTCTGCCGCAGACTGGCGGAAAATCGTCATGAAGAGAGAGCGCCGGGTATCGTACTGCAGGAAGATGACGGCATAAGGTCATATCATTATATAGAGGGGGCATCCCTGCTCCACCGCCTGTCGCCCGAATTCAAGATCGGTGCATTGATATGCCTGTCCATCGTGTCGCTGATAATAAATGATTTCAGAATGCTTTCAGGTTTTTTCCTTTTTCCGGCGTTTCTCGCCGCGGTTTCAAAAATCCCCCCCGGTTATCTCATTTCAAAGATCGGCCGGTTTTCATCCTTGATCATGATCGCTTTTTTGCTGCCGGTTTTTTTTAATCCGGGGACCCACATCCTTTATAAGATCGGCAGTTTTGCCGTCACTCAGGAAGGGGTGCTTGCCGGAAGCATCATCGGTATGCGCATTGTTATTTTGATAGCTTTGAGCGCCATACTCATGCGGACCACATCCATTAATGAAATCACTCGCGGCCTGACCACGGTATTGCTGCCGCTTCGATATATCGGCGTTTGCGAGAAACGGACGGCAATGATTCTGTCGCTGGCATGGACGGCCCTGCCCGTCATCCGGCAGGCGGCCCGCCGCGCCATCAAAAACGGTAATTTCTCCAACGTCCGGAATCTGCGCAACCTGATGCCCCTGCTCAGCCGGCTGATCTGCGACCTGTATATGGAAACCGAACCCGGCAGCGTTTTTTTAGAAAGTGCAGCCAAGGAAACGGCTGCGGTAAAAGAGCAGGCTCAGGCCGTCGACTAAACCATATTCGTCAACAAGGGATTAACGATTGTCATCTTGAACCATACAACTGAGGAGAAACGGAAAATGACGAAAATAAGGGTCATCTTATTGAGTGTCTTCGCATTGTTCTTTTTAATCGGAGGAATTGGATGGTCTGAAGATCAATCGGGTCTGGAACAAAAGATCGAGGAACTGGAAAAGACCAACAGTGCGCTTCAGGATAAAATGAAAGAGCTGGAGGATAAACAAAAAGCCCAGGAAAAGAAGGTGGAGACCCTCCGGAAAAAACCATCGGCAGCCAGCGTAGTTTCCGACGCACTCAGTAAAAAAGTCAATATCGGCGGACATTTTAAGCTGTTTCTGGCCGATTATGCGGACGGGGAGCGCAATAACATGGACCAGAACAATAATTTGTCCGCGGGCGTCAATGAGCTTTGGCTGTTTATCCGCAAACCGTTGAACGACTGGCTGGTCCTTGATGTCACACCAACGGTCCGTGTGGCAGCCGGGGCAACACCGAGGCTGGGGGCCGACATCAGCAAGTCTTCCTCTTCCGATGTTGACGTTGAGCTTGACGAAGCCTACATGACCGTGCGTCTGCCCCATGAGGTGGAAATGCGGGCCGGCGCCATCTATCCCTATTTCAGCGAAGATTATGCCAGCAAAGTCTGGTGGCACGAGACCTATCATGCCAACAACGGGCTGGTCGAGCTGGAAAACTGGCAGTCTTCGGGCATTGAATTCTACAGGGCATTCAATTTTGAAAATTTTTCTCTGCCCGTTTACTTTTATCCGTACCTGAACGGTGTGGACCGCGGCCGGACCAATGACAGCCGGTTTACCGATAACAACAGCGACAAAAACCTTCTGGCCCATATCGCACCCAGTGCATATCTGCTGGGAGGCCGCTTCCGCTTTCTGGGTTCCCTGGGCTGGGGGAAGTGGGACGACGACGGCGATAAGGATTCCTGGCAGTACGCATTGGGTGCCGACTACGTCTATCAAGGGGTCAGCATCATGGGGGAATATATGTCCAAGGCCCGCGAGGACTGGGAAATTTCCGAAGACATCACGAGAGATGCCGATGATGAGGGGTGGTATGTTCGGCTCATGTACACCTTCAATCCAAAATGGCGGGTGCTCGCCAAATACAGCGATGTCGACCTTTTTTCACCGTCAGCCGACCGCATGCTGACGGATAATTACAAAACCACCGCCTTTGCCGTGAATTACTGGCTGACCGATGGCTCGACCATCATCCCCCAGGTGGAATATGTGGATTCCGAAAGGTCGGATGATTCCGAAACGCTTGAATATTTCCGGTATACGCTCGGGTGGCGGACCACCTTTTAAACAGGGGTTGAAAATGGCATTAACCATTTAAATTTTATATAAATGTGAGATGATTACCGGTTATGGGCGCAAGCGGTTCAACTATTAGAAAAAAGCTGTCTTTAAAGGCCAAATCTGCAGCGGGGCTTTTTATCATCATTTTGCTGGCCGCCTGCGGGATGGGGATCAGGCAATACAACCTTTACCGGTTTCACCTGGAAAAGGATGTCCGGCTCATGATGGACACCTATGTGTCCATCTATGCCATCGGTCCCGCAACAATCACGAAACCGGCCATTGATCTGGCATTCAAGCGGATGGCGCAAATCGACGCAAAATTCAGCATTCAAAACCGTCAAAGTCCGCTCTATGCCTTCAATCATTACGGGACACCGGTTTCCGATAAGGAAATTCTCCATGTGGTTCGGACGGCGCTGGAAATCAGCCAAAAGACAGGGGGGGCATTTGATATCACCGTCTGCCCCCTGATCGAAGCCTGGGGTTTTTACGGGGAGACACCGAAACTGCCCCCTGAATCCGATATCCGGGAAGCCATGAAAAGCGTTGGCTATCAATATCTTGAAATACATGACGGCATTCTGGAAAAAACCAGGCCCGGGGTTCGCATTGACCTTGGCGGCATCGCCAAAGGATACAGCGTCGGCGAAGCCGCAAAGGTTTTGAAAGCAAACGGCGTAACATCGGCCCTGATTGACGCAGGCGGCGATGTTTATGCGCTGGGCCTGAAAGGCAGCAGTCCCTGGAAGGTGGGGATACGCGAAACCCGGTCCCCAGGTCTGATGGGATACCTGGAAGCCGAAGACATTGCCGTCATCGGCTCAGGCGACTACGAACGGTTTTTCATAAAGGACGGGCACCGCTACCATCATATTTTTAATCCGGCAACGGGTTATCCCACCGAGGGGCTTAGCGGTATCACCATTATCTATTCGGATCCGATGATCGCCCAGGCCTGGGCAAAAGCGCCTTTCGTGCTCGGGCCTGAAAAAGGACTGGAAGCCCTGCAGAAAATCCCCGGCATGGAAGTCCTTATGGTGACGGATTCCGGCGAAAAAATTGTTTCATCAGGGTTACAGAATCACATCATGCAAATGCCGAAAACAAATAAAGGAGAACTGTAAATGCTTAAAAAAATTACTGTTATACTGCATGTTATGCTTGGTTTGATGGTGTTTCTGCCACTGACGTGTCATGCATTTACCATTCTGACAAAAGATGAGGCGCTGAAGACGATCTTCGGCGAGTCCGCAAAGATTGTCACGGAAACAAAAGAACTTTCCGGACCTCCCCTAGAAAAAATAACGGCAAGGCTTGACGGGACTATGGTTTTTACACAGGAAGGCTCGGAATCAGAGGAAGTCGAGGAACAGAGCTCAGTCGATTTTCTTTTTGCAACCAAAGACGGGAAAAAATACGGCGTGGCCATCATCGATGTGGAGCCCGGAAAATGGGGGCCGGTTGAATTTATTGTGGCCATGGACCTCCAGGGAACCGTCCGGACCGTAAAAGTAATGAGCTATGAGGAAATACGGGGACGGCCCATCGCCGAGACGGGGTTTATGAACCAGTATAAAGGCAAATCGAGCAAGAGCGCGCTGACCGTGGGAAAGGATATTATCGGGATCAGCGGGGCCACCATTTCCTCAAAGGCGGCAACGTTTACGGTGAAGAAAGCCATCGTCATGTATGAGGAGTTTTACCTGAATAAATAGAGCATTAGCACTCACGGTCCCGTAAAAAGCAAAATTCATTAACTTTGGGGAGGTATTTATGGGTAAGACTCATTCAACGTGTCTCATCATGCTCCTTGCCGCAGTCTTCGGCCTTGTTCTGGCCGGATGTAACAGCCAGAGCGGGCAAGGTAAGGCTGACCCCGAGGCGCCGCTCGTGGAACAATTCTATAGCGAGTTGTGCGGTTTATGCCATGCTCCCGGAAGAACGGCCGATGTCGCGCTGGTACATGCATCGGATGATACAAGTAATCGAAAACCCGAGATTACCGGTGTGGCGGAAGCGACCAGTGAAACCGATGCCGATGTCCCGGCAGGCGAGGTCCGGCTGAAAATCGCTTTTCGCATCATGGACAGCGAAAATTCCCTCATCCCGGTTTCCGTTCCGGCAAATGACATCCGGTTTACCATCGCCAAACTGGTCCCCGTCAATGGCGGCGGGACCGGAGAAGGCGAAAACAGATGGATGAGCTATTTAAACAGGACCGAGCCCGGAAGCGGCGGCCCCGTGCTTCTGGCGACCTATGAAAGGGCCAGCCAGACCGGCGGAACCTTTGTGGACAATATGGACGGTTCCTATTCCTATATCTTCTCTTTTAACATGATGACCGTCGCGGACCCTGTTTCAGGGGCCCCCATTCTCTACGACCGGTCAATGCCCCACCGGGTTGCCATGCAGGTCGCCGGCAATGTGGACAACGCCGTCTATGATTATGTTCCGGACGGCAGTCCGGTGGCGGACACGCGTTATATTGCCGGAAATGCTTCCTGCGACGAGTGCCACATCAAGCTGGGTTTTCACGGCGGGGGCAGAATCGCGGTGGACTATTGCGTTACCTGTCACAATCCGGGGACCACGGATCCGGCAACCGGGAATACCCTTAATTTAGGGGTCATGGTTCATAAGATTCACATGGGCGAAAACCTTCCGAGCGTTGAAGCCGGCGGGAAATACCTTCTCGGCGATGTCGACTATTCTGAAAATGCCTACCCGCAGGATATCCGGCGCTGCACCAAATGCCATGACGGCACACCCGGTGCGGCCACCGAAACCGAGGACGGCAATAACTGGAAAAAAGTGCCCACCATGGAAATGTGCACTTCCTGCCACGACAGAACCAGCTTCGCAGCAGCGCCGACTGCCGGTTTCACCCCCCACAGCGGCGGGGTCCAGACGGACAACAGCAAGTGCATTGTCTGCCATCCGGATGTCGATGGCATCGCCAGTGTGACGGATTCCCATGTGATCCCTGAAACGGCGGCTACAGCCCGTTTCAAATACAATATCATCAGTATCGCCAATACCGCTCCGGGCGGGTTCCCCGCAGTGACTTTCTCGGTTATCGATCCGGCCAACGGCGATTTGTCCTATGACATTCTTAAAGACCCGGAATTCACGGCGCCGGCCGGGGCCAGCCGGTTGGCCGTTTTGATCGGATGGGAGACAACCGATTATACAAACACGGATGGCGGCAGCACCCCGGCGCAGCCCATTTCCATTAACCCGCTTGCCCAGGGAGCGGCAACGGACAACGGGGACGGCACATTCACCGTCAAATCGACCATTGCCATTCCCGCAAATGCCGTCGGCAGCGGTGTGATGGGCATTGAAGGGCATCCTGCGGTTGAAACAACCCCCGGATCAGGCGTTTATGATCTGCGGGTGCCGGTGACAAGCGTCGTGGAGTACTTCCCGATTACCGACAGCGCTGCCGAACCCAGACGGGACGTTGTTTCAATCAATAATTGCAATAAATGCCACGGAGCGCTTAGCCTTCACGGCGGCAACCGGACCAACCAGACCCAGTTATGCGTCATCTGTCACAATCCCAATGCGACCGATATCACCCGACGGCCCGCGGATGCCGCAAGCGCCGCGGACGGGAAGGCCGAGGAAGCCATTGATTTCAAATCCATGATTCATGCCATCCACGGGGCCGAGATACGGGAAAAAGGAATCGTTATCTATGGTTTCGGCAACAGCACCAATGATTTCAGCAACGTCAAGCTTCCCAGCGGGGTCGATAATATCCGGAACTGTGAAGGCTGCCACTTAAACGGCACATTTGAAGTCCCGGTTGCCGATAACGTGCTGCCGACGACCATTGAAACGGGCGCTGACCTTGGGAGCCCGGATGATGACACCAACATAACCCCCACCGCTTCCGTCTGTACTTCCTGCCATGACGGCATCACAGCCAAGACCCATGCGGCAGGCGAGGGAGGAAAATTCGATTTTGTGCCGTTTAAGGCGGAAGAGGCAAACGGAGGAGATGCTGATCCCTGCGCCCCCGGACCTGTCAGCGCGCAACCCCCCGGCCACACCCCGGCGACGGACTGTTGCAGTTGTCACGGTTGATGGTAAGTATCGGCTTTAATCATTTCTATATAAGGAGGGAACCTGAAATGCATCATGATTATTTGAAAAAATACAAGGGCGCGTTTTTAATTCTGGCCTTCATCTTCGCTCTATTTCAGGTGCTTGGGTGCAGCGATGGGGATGATGGGGCGCAAGGTCCGCAGGGGCCGGCCGGGCCTCCGGGATCAAGCGTTGTTGACGTGACCACCCAGACACCCGAAGCGCTTGCCACCATAACCCCGACGGCTACCGTTACCGGGGTCAGCATCGCCAGCCCGCCGGTGGTCGATTTTAAGGTAACCGACAGCTACGGCCGCGGCATTGACGGTTTGAAAACGTTTCAGGACAGTGATGACCGGTTCTTTCGTTTCACCATGGCCAAACTGGTGCCGGGCGTAAGCGGAAACCCCGATTCCTGGTCGGGTTATCTGGAACCCGGCGATTACGACAACGAGGGCGTACTGGTGGGCAAGGGAAATGGTTTATATACCTACACTTTCGCCTATGACGTGGGCACCGACCCGGATTTTGACAACACCCTGACCCACCGTCTCGGCGGCCAGATCGGCAACAGCACATCCGGATTACCGGCAATGAATATGGTTTACGATTTTCTGCCGGCCGGGGGTGCTGTGGCCGCCACCCGCAATATCGCCATGACCGGTTCCTGCAACGAGTGCCACGCTCCGCTGGTGGTGCACGGCCGCCGTTTTGAGGTGGGGTATTGCGTGACCTGCCACAATCCGGACCTTGTGGAAGACGGTGATTCTTATGATATGACGGTCATGGTCCACAAAATCCACAATGCCGATCCCGACTGGCGCGAAGGTTTCGCGGCAGAAGTTACTTATCCGCAGGGTATTCAAAACTGCCGCAAGTGCCACAACGGAGCGGACCAGGGAACCCCCCAGGGAGATAACTGGAAAAACAAACCATCCATGACCGCCTGCGGTTCATGCCATACGGGCGTTAATTTCAGCGACGGAACCGGGCATGAAGGGGGAGTCCAGACAACCAACGCGGATTGCAGCACCTGTCATTCCGCCGAAGCCATTGAAAATCATCATCTGACAACCAATTCCACGCCTAACAACCCGGAATTGCCCACAGGTGAAGCCAAGATTACCTATGAACTCATTAGCGTGGCCGTGAACGGTGCAAACCAGCCGGTGATCAGCTTCCGAATCCTGCGGGACGGCGCGCCCCTGGATCTGTTAAATCTGGACGCCGATCTGGCAGGTCCCGGAAGATGGCCCGATTTCAGCCTTGCCTATGCGTTGCCCCAGGACGGCATCAGCACGCCGGCCGAGTATAACAATCTGGGTCAGAGCGAGGGACAGGCCATCACAGTTGACATGGATCAGCTCGGGCCGGTAAATAACAATGACGGCACTATGGTTGTCAGCGGAAACCGCATCTTCACAGCCACGCCGATTGTTGCTTTTCCCGCAAACGCCACCATGCGGGCAGTGGCCATACAAGGGTATTTCGAGCAGGATGTTGATCTTGACGGCTCGGCTGATTTTTCGCTCCATACCCCTTCGGTTGTCCTGGCGGTTACCGGCGATGCAGCCCGTCGTGAAGTGGTGGATAGCGCCAAATGCGCCAATTGCCATGAATGGTTTGAAGGGCACGGCGGCAGCCGGGTGCTCAACATGAACGTCTGCGTGTTCTGCCACGTTCCCAACCTGAGCAGCAGCGGTCGCGAGATCGCCAACCCGTCCGCCAGCATCGTTGCAATCCTGGGTCCTGATGTCCTGCTGTATCCGGAAGCCACACAAAATTTTAAGGATATGATCCACGGCATTCATGCAAGCGATGCACGGACAACGCCCTTTGAGCATGTCCGCAACCGCAACAACGGCATCTATTACAACTGGAGTGAAGTGACCTTTCCGGGTAATCTGAGCAATTGTCTGACCTGTCACAAAGAGGGCACCTATGAACTGCCGCTTACCGACAATTCACTGATGACCACCAACAGGACCAGCGACGGTACGGATGCCACCCCTGCAGATGTTGCTGCCGCCCGGGATAATGTGCCGAATAGCACCGACCTGGTTATTTCGCCTTCGGCCGCCACTTGCTATGCCTGTCATAACAGCGGTCAGGCCGTGGCCCATATTCGGCAGAACGGCGGAAGCATCAATGTTCAGCGGGATTCGGTTTTTGACGTTGAAACCTGTGCGGTCTGCCATTCCCCGGGCCGGTCCGGTGATGTCAAGGCGGTTCATGGAATAAAATAAGTTTCACATACACCCGCAAACAGGTCCGGCCCCCCGCTTCGGCGGGGGACCGGACCCCATCGGCAGGAAATCCGCACCACGTACCGGGTTAAACAGGTGCAGGTGTTTAATAGTGAAATCCAATCAGTTTAATCCCGTCATTAACGCCTTATGAACGATTCTGCCTATGAGTTTGGCGGATATAATTACGATAAGACCCATCGTGCCGACAAGTATAAAGGCTTTCAGTTTTGCATCGGAGATTTCATTCATCAGCTTCGTCCTTATAAGTTTAAGTTCACTTACATATTTTTCAGTCTATGCTTCTTCATTTTTTCTGATCAATTTTGTTTGGTATGCCATGGACTCAAAAATCGTGTTGAAGGTTTGAATGATCAGTCCTGCAATGGATTTATCCAGATAAATGCCATAAGCGGTTTCAATTTCATCGGAATGTTGAACAATCCAGTCGGCAATGGCTTCGGATGGATTTGGTTTTATGGCTGGAATCATTTGTCCTCCGGTGGTGAGTAAAAATTATTGCTTATGGATTCGATATGTTGGATCGTTAAATAAATCCTACATACCCATTCGTCCGCCCATGCCGCCGCCCATAGCACCATTCATCGGATTTCCGGGGTTCCCGCCGGTTCCGTCCTGGTTAAGCCCCATGCGGTCGTTCATATAGTCAATCATCTCCTCATCCATCATGTTGTTTCCCATATCCTCTATCGGCATCGGCATGCCGGTAACATCGGCGCCGGGTGTGCCTTGTCCCATGTGTTCATTCATGATAGCCAGCATGTCGGCATCCATGAATTCACTCATGTGATCGATCATGTGCTGTTGTGCGCCTTCAACACCCACAAGTTCCCACATCATCCCGTTGTGCGGCATGTTCAGGCCGTTTAATGCGGCAAACAGCGCCATTACATTCGGATCAGTTTCAAAGTCATGGATGCTCTGGTGAAAATCGATCATGAGTCCGCGCAATTGATTCCGGACCTCATCGGTGATGGTGATTCCGTTTTCCGGATTTGCGTCCGCATCTAAAGATTGCAGGAATCTTCCCATGTTGACCAGCATCGGGTGATTAAACCCCATTGACCACTCCGCCGGATCAACAAAATCCATGGGCGTGATCACGTCTTTCGCCTGGATTTCACCCATCATTATGTCGCCGATCATAAACCGAATCATTTCTCCCGGATTGCAAAAGAACTGACCGTTTTCGTCCGTTACGCCCGAGCCTGAAGGCGTTGTGTAGGTCAGTCCCTGAACCGGGCTGTCAACAAAGGTTCCGCCGGTTTTGCTCATCATACCGCCGTTGGTACCGGAATTGCCGCTCATATTATTGTTCATAGCGCCGCCCATGGGGGTATTGGGATCGGTTTCTCCCTGGCTGCCCATCATATTTCCATTGTTCATGGGCAAATTGTTCACGTCGCCGCTTGACTGCATTCCTGCGCCCATTTGTTCATTCATAATAACCTTCATGCTGTCGGTCATGTATTTACCCATATGATCGATCATGTGCTGTTGTGCGCCTTCGTCATCGACCAGTTCCCATGTCATGCCGTTAAGCGGCATGTTTAAACCGTTCATTGTGGCAAACATCGCCATCACATCCGGATCATTTTCAAAGTCATATATGCTTTGATGAAAATCGATCATGCGCCCGGATACCTGGTCTCTTACCTCCTGGGTGATGGTGATTCCGTTTTCAGGGTTGCCATCCGCATCCAGAGACTGAAGAAATCTACCCATATTCACCAGCATCGGATTATTAAACCCCATTGACAGATCATTCGGATCAACAAAATCCATGGGCGTGACCACGTCTTTCGCCTGGACTTCACCCAGCATCACATCGCCGATCATAAACTGAATCATTTCTCCCGAACCGCAAAAGAACCGGCCTTTTTCATCCGTCAGGCCGATGCCGGAAGGCGTGGTGTAATTCAATCCCTGAACCGGGCTGTCAATAAACATTCCTTCTGCCGTGTTCATACTGCCATGACTGTCGGAATCGTCGCTGCTGCATCCTGCCAGGGCCAGCCCGGCCATAATAATAAATATCGCCGCAAACCAACCCGGACGGAAAGACTGCCGACCGTTTTCGTTTCGCATGTGATTCTTCATAAAAAATCTCCTTTTTTTAATGTTGCCATGAGGTTGCTAATATTTTTTGGATCTGTTCGAATAGGGTGAATGAAGGTACTTTGTTTTGATGAGCTATAATGCAACTGATATGCCAGACCTGAAAAACGATCGGATTTATATCCAATTTTTAATTTAATATTCTGAAATTATAAATAATAATTAAATTAAAAGCAGCCGGGAACCCCCGGTTGTCATCATTACGGCAGGCATGGTGCGCATATTTTTATCAGCAGCGGATCGATTTACATCATTCCCTGCGAAAAAAGTATCCACGCTTATTAAATAGAAAAGGGAAACATGTTTGCTTCCCTTTTCTATTTCACCGGGCAATCCGGCTTGTATTTAAGGGAAACAGCAATTACAAATTTACCGTTTTTGGATAGATTGTTATGTCCCACCAGCGTAGAACGGGTGACCGTTGCAATCGTTGCTCAAGGTCTGATTTTTCGTTGCCGCAAATTTTAACACCT
>JBAQUK010000118.1:0-2900 GCA_049297455.1 Desulfosalsimonadaceae bacterium | reverse complement strand
CAACGTCCCAGCTTCCCGCCAGTTGCGCATGTTCCGGCGTAACCGCCAATGGCTGAAATCCGGCTTTTGTTATCCACAATGGAACATTTTTTGCCACCGAAGATGCCTCCGGAAGTTTGCCGATACGGAATTTTGTCGAAATTTCCCATACGGAAGCGGCGCTGACATACACCAGGTTGTTGATATCTTCAATAACCATTTTAATTTCAAGCGGTAAACGGGAATCATCAAAAAGCCACCACAGAAAAATATGCGTATCGAGCAACACCGGCGTTATTCCCATTGGCCCAGTTCCTCTTCAGGGAGTGCATCAAAGAAAGCATCAGTCACCCTCCCTTTTGCGATACCCGGAGTTCTTTTTGTCGGCGGCTGCAAAGGAATCATCTTTGCGTAAGGCTTTCCGGCTTTTGAAATAATTATTTCTTCTCCGGAATGCACACGAAGCAATAGCTGCGAGAGCTGCGTTTTTGCCTGATGAATATTAATAATTTCCATAATTCTTCTCCCTCTAAAAACTAAGTTCGTTGAACTTAGTCTATATAAAGTCGTTATAACCTGCAAGCGGAATAAATGGACGCGCAGTCCCAAACGCTTTTGACCTGTGAAAGGCATACGTAGCAGAATCATCCTTGAGGTAAAGCGCTACAGCATCTTTGAGATTGACAACAGCTTCATCAATACTTTTTCCAAAGCTGGACACATCTACATTTAAACATTGGGAGACAAAATACTTTCCTTCACGATAGACAACATATTTTAAGCTGCGCATTCAAACACCTCCTGCTTGTGAAAACCATAGAGAACAAAGATATCACAAATAAGGTTTCACCCCTGTTAAATTTCCGCCTTGAATTCGATTTTTTCATTGCCGAATGTTGACTCAATGATTTTATGCACCCCATGCCCCGCATTGGGCTCTTTATAAATCCTGACCAACTGATATTTGGATAAAATTTTCAGATCATGATTCAAACTCACCGGCGTTCGGTTCATGGCTGCCATCAGATCGGAAAAAACAACTCTTTTTTGCTTTCTCAAATATTGAACCAGTTCCGTTCTCTCCGGCTTCAGAATAGCCATTAAATCAACAGGATCAGCCCAAATAATGTTTTTGGGAGTTATTTTTCTTCCCTCATCAATTTCTTTGGCAGTCTCTTTGGCGGATGAAAAAAAATTGGATATGGTTCCAGCTTTTAATTCAACATTCATTTTATAAACTCCTTGAGTTCCTTTTCAAAACGGTCGACTAAATCCTGATAACTCATAAAATCATTCACTTCTGATATTTGCCCGAAATAATGGCGATGATGGAAATCATGGGTGTTATCGTATCCGAGGACGCGCCCGTTATCGTCGGCAAAAATAAGCGGGTTGATATAGGCGTTTAGCCCCGCCCGGAACGGGAGGGCATAAAGCCCTCCCCTACATTGACCGGGATCATGACCACGACCGGCTTTCCATTTATCTTTAATTACAAATCAAGGTTTGACCTCAAATTTTCATAAACACGATTTCAAATCCGCCAAAGTGATCATGAGTGTCATCGGGTCAAGCGGAGAGACGTCGAAACCAATATGTTCGTAGAATGTTTTTGCCTGGATAGAGGCAGCCTGTGCTATTAGGCCACGGATACCAATCGTGTCGGCGGCTTGAATAACCCGATACCCGGCGTCACGGACCAGCGCTCGCCCTATCCCTTTGCCCTGAAAAGAACGGTCCACCGCCAACCGCCCGAGAACGACGACAGGAACAGGATCGGGCATATTTCGCCGAAATCGGCCAGGTGCTTCAACAACAGAAACCACACTGGATGCAAGCGCATAATAGGCGACAACACGCTTGCTATCGCAGACAACAAAAGTCCTCGACGCTCCTGTTGACTGATTTTTCTTTGCCCGGCGCTTGAGCCATGTATCCAGACTGTCCAAGCCGGACGTGAATTCGTCAAGGTGATGGCTATCCGACAGCAATTCCGGCGCGGAAAGGATCATGCCTTCTCCCACGGCGCAGGGGTCTTCATCGTCTTGCGCAAACCATCACCAGGGCAAGGTTGCATATCCAACCGCGCAAGAAACTTCGCATAGGCTTCCGGATCAGCCGAGATGATCGCCTGATCATAAAGGGCCTCTTCCGCCGCCGATCGAACGGCATCCAAAATAAAATCAGTCCGGTTCTTGCCGCGCAGCCGCGCCGCACGGTCGATAAGATTCCGTTCCTCCGGTTTAATACGGATATTCAACGTCTCGCGCCTGGTGGTGACACCAGTTAATGTGGCCATAACATAACCTCCTGCTTCTTATTTTTGATTTTATCGATCATAACACAACGCACTGACATTGTCGTTACATTTTCCTTCATTCGGTTATGCAGATGTCCCGTTTCGGGCGCGGGGTTCATTCCCGCCCGAAACGGGAGGGCGTAAAGCCCTCCCCTACATCGGCCAGGCTCATTGCCACGACCGGCTTTCCATATTGTCCACATTACCCCCTTGATCTTTAATCACAAATCAAGGTTTGGCCCCCGCCTTTACAGAAATTTCTCAATGGAAACGTCAAAAAGTTCAACCAGTTTTTTTGCTACAGCCTTGCTTATCGGGCGATGCCCGTTTTCCATGTTTGAGATATTTTGCCGGGTGAAATTACCCAATTTTTTCCCCAACTCAGCCTGGGTATATTTATGAATCTTGCGATATATTCGCATATTATCGCCGGGCTGCATGGTTGCACGAATGGACCGATACCAATCGCTGGCGACAACTTCAACCAGTTCGTCATCTTCATTCTCTATGATCTCAATATCGCCGAATTCGGACCGGAGATAATCAACCAGGGGAAGGGTGATTTCACCATCAATCCTAATATGGGGCTTTTTCACGACTACCTGCATAATACACCTCGATC
>JBAQUK010000117.1:0-1593 GCA_049297455.1 Desulfosalsimonadaceae bacterium | reverse complement strand
CTTAAATGTTAAATAAAAAAAAATTAAATCCCAGCAAACCCGCATATTGCATGAGATCCTACGGTACTACTGCCGTTGAGAGCCTTCTGGATAAGGGATTTTAATCGTTGCGGTCCTTTAACTTGCGTTAAAAGCTGGTTCACAGCGGACAGCTCTTTTTTTTCAATGATCTTGTTGACCATCAATTGTTTCTCCGCCATTGATTTCATCCCAACAGGAAATCCTGGTGGAGACGAATTCATTAGAATGTAAGCGCAATAAACCCAGTGAACATGTGAGATGACAGAACTGAAATGCTTGGCCGATACGTCTTCAAACCCCAGAAACATTTTTATTTCTTTATGAAATATTTCTATTGCCCATCGAAGTCGATAGCCAATAACGATTTGTTTGGGGGTTGCCTTCAAATCATTGCATGCGAGGTGTTTTCTTGTCCCTTTGGACTTTGTTTTAAATTGCGAACAAATCAGTTGGGCTTTCCCGAAGTTCTTGAGATAGCCTGTGATCTGTCTGGTGCGGAATTCCATCCACTTCTTTTTTCCACCATTCTTTGGCGCACGAATGGTTTGCCACCCGATTTTGCGATTATTTTTGAAGGTTACGTTTACTGATTTCCAGCCCTCTGTTTTTTTTGTTGTGTGATATGCTTTTTCAGTTTTTACGCCTCTTGTTGATTTTAAAGCGATAATGAATTGCCAATTTTTATCGGCAATTGCTTTTTGAATTTTTTGATCATCATAACCGCTGTCAGCAAGAACAACAACTTTTTCAGGATCATAAGAACCGATATATTCTTCAAGAGACAACTGACGGAGATATTCGGCGACGCGTGAATTATCAGTTTGGTATTTAATCTTGTTTTGTTTGCAGTATTTTTTGGTATAAAAAGGGATCGGAGGCAATGGAATCACGTGATCATTAATGTGCAAAACAATATTTGTCCATTGATGGCCGACAACAAAGCCTTTGCCATGGTTAAACCGTTTAGAATTATCGGTATGCAGACTTGACCGATTTTGGATTGTGGCATCAATGGAGATGGCGATATTCCAGGGCAGGTTGCAGGAAGACAATCCCGTATTGATTTTAGAAAATTGGCGTGCCTGTTTTTTTGACAATGCGGATAAAGCATAAGTGGCTGATTCAGAGTGATCCTTCAAAAAATAATGAAATCTGGATTTGGATGAATCGGAAAATAGTGCCGCAGCAGTTAGCGTGTGTTTTCTTGAAGAAGCCATAAGAAAAATAAGATATACCGTAATAACCGGGTTTCGAAGTTTTAAAGCATTGATTTGTCTTAAAATCCAGTTTGAAAAGTTGCTGTAGTTCACAGGTCACCTCCATGCAGTTAAAAATTAACTGCCGGGCGTGCCCGTAACATACTGAATTACAAGCAAAAAGTCTAGCACTTTAAAATATTGAATTTATTAGTTATTTGACATTGATCGAGAATCCTGATATATTTTTATGCACCTCCCTGCCAAAAACAACTTCGCTGTAACCAACCAGCGTTGCTTAAAATTGCGCGGATGCGCACAGGGAGGTATTCTTTTGTCAATTCCTTTGGAATCAGGCTTTCACAAGCATATCTCC
>JBAQUK010000116.1:0-51886 GCA_049297455.1 Desulfosalsimonadaceae bacterium | reverse complement strand
CGGAAGCGGCATTGGACGATAATTTTAGTAGTCTTTTCCCAGTACCACAAAAATCCGTCGTTAATTCTCTAATAGCCGTACTACTACGCATGGCGGCATGACGCTTTTTGGGGAAACTTCAGCTTATAATATACATCCCGAAAATACCGCCAGTCACCCCTGCTGCTGATACATCTATCCCCTCCACACTTATGATATATCATTGATAATAAATGATTTAAATCCAAATAGTGCGGAAACTGAATAGGCCGGAGCATCCGGATTTTAGTGGAGACATATGTCTCCACTAAAACCACCCCCAGGGCGAGAACCGCCGGAAAACGGGAAAAATGTAATTTTATCCCTTATTTACGTCTTGTTATAATATTTTTGATACAACGCCACGGTATCCGGAACCGACCACAGACGCCGGATGAGGTAGCCGCATACATGGCCGATCACCCACAACGCATTGTGGAATCCGGCTTTCTCCCATCGCCGGGTGGAAACCAGGGCCCCGCTGAACAGAAACGTCTGTTTTCCCAGCCGGTGCAGCCTGATGGACAATTCCACATCCTCCATCAGGGGAATGGCGGGGAAAAGATTGCGATCCACCACCGGCTGCCTGCGAAAAAACTGTATCTGGTCCCCGAAGCTGATTTTTAAAAACGCGGCCCGGAAATCATTGGCCAGTTCAAGGAGCCGGAACCGGAATTTCGGCGTATCAAACCGGCACCCGGCAGACCCGCCGATGACATTCGGATCACGATTGAGCACATTGATCATCCGATCAAATATCCCTTTCTGCGCAATGGCGTCCGCGTGCAGAATCGCCGCCACATCCCCGCGGGCAATCAAAAGCCCGGCCATAATCTGACCGCCGCGCCCTCCCCCACCGTCAACCGGCTTGTCCCAAACGATCACCCGCGCCCCGGCCTGCCGGGCCAGCCGCCGGGTCTGATCATATGACCCGCCATCCGCAACAATAATTTCGTCTACATACCGGTTCCCGGAAACCGACCGGATGCACCGGAGAATGTGTTGTTCCTCATTCAGCGTGGGAATAATCACGGACACGGACCGGCATTTTGAAGATGGGTCCGCCATCCGGCGGTTGCGCCCCGGAGTAACGGACTCTGAGGCAAACAGAAACAGGAACGGGAGTTTGGCTGTCATTTGCATCCACAGGGGCAGGCCCTGTCCAATGATCTTTAACGGGTGGGTCACGGGTTTTTTCATGAATATCTCTTTTTTTAAAAAGGCCGATATTGATTTGGGAGTGTGATGTTGAATTTAAAAAAACACTTCACAAAACCCGATGTTTTCATAAAATGCCCGCTCCTAAAGCAACGGCGATCCCAATCAGTAAAATTCCGGTCAGGGCCTGAACCGTTTGCATTGTAATTTTGTGCAGAAACCGCTTTCCGGCCATCACCCCGATGAACGCCGCGACAATGCCAATCACCACCAGCAGCCAATTGCCTGCCTCCAGTACTTTCGCCGCGGGCGTCAGGAAAAAAATAAAGCCGTAAACCATAATCCTTGCCATATCCACCATGAATCCGATGACGGCGTTGGTGCCGACAAAAGCTTCGGTGGACACGCCCACCTTGACCAGGAATGCGGACCGCAATGCGCCCTGGTGGCCGGACACTCCGCCGAAAAAACCGGACAGCGCGCCCCCCAGAAACAGATATTTTCTGTCGAAGCGGAGATCCCGAAGCGACGGCACCAGCTCAAACAAGGCAAAAACAAACATGAGCGCAGCCATGACCAGTTTGACGGGGGTGATGACCGCTGTTTTTGGTCCGATGGCATACGTCGCCAGGTTTCCGAAACCGGAAACATATCCGAGGACCGCAGCGCCGACCATTGAAGCCCCGATGGCAGGCACACCGAACTTTATCACCAGCGACCGGTCTGCATGCCGTCCCACAACGGCGATTTTAAATATGTTGTTTGCGCCGTGAACAATAGCGGTCGCCGCCACCGCCATCTCCACCGGAAAAAATACCGCAAACACCGGCATCAACAGCGTCCCCAGTCCGAAGCCGGAATACAGGGTCAGCGCGGAAACGCTCAACGCCGAAACTGCGACAATAAAAAAAGATATCATCATGACTCCTTATTGCTCACTCCTTATTGCTCTCTCTTTTTTCTTCACCGCGAACCACCTCCTGATACAGTTCTTGTATTTGATCACGCAAAATCGCGAGCATCTCCCGTCCGGTCGCGGTCAGCGTATACTCTTTCCGGGAGCGTGGTCCGGCCGCAGGGTCCACGTTGCATTTCAGCCAGCCCAGTTCGTTCATCCGGTGTAAGATGGGATATAGCGTTCCAGGGCTCACGTCATATCCGTGACCTCGCAGTTCTTTCAGCATCCATTGGCCCACCACCGGCCTTTCATCCGCATGATGCAGAATGTGAATTTTCCAGAAAGACAAAAGTATTTCCCGCTGCAGCGGTTTGGTATGTTTTTTATCCATGCTCACCCCTTTTTACCGGTAACCGTAAACGATAACCGTAATAGCGTCAAGAATAAATTTTGCATTCCTTATCCTGCCCCTTCACTGATGACGTCATCACCATAAAATGCCGCCGGACCCCTTTCTTGCCCGAAAAAAAAGGGATTATCACACAATCATTTTTTTAACCTATTGAATAAAGAAGGATTATGTCATGCTGCCCGGCCGCACTAAAGATTTGAGCCCTGGTTTATACCTCCCTGCTTACCCAAAAATTTATCTTGAGTTTGGAGGGGGAATAATTAAAAAATAGCTAACTCTCCGGCCCTGCAGGAGGATATTTATTAAAATATTATGAAGCAGGCTCGCCAAGGCAGCTTTTGAAAATGAATGCAGCAATCGCAGCATTAATAAAAAGGAGATGAAATGGAACTTCAGGACGCTATCAGGAAACGCAAAAGCATCAGACGCTTTAAGCCCCAAGCCGTACCGAAAGAAACCTTAAGAGAAATTCTTGAACTTGCCGCCCGAGCGCCTTCAGCCGAGAATACCCAGCCATGGGAATTTTATGTGCTGGCCGGTGAAACACTGGATAAAATCCGGACGGACAATGTGGAAAAGGTCAGAAATTTCGAAATGCCGCCAGTCGAAATGCACCATATCCTGGTGGAAAGGCCCAAGGGCAGTGTCTTCCGTGAGCGGCAGGTTGAAATCGGCAAACAGCTTTTCAGCCTGATGGATATTCAGCGCGAGGACAAGGTAAAACGCGCCGCCTGGGTGGAAAGAGGGTTTCGTTATTTCGAAGCCCCTGCCGCCATTATTATTGTGGCTGAAAAATCCCTGCCCATTGAGGGGACGTATCTGGATGTGGGGGCTGTCATGCAGAACATCTGCTTGGCCGCACTCGATTTCGGGCTCCATACCTGTGTTGAGAACCAGGGCATCACCTATAGCGATGTGCTGCGCAAGCACGCCGGCATTCCGGAAACAAAACGCCTGATGGCAGCCATCGCCATTGGCTACGCTGACCCTGACTTTCCCGCCAACAAGGTGGAGAGCCGGCGGGAGCCCATCGATAATGTGATCACCTGGTGCGGCCTTTAGAGAGTGGGACAAATTCTAAAATCTGCTGTTGACCTCCCCGATGAGCTTGCCGGTGCAGGAGGAATCATAGCCCGGAAGGGACGCCAGTTCCTTGCGCATCGCATGGGTCTGAAGGACATCTAGAAGAATTTTTATGGGTGGAAGGTCCAGGAAATCGTAGGGGATGACCAGATCACAGCGAACCGCCTGGATGGGAACAAAATCAAGCCCATTGGCCACGGCCACGGCCCGCAATCCCAAAGCTGCGTCCGCCAGACCGAATGTCACCATCCGGGCTCCCTGGTTGTGGCTTGCCACCAGATGGCCGTAGCCTGTGACGGCATCCGTGGGCACACCCGCACGGGCCAGACAATCATCCAGCAATACCCGAAGGGCTGCCCCTTCCTCCCGGTTAACCAGCCGGATACCGCCCTTTGCCAGGTCGCTTGGGGTGCGGATGCCGTGGGGATTTCCCGGCGCCACCATCAGCCCTTCTTCAAACGTGGAAAAACCGAACACCATGACTTTCGCGCCGGTCAGCATTTTTTCCGCCAGGGAAATGTTGGATTCCGCCGCGTCCGTATTGTGCAGATGGGTTCCCGCTATATGTGTCCGGCCCGCCGCCAGCGCTTTTACCGCCGCATGGCTTGAGGCGAAACGGCAATAAACCCGGGTATCTCCGGCGCGGCGGGAAACATGGGAACTCAGCAGGGCGAATGCCGGATCACAGCCCATGAGCAGAATATTTTTTTTTAAGGCATCCTCGGCCTGAAGCAGGTGAACCTTGCCGCCGTCCTTGCCCACCGTGCCGTCGGCGGCCTGGAACCCGTCGCCATGCAGCCATTTATCGTCCATGGGATAGGCGACGAGGCGGTCCCGGATGCGGACAACGGAGACCCTGCAACCTGCTTCACCGGTGTTTTCCGCCAGGGTGACGGGGTGACCACTCGAAGGCGCATCCAGAATGAAAAGATCCTCCACCCGGCAATCCAGTTCCTTGGCCAGCCGAAGCGCAATGAGGGTATTGGGCATATAACGGCCGGATTCCATATCGTAAATGGCCTGCCGCTTAATACCCACCCGCTCCGCCAGTTCACTCTGGGACATCTTTTTGCGGGTTCGGGCTGCTTTAAGGTTGCAAATCACCCGGTCCCTGGTGTCTTCCATGGGGCCTCCATGCCTTTTGGTATTTAAATATCCGTATGTTATATATATGTTATGAATCTCCCGGACACGTCAAGGTATATTTGCGGCCGCAACCGATAAAATGCGGGGTTCCGCCGCCCTCCAGAATGGCGCGGCGAGCGCCGGGGACATCAATAATCTTCGTTGCCGCAACAGCATGGACCCCGCGCCGGAAAGCCGGGTCCGGAAGCCATCCCGCCGACGGCCCCACCACGCCGATAAACCGCGCCGATGTTGCACACGCAATGACCTGGTCGAAATCCCCCACAGCCGCGGCTGATCCGGTGATGATCAGCACGTCCGCATCCGCCAAATCCTCGATATTTCTGCTGATGGTGTAACCCTTATTCTGAATTGCCGGTTGAATTCCGGGCTGCAACGCGGGATTATCATCGACGATGACAAGGGAAGACGCATGCCCAAGCAGAAACGGAACAAACGGGCCGATATTTCCCACCATGCCGACTTTGAGCCGCTCGCCGCCGAAAGGCAAAAGATCCAGAAAATCCGTTTTTGCAAACCGGTATTTTTCCGGCTCGCAGTCCATGATGATTTGGGAGACCGCATTGACAGCCGCGATCCCCACGCTTTTTTCCAGGGGATGCGGGGAAAGCATCAGTTCCGTCAGTTCAAGGATATGTTTTTTTGCAAGCGTGCCGGCCTTGGGGTAATGCGAACAGGACGCAGCTTCGGACCGGGGGGTGAAACACACCCCCATGGTGTCGCCCTCCAGTTCCACAAAGGTATACCCAAGCGATATCGCCACCATGCGAATGTTGGGCAGGCCGTTTAAGGACGCGAAACGGTTTCGGACTTCCGCAACAATTTCTTCACTCAACGTGGGCATTTCAACCTCCTCTTGATGATGTGTAACCTTTCTTTCCAAGAATCGAACAGGGAATGCAGGTTCTCACCCCGTTATTGATGCGGATGATGGAAATCCGGGTATTGTAAAGATCGCAGATGGATTCGTCGTTTATGATGTCATCCGGCTTGCCGTCCGCGATAACAGCTCCGCCCTGCAACATGATCACCCGGTCCGCGATCCAGAGCGCATGGTCGGGAAAGTGGGTGGATTTGATAAACGTATACCCCTCTTGCGCCAGCCTGCTGATTTCATCCAGCAGCCGAATCTGGTTCCCGAAATCAAGACTGTTGGCCGGTTCGTCCATCACCAGCGTATCGGCCCCCTGGGCCAGGGCTCTCGCAATGAGAATCAGTTGCCGCTCCCCGCCGCTGACTTCCGTGTACCGTTTGTCTTTAAGATGGGATATGGAAAGCATGTCCAGGGCATGGAGGGCCGCATTCCGGTCATGCTTTGAATACCGGAAGAAAAACGGTTTATGGGGCAGTCTTCCCATAAGAACGATATCCAGAACCCGGTAGCTGAAAACCATCCGGTGAAACTGGGGGACATAGGCGATCTTCCGGGCCAATTCCCTGGGGGCTATCTTCAGGATCGATTCGCCTTCAAAAAAAACCGCGCCGCACCGGGGCTGGTATATGCCGAGCATCACCTTGATGAGCGTGGTCTTGCCACTGCCGTTGGGGCCCAGGAGGGAAATGATTTCCCCCCGCCTGACGGACAGGGAAACATCCGCCAGCACCGGCGCGCCGGAATAGGCAAAGGAGATATTTTCCGCCCGGATCAGCTCCATTTTCCCCATCCTTTTCCGGAATTTTTCAATATCACTGCAAAGACCGGGATGCCCAGGATCGATGTCAGGATGCCGATGGGGATTTCCACCGGAAACAGCATCCTGGAAACATTGTCCACCGCCAGAAGAAACACCGCGCCGATGAAAACGCAAACCGGCAGCAGCAATCGGTTGTCCGGCCCGGCAACCATCCTGGCGATATGGGGAATCACCAGCCCCACCCACCCGATGATGCCGCACAGCGCCACGGTCAAACTGCTGATGACGGCCGATACGAGGATGAAGGTCATGCGCAGCGCGGGCACATTGACCCCCAGCGATCCGGCTTCTTCCTCTCCCATGGACAGGATATTCAGATACGGGGAGAGCAACAGCAGGATAAAAATACCTAAGGTAATGGGCAGGGCCAGGACGGCCGCGGTTTTGGGGTCCGCCAGGGAAAATCCCCCCATGAGCCAGTAAACAATGGCCGGAAGCTGGTTGTAGGGGTCAGCCAAGTATTTCATCATCAGAAACAACGAACTGAAAAGCGAGCTGCTGATGATGCCCCCCAATACCAGCAGCAGAATCCGGTCTCCCTGATACAATCCGGCAATCCCGATGGCAACGCCTACCGCAAGCATGCCGAAACCGGCGGTGCTGATCTGGACCGCAATCCAGCTTGAGGACAGCACCATTCCCAGAGACACCCCGAAAGATGAGCCCGCCAGAATGCCGAGCATTTCGGGAGACACCAGGGGGTTGATGAAAATGGACTGGAGCACGGCCCCGGAAACGGCAAGGGCAGCCCCCACCAGCATGGCGCTCATAATACGCGGCAGCCGGATATGAATCAGCACCGTTTCCATGGTTTCAAACGCCTCGGAATTCAGGGAGTGAAGGATATGGGTTTTCTGGGCCAGAAACCGGCCGATGGCTTCCGGGCTGACCGGGTATCTGCCCATGGACAGAGAGATCAGCACGGCCGCCATCAACAAGCCCGCCAAAACCGGAAAAACGATTCGGGGCTTTATGCTCACTCCAGCACCATGTCTAAAGATGCATCATCCAGTTCCACATCGAGAAAGAGTTTGTAAAACGTTTTTGTCTCTGCCGCCACATCCATGGGATATTGATCCGGGTACAGGCTGTGGGTCAGCCACTGGATGCCGAGAATACGCATGAACGACGGCGGCCGATCAAACCAGTTAAAGGGAAGCCGGGGAATCAAATGGATGTTTTTGTTTCTGACGGCCCGGATGCTCTGCCACCGTGGATCGTTTGTCACGTTTCCGGCAAAGGCTTTTTCCTGAGCCAGAATCACTTCCGGGTTAACCAGCATCACCTGTTCGATGGAAATTTTTTCCATCCCGTAGCCGTCCCTGGGAGCACACCGGTAGATATTCTTTCCCCCGGCCATCGGAATCAGTTCGGCATGGGGAGACTGATCGCATTCGGTGCTCTGCCCGTCCATGCCTTCGGCATAGTAAACGCTTATCCTCTTTATATCTGGAATTCGGGACACAATGGCGTCAACGGACTTCAGGGCTTTTTCCGTATAATCGCCCAGCATCCGGCCCCGTTTTTCCCGGTTCAACAGCGTTCCCATGAACCTGAAGGCTTTGGCATAATCGTCCAAATGGTCGATCCGGATGTAAACCAGCGGCAGTCCCAATTGACTGGCGGTCTGTTTAACTTTGTCGTTGGCCGCCGATTTCCCCCACGTCCAGACGATCATGACATCGGGCTTGATCTGCAAAAGGGTTTCCTGATTGGGGGTTCTTCCCTGGCCGAACCATCCGCCGATCACCGGAAGATTTTTCACCTCCGGCCTCAGATACTCGGCTTCCTGCGGGGTAAAGGGATGGTTGAGTCCGGCAAGGAATTCCGGGGCCATGGCGTAGATCATATACGTCATGGGCGGAGACGCGCCATACACTTTTGTTATGGTATCCGGCACGGAAACCCTGCGCCCGGCCATGTCCACGATCTCCCGGCCATGGGCAGGGCCGGATAAAACGGCAGACAATGCCAGAAAACAGAAAACCGCAACCGGGAGAATCCGCTTCCGCGCATCGCGCTCGTCAATAAACGGCAGGCTCATACCTTTCCCCTATTTCTTCATAATAGGCTTTGTTTTCAGCGCACGGCCGGCACAGGGCCTTGCCGTCACAAACAATTTCCCGCATGTCCCGCACCATCTCGCCGCAGGATGAACAGAATGTTGAGTTCAGCGACTCTCCGGGACGGTCCTGGGGCCTCACTTCGACATGGACCGGCCGGGTCATCAGGAGTTCTTTTTCAGGTATAACGGTCAATGCCTCGATATTGGCCGCTTTTTCATCCAAATCCGGCATACGTCGCCGCGTCATTTCGGCGATTTTTTCATGGGAATCCGGCCGGAGGCTGACCCTCACGGCCTTGCCGGTTCCGGTATGGACAAACGTCGCCGCCGTCTTGCCGTAGTCCATGAGTTTGATGCTGCGTTTGCCGGGGGTCCGGCCAGTGACGGAGATGATGGCATCCGCAATGCACCGGTCAATCTCGATAAAGATAACCAGATCCATGCCTTCGCCCCCCCTGGAATCCCGGATGCCCAGCTCCCTCAACCCGGCCATGGCCATCCGGACCCCCAGCACCTGGCCACTGCATAAATGCCCGTGAAACTGGACCGCATTATCCAGATGTTTTTTAAACGCCGTATCTGTAATCTCATTCATTGCAACTTCCCCCTATCGGAACAATACCACTTCAATATGCCGCAAATCCCTCACATGCCGTGAACCCGCGTAATAATCCCGGGCGGAAATCAGATCGACACGGTCCTGGGTTCCGTCCAGGGGTTTGCCGTCCCTTTCGGTCAACACCGCCACGCCGCCGCCGATATCGGTATTGAATATTTCCTGCCATGAAAACACGACCTTGTAGCCGTCATCCGCCGAAGCCACAATGAACATTTTCTTGGTATCATTGTGTTCCGCCTTGATAACCTCCGCTTTCTGAAGGATCTTTTCCATCAGCACGCCCCTGCAATGCCGAATGGTGTCTCTGGGTTCGCCCGTGCCGCACACGATGAACAAATCCTGAAACTCCTCCATCCCCAGCACCTGAATATCCGCCATGCCCAGCATCAGCGGTTTTGCAACCCTTCCGGTTACCCGGAGTACAAAATTATCCAAAGGTTCCGACAGCTTGCCTTCCTTTATTTCCGATTTCGCATTCACTGCAACCTCCTTAACTTTCGATGTCTTCATCAGTATTTATATGACAAGTTCGCAAAATAAGACCGCCCCGCTGGCGGGTATCCTTCATCCAGGGCATAATTCTCATCCGTGAGGTTGTTGACACCCCCTTCTACGGAAAAGCCCTTCGGCATTTCATAAATGGCCTTGGCGGCGACCAGGGTATAGGAATCCGCCACGCGGACCCCGTCGGAGGAGCTGTACCGGTCCCCGTTGAATTCAACGGAACCCAGAAGGCTCAATCCGGTTACCGGGAGACGATATTGCAGATGGGTGAAAATCTTGTGATTGGGAATATTCAGCAGCTTATCCGGCCCGCTTTCATTGTTGTAATGAATATAGGTGTAATTGACCCCGCCATTAAGGCATGCCAGGATTTGTCCGGATACGCCGAACTCCGCGCCGTACTGATGGACCTCCCCGACATTCCGGTTCTGGGTGAGGGTTTTTTCGGGATCATCCGGGTCCGGAACTGTCTGGAGCAGGATAAAATCCGTTATATCGCTGTAGAAAACATTGGTCTCCAGCGTAAAATCCTTAATAAAAAACCCCTGATAACCGGCTTCATAATTGACTGCTTTTTCAGGGTCGAGATCCGGGTTCGGCAGCGCGGTGCCCATTTTATAGGAATACCGGTCTTTAATGGAGGGCAGCCGGGATTTACCCGCAACGGACGTATGGATGGTGGCCGTATCCGTCAATTTATAGAAAAGCCCTGCCTGAGGATTGAAGGCCGATGTGTCGCCGTCGGGGAAATCCTTCAACGTTTTCGTTGAGGAATCCAGCTCCTGGGCTTCCACCGTGTTTGCCGTGTCATACCCGGCACCGGCAATCGAATAAAATTTTGGAGTAAAATCAATGGTGTCTTCGATTCCTATTGATATGATATTGTCTTCAAAATGCTGGACCGGGTTGCCCGCATTATGCTCCCGGTGGATGTCCTCCTTGTAATGGAATGCGGCTTTTATCAGGTTGTCCGGCAAAAATCCGGAGCCGATCTCCATGGACCCGCCATAGGTGTAATCATCGTAATAACTCTTGAACGAACTCTTTTTCTCCATGGTGGTGAAGGTGGAGTCGTCATAAGCATAAAGTGCGTTTTTGAAAGTGTCGTAAAACAGCCGGGTTTTGACATAACTGCGATCCCAGACGGCAGTTTTGGTGTTCAGATACACGCTTTCCTTGTCCCAGTCGGGCCATCGCCACCATCGGGGCGTCACCCGGGAATCGGACCCCGTATAGGGCGGCACGTCCTTGTCCCCCTGCTGGTTGATGTAGCTGATGGCGTATTCATCGGTCCCTTTCGGGGTAAGCCCCAATTTGATGTTCCCTTTTGTGTCGGTCTGCCCGGAATTGACCCTTTCGCCATCCCCCTGAATTTCCGTCTGGGTAAAGTCGTTTGCGACACTGAAATGGTCTCTGGTGCTGTATGCCCCGCCCCCCTGGACATACCACTTCTCCTGATTGGTTCCGAAATTGGCGAAATTCCGGAACTCCGCCCCTGATCCATAGCCTGTACCGGCGCTGGCTTCGAATTCCTTCACGGGCCTGCGGGAAACCATATTGATGGCCCCGCCCATGGTGTTGGGGCCATAAAGGACGGAGGTGAATCCTTTGGAGACAACCACTTCCGACAGGTCGAACGTGCTGAAACGGACCAGATCCGGATATCCGTCATAGGGCACATAGATGGGGATGCCGTCCAGGAATATGGGCACGTGCTTTATGTCAAACCCTCTGACATAGATCATTTTTTCATTTCTGGCCCCTGACTCCGACAGGGTAACACCGGGCGATAGATTGACGGCATCGGCCAGATTGTCCCTGTTGAAGAGCCGCATTTCGTCATCATAAACCTTTTCGGTGGTCATATTTTTGCTTTCCTCGGCAAACCCGATGACTTCGATTTCCCCCAGGGTGAACACCGTATTTTGGATGGACTCGTTTTGCTTGGGCGTTTCGCTGGAATTTTCATTTTCCGGTTTTTCCGCTGCCGCACCCAACGCCGTTCCCGCCAGAATCAGCAAAGCAATAACCATCGCCATCCTCACACACCCGTTACACCGCCTGATCATTTTCTCCCTCCGCTTCCGATAAAAATTCCGATTCTTTAAAACCATATCCCAGCATCATCATATATGTTTTAAAACGTCATTTTTTATATTAATGTAGTTTATAAAAGTCAATATATAATTATTCAAGAATTGTGGAACAATTCCGGCATGATTTTTAATAATTGGATTTGATTATAACGGGCAGGTATCATATGGTGCTTTTTCCATTATCGCGCCAATGGCTGTTCCGGGACTGAAAACACAATCCATTAAAACAGAATAAATCGTATCTGCATCAAATGTGCGGGCCGTTTCATTGATGAAAATTTGTCTGATTTCAGTTGAAATATTTGCGTGGGGAAAATATGGCGGTTTCGGTAAGGCGACCCGGACGATCGGCCGGGAACTTGTCAAGCGGGGGATTGAAGTTTTCGCGGTTGTCCCGCAACGAAAAGGTCAGAGGCCGATAGAATCTTTGGATGGGATCACCGTCTTGGGGTTTCCGCCGCACATGCCGTGGAAGGCGAAAAAACTTTTAAAAGAGTGCGACGCCGATCTTTACCATTCATGTGAACCGTCACTGATTTCCTATCTTGCATTGAAGGCCTTGCCTCATAAAAAGCACATCGTCACCATCCGCGACCCCAGGGATTTATCGGACTGGAAAATGGAGTTTGATCTGCCGTCATTGAACCGGTTCCAGGTGGTTTTTAATTATCTGTTTGAAAACAATATATTTGTCCGGCGATCCGTCAAATGCATGGATGGGGTATTTACCACAGCCCGGGATCTGGTTCCCAAGGTCAGGCGGATATATCAATTAAAGGAAGACCCTCTGTTTCTGCCGACGCCGGTGTCAATCCCTTCGTCCGTGGAAAAGGCGGAATCGCCGACCGTCTGCTATCTTGCGCGCCTGGACAGGCGGAAACGGCCGACGCTGTTTCTTGATCTTGCAAAAAAATTCCCCCATGTGAAATTCATCGTCATCGGGAAATCACGGGATATCCTGTGGGAGGCGGATCTCAGGCGGGCCTATGCTTCCGTGCCGAATCTGGAATTTGCCGGATTCGTCGATCAGTTCAGCTCAATGGAACATGCCCGGTTACTAGAGCAAAGCTGGATACTGATCAATACCGCTTCCCGGGAAGGACTCCCGAATTCGTTTCAGGAAGCGGCAGCAGCCAGATGCGCCATTCTCAGCTATGTGGACCCGGATGGATTCGCCTGCCGGTTCGGGTATCATGCGCAAAACGATGATTTTGAAGACGGGCTTCGGCATCTTCTGGAAGATGATGGGTGGCGCAAGCGCGGAGAACGGGGTTATCAATACATGAAAGACACATTTGAACTCAACAAGTCCATTCAGAAGCATATCGATATCTACAGAGACCTGCTGCCGGGAAAAGATTCCCCCTTAAAGGCCAGCAAAACAGATCACAAAAACCATTTACCAAATAATGAAACCGTTGATCGCAATGACAATTTGCCGTGGTAATCGATTTTCATTCTCGGATAGAATTGCGGGTACAAATAACGCAGGATCACCTGATCATCTCCGATTCCTTTCGGAAAATCCGGCAACCGCCCGCAAAGCTGTCCTTGCCTTATGAGATCCGACAATTCTGCGGGTGTCAAATCATTATCAGTTATATATTTCAATGAGTTATCTATAACTTCCCACAGAAAGTCAGATTTGCCGATGAAAACACCTGCATTGAGATGGGGAACCGAACAGCCGGATTTTAAAGCGGCATCCCTGCTCCATTCCTTAACTTCTTCCATGCACTCATAACCGACATCAAATGCTGTCCGGGAAAACAGCAAATCGCAGTTTTGTTCTTGAAAATAAGTCAGTATGGCTTGGGGGGCGACCCTCAAAACAACATCTGCGCTGTCCAGATAAAGGATATATTCCCCTCTGTTTTGTTTCGATTCCAGGAATTTTTTCAGTGTAACCAGCTTGATCGAATGACGCCACGGGCCATGGGTTTCCGGCCGGAGAACCACATAATTATTAATACCCAAATAATTCAGGCTCTTTTCCGCAAGGGAGGTCTTATCATAATTGTGAATCAAGATGATCTGCATTTCGGGCGGGCATGCCGGATTTTTTTTCATGTGTCCGGCAAGAAGCGGAATCGTGACGGAAGACGGCAGGCGGGCAAGGGAAGGCCGGTGAATGGTCATATAGTCCCATTTTCTTCCTTTGATCGCATATTGGATCAGTTGCACAGATGCGGTGAGATAGCCCATTAGCTGCTCATGAATGTAAAAGGTTTAGGGTTTAAGGGTCACCCATTAAAATCCGGGTCAGGGGAGCCTTGTTTCTATTATTTTATAGGCATTTTTGCGATGGCGAATCCCCAAAATCCACACTTCCGTTTCGGCGATTTTAAAAACAACCCGGTAATCCCCGACGCGCAACTTCCAATATCCCTTCAGGGTTTTTCGGAGCGGCAGGCCGAACAATTCCGGAGCGTGTTGAAGACGGTCTTCAATGGCTTTCTTGATGCGGAGTTTGAATTTTTCGTCAATAAACGGCAAATCATCGGAGCGAACGGCAGGATGATAACGCAGAGCAAAGGGCATGCGGTTCAATCCCACACTTCTTCATGACTCAGCGCTACGGCGGGCTCAAAGCTTTTTTCCCGGTCATCCGCGAATTGGGCAAGGGCGGCATCCTCACGAAGCTCAAGGGCTTCCTTGATCAGATCCCGGGCCAGCATGGATAAGGGCATCTTTTGGGCTGTGGCGATTTCGAGCATAACCGAATAAATATGCGGTTCGATAACGACATTCACTCTCGGGTTTTTGGCCGGCATGACTGCACCTCCTTTTTTGGCAAGTGTAACACTAATGCTACACCGGTTCAACAAAAACATCATTGCCTGTAAAATAAATAAGCGAAATGGTTCCCGCTTGGGCCAAACGGGAACCATGCAGCCATAAAAAAGCGCCGGATATCAGTGCGCAACCGTCACCCGGATCCGGACCGGCTCGCCTTTTCCCGGCATCAGATCCGCTTTCGGGAAATACCGGCCCGCATAATAATTCCGGGGGTTGTCCGGCTGGCCGAACGGGTCGTAAATGCCGCCATCGCTAAACCATGTTTCCTCATTGGCTTTGTCATTGCTCGTGATGCCGCACACACAGGCGTACATGCAGTAGATGCAGCCCGGATTCCAGAGCAGGTTGGAGTCCCGTGTTCCGCCCATCCGGGCTTCCATGCCGAGAAGCTCAAAAAGAGCCGGGTTCGGGTGGAATTCCGATGGTTTTTCCTCAAACAATTCCGAGAGTTCATAATATCTTCCGGCACCGTCCCAGGTGACGGCAAGGTCGATCCGGTCCCCATCCGGGAATTTAGCGGCGTATTCTTCCTCCGTGCCGTAATAGATACCATCCGCCATGTTGCCTTCCGGGCTCACACCCAGATAAACCAGCAGTTCGTGGAAGCAGAAGGGCGGGATGTCCGTCTGGAGGAAGCTGTAGAAGCTGAGCGCGCCGCCTTTATAAGTGACGCCGTGGTGGGTGGGCCGGGTGGAGACATTCTCATAATTGACGCTGTTGATGGACCCGGTGAATACGAAACTCCCGGCATCCTTATCCAGAGACACCACGCCGGGGCCGTACATTTCGGTCAGATACGCATGGTCTGCGGCCCAATCCGCATATACTCCGTCTAAAACGGACACATTCGAATACCCGATTTTTTTGGCGGCTTTCGCCACGGTATAGCTGCTGTCCCCGTAAAAAATGATTTTGGAATCCGCATACGTGGACACAAAATCGTTGGTGAACTGATTGACCAGCATGTGGGTCAGCCATGAATCCGCTATATTGCCGGATGCGGTGGTACTGATGGTGTCATAATTATTGGTATACAAGGGCAGACCGTTTTCCTGAACCATCTGGTACGGAACATTCAGGGCGTCTTTGATATGGCCCTGGATGTATTTTCCACTGCTTCGGGTGTCCACCACCAGAATGCGGTTCTGGGCGTCTTCGCTGGTGCCTCCGTTTTGTACATCGGTTGCCAGGGTTTCCAATGGGATGACGGCCACATCATTTGTAACAACAGTGACCTTTATCCGAATCTTTTCCCCAGGCCCCGGCAGTAAATCCGCTTTGGGATAATATCGTCCGGCATAATAATTCCGTGGGTCATCCGGCAGGTTGTAGGGGTCATAAATCCCGCCGTCGGCATCCCATATTTCTTCATTGGCCTTTGCATTGCTGGTGATGCCGCATACGCAGGAATACAGGCAGTAGATGCACCCCGGATTCCAGAGGAGGTTTGATTCACGGGTTCCGCCGATTCGCGGTTCCATGCCCAGGGCCGTAAAAGAATCAGGCGTCGGGTCAAACGCAGACGGCATTTCCTCAAACAGATCTTCAATGGCGTAGTACCGGCCGGCCCCGTCCCAGGTCACGGAAAGATTTACCCGCTGACCGTCCGTATGTTTGATGCCGTATTCTGCAGGCGTGCCGTAATAGATGCCGTCCGCCATGTTTCCTTCCGGGCTCGCGCCCAGATAGGTCAGGAGTTCCTGAAAGCAAAACGGAGGGATATCGGCCTGCAACAGGTCTTTCCAGGCAGACCCGCCGCCCTTATAGACGACGCCGTGATGGGTGGCTTTTTCAGAAACGTTTTCATAATTGACCGAATTGATAACTCCCGAGACTTCAAAAGTTTTTTCGGCCTGGTCCAACGACAGCACACCGGGCGCATACATCTCGGTCAAATCCGCATGATCCGCCCGCCACTCATCATAGGCGCCATTTAAAACGGACACATCCGTGTATCCGATTTTCTTGGCGATTTTCTTCGCATTCCCGGCGTCATTGCCGTAAAAAATGATTTCCGAATCCTGATAGGTTGTGACAAAATCATTCACCAGTTGATTGACCAGCATGTGCTTCAGCCACGAGTCGGCAAGCTTATCCGATGCTGTCGTGTTGACCGCATCATGTCCATTGGTGTAAAGGGGTTTGCCGTTTTCAGCGACCATGTCATAGGGCACATTCAAAGCGTCCGAAATGTGGCCCGCAATATATTCGGAGCTGGGCCGGGAGTCCACGATCAGAATGCGGTTCTGAGCGCCTTCCTTTGTCCGGCCTGTTGAAATATCCACTGCCAGGGTTTTCATGGATGTGCCGGAATCATCCGAGTCATTGCACCCGGTGACGAAAAAACCGGCAAGCAGGGATAAAAATAACATGATCAAAACACTTCTTTTCATTTGCAACCTCCTTTTTTGGAACGATTTTGATTAAACTTCAGTGATTGATTAGGTAGATAGGCTGTAGACTGTAGGCTTTTAGAGTGGTGGAATGGGCCGTTTTAAAAAAAAATGATTCATTCCTTCCGCCCTACAGCCTAAACGCCTACAGCCTAATTCCCTTTTTCAAAAAATCGGGATGGTTCCGTCAGAGCATCCCATCCGCATTCCCGGAACAGCCGCTTGCAGCTTTCGACGGTTTCTCCCCTGCCCTCCTCAGTTTTTTCCTTTATGTCCCTGGGATTTGCGCCGACTTCGGCCCAGAAAAGGTTGGCCCCGGCAAAGCCCCCCAGAGTGCAGGGCTCATGGGTGCAATTGCCGAGAACCGGGCGGGGCGTTCCCAAACGGGTGACCGCCACGATCTGGGCCATGCGCAATTCGGTGATCATGCCGCGCTTCGATATTTCGGTGCCGGGGATGGCAATTCGCCGGGCCGCGCCGCTGAAGGCCGGGTTAAATGACGCGGTAAACAGGATCGCATCCGCCAGTTCTTCATTGGAATGTTCCGGACCGACGGGCTCCACGCAGGTGCCGACCTTAAGCCCCGCTTCCTGAAAATTTTGTATGCTTTTGATCCGGGCCGCCGGGGCGATATCGGTGTCTTTTCCTTCCCGAAGCCGCAGGGCGTGGTAAACCCCGGTATACCCGGCATCCCGGATGGTTTGTGCATTCTGGGGGGTTTGATCACCGACATTGGCGATCATGACGGTTTCGGGCCGCAAATGCCGCCGGATTTCCCTGGAAATTTCAATAAATGCGGAAAACGGGAAAAATGTTGTTGTCATGACATAGATGGCATTTGCGCCGTCCGTCTCAAACTGGCGGGCATAGGCGATGGCATCTTCAACGCTGATGCGGGTTTCCTCTTTAAACACCCCGTTGATCTTTGCAAAGGAACAAAAAGCGCAGTTGCAGGCGCAAGGGGCAAGATTTAAGGCAAACTGGGCATGAATTTCCGCCTGGTTTCCCGTCAGTTCCTTGGAAATTCGATTGGCTTCGGCCATGATGCGGTAAGATTCTGGGGAATCCGGCGGGTAGCCGAGCATGTGCGCCAGCTCATCGTGTGAAAAGACCTCGCCGTCTTTTGATTTCTTCAGCAGATCGTCAATATTCATCATTCTCTCTTATTTAAAAAAAATTTCAGGTGGTGGATAAGGCCGTTATCAGCCGTTTTATAAACAAAGGGCCGTTCATGCTGAACGGCCCTTTGGTCTTCTCTGTTGGTCCGGATGGCGCAGACCGCTGTTTATCCGGTCTATGGCAGATCCGGATACTCATCCAGGATGGGATTCAGCACCGGATTGGCCCCGCTATAAACGGACCCCTCCCCCATGCTCCATTCAAACCAGGAGCTGTCGAAATTGCTGATCTCCGGATAACCCATCATGTATGCGAAAAACCAGGCCAGGCTGGAGCGCCAGGCCGTGCCGCAGTAAAAACTCAGATGTTTGTCCGTGGTCAGACCCTGGGAATTCCAGAAGGGATAAATCTTGGTTGGCGACAGGGTGCCGTCGTCGTTGAGATAATCCCCCATGCCCGAAGTTCCCGTTCCGGCCTTGCCCCAGACCGCGCCGGGAACCCGGCCGCTGGTGGGGATATAACTATAGGGTGCGGTTGCGCCGGTATATTCATCCCAGGTCCGGATATCCACCATCAGGGCATCGGTTTCAACCCCGTTCACCACATCGCGGACAAAGGGGATGGACACCTTGTATTCGGGATGAATGGCTGTTACCCGATCCGGATCATCCGGATCATCCGGATCATCCGGATCATCCGGATCAAACGCATCCACGGGCGTCCGGACATTGGCGACTGTCTCCAGCGCATATCCGGCGGCCGTCCATCCGGTTTTGCCGCCGTCCAGGAACCGGACGTCTTCCACGCCGGCATACATGAGGGCCCAGAGCACACGGGCAGCGGCGGATGCGCTCTTTGCATAAACAACCACCGTGGTGTTCTTGTCGATTCCCATGTAGGCGATGGCCGGCAGCAGGTACTTATCGGGATAAATGTTCCACCAGTTGCGGGGCAGCGCATCATCCGGGCCAAGCCCCTTGGCGGCGTCCTCTTCCGCTGTGGTACTGCGGTCCCAGCATGGCGGGTCTCCGTCATCCACCGGCCAGTCATTCCGGGCATTAAAGCAGTCGTATTCGATCTCATCCGTGTTCACCCAGATGGCTTCGGGAATATGGCCGCCATTGTATGCGTCACCGGCCGGTCCCCATCCGGTTTCAACAATCACATACGGTTTGCCGCCATTATTGTTATCCATCATTTCCTTCAGCCACTGCGCGTTGACCAGCTTGTCGGTGTGTCCGGTTTCCCTGGGATTGTTGTAATAGGACCACTGAAACCAACCCCCATCATAGTTGGCGGCCGACCGGCCCATCAGGTAGGCATAGAAGGTATACAGGCCTGACCGCCAGCCGGTGCCGCAGTAGAAATACATGGTTTTATCCGTTGTGAATCCCGAATCAGCCCAGTTTTCCGCAACCTCCGAAAAATCCCGGAGCGACTGGTTGTCCCCTCTGACCACTTCCACCCAGTCGCCGATCCACTGGGCGGTTGGGATGCGGCCGTATTCGTGAAAATACGGATAGTAAGAGTTGGAAGAGCCGGTGAATTCCGCCCATTCCCGGTCATCCACAATGACGGCATCGGTTTTTGTGCCATTGATCACGTCATGCAAATCATCGGCTTCCGCAAGGTATTGGGGATTTCCCTCTCCGCCGCCGAAATTGACCGGGGCCGGGGTGTTCGGGGTGGTTTCAACCGCACCGCCATATGCGACCCAGGCCTTATAGCTGCCGTTTAAGATGCGCACATCATTCACTCCCGCAAGTAGCAAGGCCCAGGCCGTGCGCCCGGCAGTCATCATGGAAATCTCGTCATCCGCGTAAACAATGACGGTCTTGTCCTTTGAGATGCCCAGATTCCCGAAAAACTCCTGAAGTTCCGGAATGGGTTTGGCATTGCCCTCCTCAGGAAACTGATATCCATCCCCGTATTCCGAGTTCGGTCCGTTTTCGATGCTGTATGTGTCCACAAAAACCGCACCGGGAATATGGCCTGTTTCATAGGGGGTTCCGACATAATCCGTCCGGTTTTCTGAATACCTGGCCGCATACGATGTGAAGAGGATAACATACCCGTTTCCCGGATAAGTCGCGGGGTTCTTTCCCTTGATCAGGGAATCCACCCAAGCAGGATGCACCAGGGCCTGATAGTTCGCCAGCTTGTCCATGGGATAGGTTGCAGCATCGGCGGCGGCCCAGTCCCAGATGGATGCGTCATAATTGGCGGCCTTTTCATAGCCCATCAACCGGCAGATGAAATAGGCATACGCGCTCCGGATACCTGCGGTGCAATAGGACACGACTTCCTTGTCCGCCGTGACCCCCTTGGATTCAAACAGGGTTTTCATGGCCGCATAGTCCAGGATGGTTTTGTCAGCCAAAAAATAGCTTTCGTAGGGAAGATGCTTAGCACCGGTGATGTGGCCGCCCCTTTTTTCATTATAAAGCTGCCATCCGATGAATTCCGCGTCGGTTCGGGTGTCCACCAGGGCGAAATCCGCGTCATTCATCCGGGCCTTTATGTGTTCCTTGCCGACCACCACACTGTCCTTGACAATCGCCGCGAACTTGGCTGTTTTACGGGTCCGGGCGGTGGTTTCAGGCGTATTGCCGTCCGCCTTCCACTTGTCCCAGCCCCCGTCCAGAATGCGGACATTGGGGCACCCAAGGTATTCAAACATCCAGAACAGCCGCCCGGCCGCTCCCCAGGATGCGGTGGTGTCGTCATAGATAATCATCCAGGCATCCCGTTTGATTCCGGCGGCCCCCAACAGGGTTTCCAGATCGCTCACCGGTTTGAGATTCGTCGAGGAATCGACAAACCTCTGCCACGGCATGGAAAGTGCCCCCGGAATGTGTCCGGCATTATAGGCATCCGCGCTCCGGGCATCCAATATCACCACGCCGGATTCGGATAAATCCGGAGCTTCGGCCAGAAGCCCGCCGTTGGGGTATCCCTTGATTGTGGGGTCCACGTCGGGATGGGCGCTGGAACTGGAATCGCTGCACCCGGCCAGGGCCAGGGCGGCAAAACACATAAATACAATCAATAACCGCAACTTCTGAAACATATATCTCTCCTTATTTAATATAATGATGGGTATAGAACGGCTCAAAATACTGCCATGAAGGAGCGGCCATGTCCAATTCATAATATCTATCTTTTCTTTGGATTGGATAGATATTATCTATTGAAAAGCCCAGGTTAATGACGAATCAGAGGAACGATTATTTGTGGGTAGTGTGACGGCAGTATTGAATCGGACCGCCAATTTTTTTCTGGAGAAACGTTCGGACTGCTGTGAGCCTGATGGATGGTGGTTATTAAAAAAAGCATCCGGGTTTGCGGGAAAACAACACCCCATGCCAAATAAAATGTTGTATTTTCAACTGTTTTGATGCAGGCCGGGCCGCCTATTGCCGATCTTCTTTTTCCGGCAGATAATCCTCCCTCACGGGTGAAAACACTTCAATGGCCACCGAATCTTCAAGAATTTCCGCACCATGTTCCGCACCCCCCGGAATGCTCCAACTGTCACCGGGAGTCACCTCAACTGTCTCCGGGCCGATGGAAAGCCTGATCCGGCCTTTGACGAGGTAGCCGGTCTGTTCATGAGGATGGGCGTGTTGCGGCAACCAACTGCCTTTTTTCAGAATAAACTCGGACATCAATGTCTTTTCCCCATACGCAAGTGTCTTCATTTCGATTCCCGGAATGGCCGGTGCGTATCCGCTTTCACTGTGCTTTCGAAACATGATGGATTTCCTTTCTGTTGGTGCGATTTTCTTTGAGCCTGTTTGGAGAGACTGGATGCCTCAGCGCTCGGCATTGCCCGGATCACAATACCTGTGTTTTTTCATGGGACCGGTCGTTGCCTGGGGATTGGGGTTGCGACTGAGCAGCCGTCTCCTGCCATTGCGGCCGGTTCATGATTTCCCGGATATGGAGAAACATGCAGGTCATCAGATGATAAACCGATACCCCGGAATGCATTCCGGCAAGTTGCCGCCGGACAGTTTCCCGTCCGGATTTGCCGGCGGCGATCTGAAACATTTCACTTGCGTTATCAAAGATTTCGATATTGACCGCTTTTAAGGCGGCCGCATTTTCCTTTACCCTTGATTCAAATTCACTGGTGGCGTTTTTCCAGAACCTTGCACTGGAATTTTTTGCAAACGCCGTCATTTTTAACCGGTCGCCGAAATGCAAAGGCAGTTCCCTGGCCAGCGAAACCATCAATCCTGCGGTATTCTCGAATAATTTTTCACCCATAACCGCCTGATAAATGATCGCCACGATGGCGTACCAGTCCTGGAGCTTGTAAATATATGAAAGATCGTCAAATAATTCCTTTAAAACCTCATTGACAAACATGTGGGACGGCGTCGCATAAAACGGCGTCCAGCCGAGTTTCGGCTGATCCATGTGATTGCTGTCCCCACCGACATATGCGGCGATTTCGACATCGATCAGCCCGATTTCAAAATCCTCCGCAGACGTTAAAAACTGGGGATATTTTGACGGATCACCGGCGACCAGCAGGTTATCCGGTTTAAGGTCGCGGATGGCGATATTTTTAAAAAACAGCCATGCCAACAGTTCCACCAGCCGGGAACCGATACCCTGTATCCTGGATAGGTTCTGTTTAAAGGACTGTTCCCCGGCGGATCTTTGCAATAGTTTGCGATAGGCGTTAAGCGTATCGGCATGCCGGCTTCTTATCCGGTTCAGGGCAGCTTCCGCATCCGCCGGCATTTTTTCAGGATTTACCGGGGATTTCCCGGCCTGGAAAATGTTTGCAAACCAGGCTTTTTTCTGAAACGTCGGAGCAGCATCGTCTTTCAGCTCGTCACTGAAACGATTAAACAGATTCTGGAGCTCAAGGCAAAGATCTGAAGCAGCGTCCCCATACCTGTCGGAAAAGGCTTCGGGCATCCATATCATGTCCTGATATTTTTGCAGCTCTTTTGCAGCGGCATCACCGGTATCATGGCATTCATTTAAAATATGGCCCAGAAAAAAATATTTCGACAAATCCATATAAAAGGCGAAGCTCCCGCCTCTTTTAAGAAAATCCTGAAATTCCGGGCGGGCGTTCAGCACCTCAATGCATTTGGTTTCATCGTCACCCGTTAATTCATCCATGAGTTTTGCAAACAAGGGGATTTTTTCAAGCACGATGGACAATCGGGGCACCAGGCATTCCCGCGGGGCCAGAATATCGGCAATGCGTTTGTCGGCCCGTATGCTTTCAATGTATTCGCTGAAATCGTTTACCGGTTCCGGCGGAATCTTAATGACAAAATGATCGTCAAAGATGACATAAAAGCATTTGCTCCGGGCGCCGCTGTCTTCGCCGATGCGCCCCAGGGATATTCTCCGGGATTGCCATTGGCCGTCGATATTGACACGCAAATCGTAAACTGTTGTATTTAAAGGACCATTCTTATCAGTCAGCCGGTAGTGGTATCTGTCGGTCCGTTTCGCCTGCAATTGCAGCAGATACATATTCAGGAAGAAAAGAATGATCTTTTCCGAATCAGGCACCTGGGGGGATATGGAAATCATGAACAAGCCATCATCATCTTTTTCTTTTGCGCGGGCTTTTTTTAATAAAATAGACCGGATCAGGAGCATGATGCCGGACAAGCAGAGAATCGCCAGACCAACAAGCCAGGGGATTTTACTCATCAGGATACCGAACACCCCCTGTCGGGTTTCAATTACTCGGAAAATAAGGATTTTCCAGTCATCAATCCCGGAAAAACCGCCGCTCACGATTTCATCCACCGCATCAGCCTTGACCGTAAAAAGCGTGCCTTCCCCTTTTTCGTAAAACACCTCATCCAAAACCGCCCAGGTTTTATCCGCCTCGATGGTTTCCCCGGTTGACAGGAAAATGATGTGTTTATTCCAGTTGGGAATGATGACGGCGGCAATAAATGCCAAGGCAAGGACGAACATCAGGATCACGAAAAATTTTAGTTTCACAAGGCCCCTTTCCATAAATTGCGGATAAAAAAATGAAGCATCAGGGGTTTTCCTTCCCCCCGGCAGCCGCCGGTATGCCAGAAGCCGCCCGCAGCACTGAAATTTCCTTCGGGGTCAGATAACGCCACCGGCCTGTTTTCAGATCGCCGATATGCAGTGTGGACATACGGACCCGGTGAAGGGCCGTCACCCGGTTGCCGATGACCTCCACCATGCGCCGGATCTGCCGTTTTCTGCCTTCCTTTAAAACAATCCGGAACATCCGGTCCCCCAGGCGCGTCACGGTTGCGGGCCGGGTTTTTTGACCGTCGAACACGACCCCGGCCCTGAGGGCTGCAAGGGCCCGGTCGTCAAGGGGGGTTGCCACCGTCACCTCGTATTCCTTCTCATGGTCAAAGGTCGGATGGATCAGCCGGTTGTGCAGTTCCCCGTCATTGGTCAGGATGAGCAGACCTGTGGAATCCTTGTCGAGCCGTCCCACGGGATTCAAGCGCTCATCCGCATCCACCAGGTCGAACACGATTTTCTCCCCGCGATGGCTCCTGCTCGTAATATACCCCCTGGGCTTGTTCAGCATGATATACACCAGGGCCGTGCTTTTCCGGACCTCCTGCCCGGCCACTTCCACCCGGTCGGTTTCCGGATCGATTGTGGTCCCCGGCTGGGTGACCACTTCCCCGTTCACTTTCACCAGCCCCTGGCTGATGAGTTCCTCGCCGCGCCTCCGGGAACAAACCCCGGCAGCGGACAAATATTTTTGCAGTCGCATCATGAT
Organism: Desulfosalsimonadaceae bacterium; assembly: GCA_049297455.1. Lineage (GTDB taxonomy): Bacteria > Desulfobacterota > Desulfobacteria > Desulfobacterales > Desulfosalsimonadaceae > SURF-3. The sequence goes on along the minus strand of JBAQUK010000116.1, from coordinate 27,116 downwards.
TGGATGATGCCCCCTTTCCGATATAAAAACCAAGTAAACGGTTATCCGGGTTTTTATCATTATTAATAGCCGTGTTTCAATGACCATTCTCGCCGGGCCAGATCCGGGCCGGGGCGCCGTCACCATTTTGTAACACAGGCTTCGATTTTTCTTCACACAACCGACATAATTCATTCACACAACACATTTACATTAGCGTCAACAAATTCAGTAAAAACAGTTGTGCAGTGAAACGTGACCATCAAAACACCCATGTTTTTTATTTATCATCAACTTAAGGAGAAAAAAATGAAACAAAAGGTAAAAATCGTTTTAACATCCATGATCCTTCTTCTGGGCATGGTTATATGCCTGCCGTTGTCTGCTGTTGCAGCAACAGAGAGCGATGCGCCGCCTGCGCCGGTGAACGCCAGCGACTTTTTAAAAGGCCTGGACATCAACGGTGAACTTCGCCTCCGCTATGAACATGCTGAAAAAGATACGCCGGACGAAGATGCAGCAGACCGTTTGCGCACCAAATTTTTGATGGGTATGACATGGAACAACCCCGATGAAAACTGGAAAATTGCTGCGGGCCTTGCCACAGGCGGACTGGACGGCACATCCACCAACGACACCTGGTCCGAAGAACAAATATTTGAAACCGGCGATATCCGGCTGGATTATGCGTATGCGGAACACAACATGGACAAATTCAAGTTCCTGGCCGGCCAGCAGAAAAATCCCTATAAAACCACCTGGGCACTCTGGGACAGTGATATGCGTCCGGCCGGTTTCACTGCTACGGCTGATCTCGACCCCGCTTTCGTCACCGCCGGATTTTACCAGGTAAGATACGCGGACAAGGACATCGCGCAAATGGAAGCCATCCAGATCGGCGCCAAAACGGATGTGGCCATCGCCGCCCTCTCGTTTTACGATTACCATCAGGTGGATGATTACATTGATTTTGAAGAACTCGGCCTGGACAGCGACTACACCTATCAGATCATCGATTTATACGCCGCCGGCGACATTAAAACCGATATGGCCAAAATTTCACCCTATGCGCAGGTGTTCTACAACATGGGCGCCAGCGGGGAACCCGGCCAGAGCGTTCTTGGCGGCGGTCTGGACCCGGAAGAAGAAAATATGGGATGGGTCATAGGTGTGGATACCAAGATCGATAAAGTCAAATTCGGCGTCGCATATGCGGAAATCGGGGCCGACTCGGTTCAGCAGGGCATGAAAGACGCTGATTTCGGCAGCCAACTGAACTCAACGGATGTGAAAGGTTTTAAAGTCGGCCTGGGTTATGCCCTGACCAAACATTGCTCCGTGGACGCAACCGCTTACCTGTATGAAGCCATTGAACGGGACCTCGATCAGGACGCCAAAACCTATCACCTTGATTTAAATTATAAATTTTAATATCGCAGCCGACACACCCCACGGGCGCCTCTGCGCGAGATTTTTTTCTCCCGCGGAGACGCTGGGGCGCGGAGGGGGAGCTTGGTTTGCATTATTTTCCCGTTGCTGGCAGGAATGCAACCGCCAACAAAGCTTGTCGTAGATACAACTATTTGAATTAAATTTTAATTTTTTATTTTCACATAAAATACCACAGAGAGCACAGAGTAAAATTATTATAAACAACCGCAATCTCTGTGTCCTCTGCGCTCTCCGTGGTTAAAAAAGTCCTTTTTCATATAAATCCGCAATGACCGGCCGGCAGTGTTTCACCACTTGAAATAGCGGACGGTTTCTTCTTTGACCACACGGGACAGCAGCAGCAGGCCGATGATGTTGGGAATGGCCATCATGCCGTTCATGAGGTCGGAAAAATTCCAGACGAATTCCAGCTTCATCATGGCCCCCACAACCACCATGCAGACAAACACCACCCGGTAGGGGCGGACCGCCTCCGGTCCCGCCAGGTATTCAATGGCCTTTTCACCATAATAATTCCAGCCGATCAGTGTGGAATAGGCGAAAAGCGCGGTGGCCAGGGCGACAATCATGACACCGGCGTGTCCCAGGGTGGAGCCGAAACTGGCGCTGGTCAACTGGCCCGGCGCAACGCCCTGCAGCCAGTCCGGGGCCGTGAGAATGGCGAGTGCCGTCATGGAGCAGACCACCAGGGTGTCGATAAAGGTCTGGGTCATGCTCACCAGGGCTTGCTTGACCGGATCATTGGTCCTTGCCGCCGCCGCGGCAATGGGGGCCGAACCTAAGCCCGACTCATTGGAAAACACGCCGCGCGCAATGCCGAAACGCATGGCCGCAGCCACCCCCGCGCCGGCAAACCCGCCCATGGCTGCGGACGGTGTGAAGGCATGATAAAAAATCAGATACAGGGCATGGGGAATCTCCCGGATATTCAGCGCAAGCACCAGCAGGGCCGCGCCCACGTAGCCGATGATCATGAAGGGCACCAGCAGGGAGGTAAACCGTCCGATGGTCCGGATGCCGCCCAATATCACCAGCCCGGTCATCGTCATCAGCACCGTGCCGGTGAGCCAGGGTTCGACATTAAAGGTGGATTTAAAAATGGTGGCAACCGCATTGGCCTGGGTCATATTGCCGATGCCGAAGGTGGCCAGGGCGGTGAACAGGGCGAACATCCACGCCAGTTTCGGCAAGCCCGCACCTTTCGCCAGATAATACATGGGGCCGCCGCGCATGCCGTAGGGTCCCTTTTCCCGGTATTTGACCGCCAGCACGGCTTCCGAGTATTTGGTGGCCATCCCGACAAGCCCGGTCATCCACATCCAGAACACCGCGCCGGGACCTCCCATGGAAATGGCGGTGGCCACGCCGACGATGTTGCCGATCCCCACCGTGGCGGCCAGGGCCGTCATGAGGGCGGCAAAATGCGTGATATCGCCTTCGGAGGAAGACTCTTTGTGCCAGATAAGCCGCAGGGCATGGGGGAGGGCCCGAAACTGCATACCGCGAAGAAGAATGGTAAGATAGAGACCCGTACCCACCAGCAGGACCAGCATGGGCGGACCCCACACCCAGCCCGACAGAGTGGAAATCAGAACTTCAATAAAATGCATGCAGCCCCCTTTGTTGTCTTATAATATAATGATGGAACCGTAACCGGAAAGCCGATCAACCGATTTTTGGAGTTTCGAATATATATTCCGGGAGGGTCTGTGTGTCAATAAGTTTCCGAATACACAGCATGTTAACGCGATTCTCAGACAATCCGGACCTCAGTTTTTGTCCCGCACCGGCGAGTTTTGTTTTTTATTGCCCTTTGGTCCGCGCATTTGGTATGATTTCATCAAAATGACGCAGGAAGACGACTTCGTGCGTAAAATTCAACGTATCAGGAGGGTATTATGAAGGCGCGACACAGCTTTTACATAGTCATCACCGCGGCAATAATAGGTCTCGCTTCCGGCGTTGCCGTCGGAGGGGACACCAATATCATTATCCGGCAAGACCGGACCGGCGGCGCTGATGAAGTCTATAGACTCAATGACTTTGATTATGAACTCCAGCAGCGGGAAAGGGAGAGCATGAGGCAGTGGAACATCGAAGAGTCCATGGGAGCTGTCAAAGTGGGGGACACGTATTTTAACAAGGGCGAAGTTGGAGAGGCAATATACTTTTATCAAATCGCCATCAAAATTGACCCCAACAACCCGGTGGCTCACGAAAAATACATTCATGCCAAAAAAATTGCGAAACAATCCGCCAACCACCATTACTATCGGGCCATGGAGTATTACGGGAAAGGAATGCGGCAAAAGGCCATTGACGAGCTGGTTCTTGAAATCAAAGAAAACCCGGACAACGAAGAGGCCAGGATGAAGCTCAATGAAATCGAAAGCGAATAGCGGCGGGATGGGTTTGCCATTTAAAAGCGATGAGGGAGACGACGTTTACACACATTCCGGCTGTTTGCGCCACCGCCGGTGCATCCAGACCCATTGTTCCGGGTGACGCCGGATGATTTGCTCATAGATATCGGAGCATTTCTGAATGGTGGCGATCATGTCCCGCTCTTTGTCGCCGGTATGGACGTATCGGATGGGTTCAAAACATTCGATCTCATAGGTCAGGTCTTTTTTCAGCCGCATGGCCAGGGGAAGGATGGGCACGCCGAACGCGCCGGCAAGATACGCCGGGCTGATGGGCGTATGGGCTTTCATGCCGAAAAAATCCACGAAAACGCCTTTTGACCGGGTGTCCTGATCAATGAGGAGGGCCACCGGATAACCGTTCTTGAGGGCCTTTATAATGCCGCGGGTGGCGCGGCCTCTTTCGATATTGACATAACCCGCCCGGTTTCGGGTCTTGACAATGAACTGATTGACCTTTGCATTGGAAAAAGCCGTGCCCACGACATGGGGATGATATTTCTTCTGGGCCACCCAAGCCCCCATCAACTCCCAGTTGCCGAAATGACCGGTTAACAGGATAAATCCCCTGCCCTCATCCCGCACCTGATCCAAAAAATGGATATTCCGGGTGGTGATCAGCCGGTCAATCCCCTGCCGGACGTAGACCGGAATGCGGATGGCGTCCACCCCGGCCGTCGCAAAATGCAGAAACACCTCACGGCTAAGCTGCCGGATTTCCGTTTCATTTTTTTCCCTGCCCAACGCCAGGGTCAAATGGCGGATGGCGTTTTCCCTGTGGAATCGGGAGGATGCATAATAAATCCGCATCAGCGTCCGGGACAGAGCGATTCCCCATTGCCTCGGCATGGCCTGAAAAATACCCACCAGTACCACAACGCCTGCATAGACCACCCAGTGCCTGACAGCCCTTTTCGTTTTTTTCGTCACAACCGGACTTTCCAACCAGAACCCGTTTTTGAACCCCATCCAATATGGGATCAACGGAAAAAGAGTTCATTAAAAATGCAGAACCACCACCGGCACCACCATCAGCACGCCGGATGCAATCCCCAGACCGGCATGGCCGTCATCGTCGTTTGCATACGCATTGGCTGCTGTCGCCACAAACCCGGCGGTGGCCAGCGTGCCCAGCACGATGTGGATGTTGTGCATGGACAGTCCTTCGCTTGCGTCAAAATATTCAGCGTATTCCGAAAATCCCGTCGCGCAGGTGGCCACGGCCAGGGCCGCGGCCAGGGTTCCCGCGCCTTTATGAAACCCGTCGTCCGACCCGGATACGCCTGCGGCCAAAGCCGCGCCCAGCGTCGCATAGCCCAGATATTTATGCAGTTTGCCCATGGAGACACGGCTGTCGGAGGCCCCGGAGCCGGTTCGTGCGCTGTTGTCGGCCAGTATCATGTTCCCGGAGGATGCGTCACAGGTCAGAAGGGTTTGGGACACCTTGCCTCCGGAGCCCGAAAGGTATTGATCTATTGATGCGGCAAACGCCGAACCCGGCTGAATTCCCAGAAACAGGACGCCCCACGCCGCCAGCATCCCCATCATTTTTTTCAATATTTTCGATTTCATACCGCACTCTCCTTTAAAAAATTGTTTTCCGCCGGGTGGATCCCCCTGCCTATCAGGGACAATGATCAGACCGTGACCGTCATGCGGATAAACCAAACATGCCGGATCAACCGGAATTCCATGGGTATTCTATTTTGAAATCAGAGCGGCGTCAATTGCTTCCTGTTTTTTGCACAAATGTTTCCGTTCAAACCGCAAAAACCAGCGCTCCGCAATGTATTCCATCAGCCTCCGCCGCATCTTGTCCCTGGGGAAAAACGTAAAATACATTTCATGAAACGGGCGGTATAAGGTGTTGTCCCCTTGAAACGCATGGCACCGCACCCTGGCCAGCTCCTTTGCCTGGTAATCGATCAAGAGCGGATTTTTGGGATTAAATATGGCGGACCTGCCGAAATCAATAAACACAATCTCCCCGTCAGGGGTTCTGATGAAGTTCTCAAGAGACGGGTCCCGGGTGACCACTCCCCGCCCATGAATCTGCGCCATCATCCGGGCCAGGGGCGCCATGTCTTTGACTTCAAATTGTCCGATGGGATTTCCGTCCATAAATTCCCTGGCATAAATAATTTCCAGAGCGCCGTTCAACTGTTTTTCGACAAAACCAAAGGTTTTCGGCACATTTAAACCCGTCAGCCGCCGGAGGGCCGTGTCTTCAATCCGCCACACCTCACGGGTGTCCGGACGGGGAGCGGTTTTAATGAAACGCTTCACCAGCGTGCCGTCGCAGCGATAAATTTCCGAAATAATATTCTTTTTTTTCTTTCTTCGGACCAGAGCAATGTCCTGGGACCGGATATCGGTCATTGGCGGTTCCTCCTTTTCAAGCTTTTTTCAGCCGGAAACCGACGCTAACGGGTTCCCATCCCGGAATCAAATAATTTTTTTTATCCAATGGGTTTTTATTTGAAAATTCCCCTTGACAGGAGATGGTTACAGGCTTAAATAAACAAATAAACAAATTGTTCATTTATTCAATTGGAATCCATCATGAAACCCAGAGAAGATATTGAAACCATTTACCGCACGGCCTTGTCTGTTTTTGCGGAATTCGGCTACCAGAAAACCACCATGGCGGATGTCGCCGGCCGCCTGGGCATGACCAAAGGCAATCTTTACCTGTATGTAAAAGACAAGAAAGACCTGTATCATAAAACAGTATCCCAGGCCCTGACGGTCTGGCAATTGAAAGTGCTGGAGGCGGTGGAAAGCGAGCCGGATGTGCGCCGGAAATTTTCCCTCATGTGCTTTAAGGCCGTGGAATACCTTTCCGAAGACATGCTCCTGCGTCAGGTGCTGGTGCGGGACCCGGAGATTTTCCCCATGTTTCCGGCCAAAGACCCGTTTTTTGAGATCAACCGAAATTCCGTTGATCTCATCAAACACATATTAAAACAGGGAATTGCGGAAAACGTCTTTCGCCCCGTGGACCCGGACCGGGTGTCGGAAGTCGTGTTCATGATTTACAAAATGTTCATCATCCGGATGTACATTAAAACCGAAGACCAGTTGATCCACGAGATGTTTGAGGACACGGTGGAGCTATTTGCCCACGGTTTATTCATCAATACCTTAAATCAAGGAGAGCCCAATGACCGAAAAAGTGAAATACCTGAGCCAAGAGTGGCGGGATGAAGCCGAACGCCGCCTGAAGACCGAGTTGCCGCCGGAGCGGATGAATTTCGTCACCTCGTCCATGAGCAATATTTACCAGAACTGCCCGCCGGACGGGGCGGAAAAATACCTGTATTTCAAGTTTGAAGAAGGCCGGTTCGCCGAGATGCTTATCGGCACGGGCGAATCCCCGAAGCCGGAATTTGCCGTGAGCGGAGATTATAAAACCTTCGCCAGCATTACCCGGGGCGAACTTAACGCCCAAAAGGCCCTCATGACCTTAAAACTCAAACTGAAAGGGAATATGGTCAAGGCGCTCAAGCTGGCGTCCCTGGCAGACCGGCTGAACAAGGTATTGGCCACCATCCCCACCGAATATTAGCCGGTTCCGTAAAAAATCCATTTTCTGCGTTGTGCGAATTCCTCGTCATTCCGGCGTACCTCCAGTACGCCTCACTCCTCGGAATTCCCACGCCTTGAAACTGGAGCTTTTTACGAAACCGGCAGCAAGCATTTTTTAAGCGTTCACTAAATTATTGATAAAGGAGACAATTATGACAAATACCGCCACCGACCCCTATTTTATTGATTTTCCAAAGCGCATTCAACGCATCCAGGCCCAAATGCAGCGGGAAAACATTGATGTGTACTTGGGTTCCCGGCTGCGGACCCTTTCCTGGACCACGGACGCCTTCTTTCCCTGGCGGAGCTTCATCGTGATACCAAAGGAAGGGCTCCCCACGGCCTTCACCTTCGTCATCGACGCGGCCCGGGCCGCTGATGATTCCTGGCTGGACGTAGACCATGTGTTCGGATTCGCCCCCATGGGGGGCCAGGACCAGATTGAACAGATCTCCGAATTTATAAAAGAAATCTTAAAAAACGGCAAAGGCCGGGTGGGCATCGAAAGCGGCATGTCCAACTATCTGCCCGAAGGGTGGCTGACCCATTATGAATACCAGCAGTTTGCGGCAGCACTTGCCGGCTGCGAGCTGGTGAACAGCCACACCATCATCGACCGGCTGGCGCTCATTAAGGATGAGGGAACCATCAACCGGTTTAAGGAAGCCTCCCGGATTGTGGATGTGGGACATGAGGCGATGCTTGCGGCCATTCAAAACGGCGGCTGGAAAGGCATGACCGAAACCGAAATCGCTGGCATCGCGGCCCTGGCCATGCGGCGGGCGGGCTCTGAATGGGAATGGTCGTTTACCGGCGGCAATGAAATCGCCAGCGGCTACCGCACCGGTTATGCGGGCGGGGCCTGCACACCGGCGACCCGACGGGAAATCAAGGCGGGTGAGCCCCTGATGGTGGACATCCACGCCACCTTCAGGCTCGGCCTTGGGGACCATTCCCATAATTACCTCATCGGCCCGGCAACAAAGCGGCAGCGGTGGCATGCGGATAATTTTGTCTCAATCGTGAAAAAAACCCTGGAAACCTACCGGGCGGGCATCACTCCTTCCAAACTGGCCGAACAGATGCTGGCGTTCGCGGAAGCCGGGGGATTTGCGGATTACATGGTGCCGGGGTACGAGCACGGCATCGGGATGCTGGGGGATGAATGGCGCATCGGGTTAAACGACGGCCCCTTTCCCTTCTGGACCAACCCGGACCATGTATACCAGGAAAACGAGGTGCTCATCTGCGCCATGCAGTATGCGTGCCCGGATGAAAACATCGGGTTCCGGTATGAAAACCCCATTGTACTCTATAAAGACCATTGCGAGGAAATGTCCAAATTTCCGCTGGGGATTGAGGAGATCCGTTAATTCCCATTCACGGCGGATATTTTTCCATCCCATTCTGATGCTCAAGGCAAATTCCTGCGCCAGCAAGAACGCCGGTTTATAAAACCGGCGTTCTCTATCCAACAGCGCCTAAAATTTCTTCTTCGCCTCCTCCCATATCCGGTCCTTTTCTTCCATCGGCATATCGGACAACCGGACTCCCTGCCCTTTGGCGGCTTTTTCAATTTCATGAAACCGGCCGGCAAATGTTTTGTTGGTCCGTCGCAGGGCCGCTTCCGGGTCAATCTTCAGGCGTCTGGCCAGATTCACGACGGAAAATATCAGATCCCCGATTTCCGCTTCCATCCGGTCCTTGTCGGTTGAAGCGATGGCTTCCTCCACTTCCCGGACTTCTTCCCGTATTTTTTCCACCACGTCTTGCGGCTTTTCCCAGTCAAACCCCACGCGGCTGACAACGGATTGAATTTTTAAGGCTTTCAGCAGGGCCGGGAGGTCGCCCGGGATGCCGGACAAAATGGATTCCCTCGCCGACTTGGTGGATTCCTTTCGTTTTAAGCGTTCCCAGTTTTTGATCACCTCATCCGAGTCCCGGACGGATGCATCCCCGAACACATGGGGGTGGCGGTAAATCAGTTTATCGCACAATTCATGAATCACTTCATCCAAGGTAAACAACCCGTTATCTTTGGCGATGGCGCTGTGAAACACCACCTGCAGGAACACATCCCCCAGCTCTTCCCGAAGCACCTCCACATCCTCGCCTTCAATGGCGTCCGCCAGTTCATAGGTTTCCTCAATCAGGCATTTCATAATGCTCTTGTGGGTCTGTTCCATATCCCAGGGGCACCCGCCCGGCCCCCGCAGGCGCTCCATAATTTCCATCAGCCGATCCAGTGCTTCCATCATCTATCCTTTATTTTTCAAGTTGTAATTCCAATTGGATAAGAAAATTCTAATATTTTTTTAACCTATTTTTTATCCTGCCTGCTGTAATCTGCCTGGTCAAAATAACCCATTGATACCGATACTTAATTTTAAATAAAGCGTCGAAACGGGTTCCCAACATTGTTATTGACAAAGCGCCATCAAATGATTAATTTCCCCGGCATATTGCACTCCACGACATTTTGTCGCGGGTTGCCGTATAACTCCCCCAGAATTCCCCCTTAACCGGGGGAATTCACTTTAAGCCCCGCTTTCCAGGAGGCAGAGACAAAAACGGAAACAGCGTCCATGGATTTCGGTTTATTGTTTAACCTCAACAAATTATCTTTAGCAACCAAATAACCATATCCGAATCAATTTAAAAGTATCACACGGAGGAACGATGAATGGCATGATTCATGTCGAAAACCTGACCAAATATTACGACAGCTTTTGCGCGGTGGATCAGATTTCGATGGATATCAACAAGGGAGAGGTGCTGGGCCTTCTGGGCCCCAACGGCGCAGGCAAAACCACAACCCTGAAAATGCTCACCGGATATTTCAAACCCACTTCCGGTCTTATCCGGGTCAAGGACTACAGCATTGAAGATCACCCCCTGGAGATCAAGCGGATGATCGGCTATCTGCCGGAGTCCTCACCGTTTTACAAAAACATGCTGGTGTATGACTATCTGGAATATGCCGCCAAGATCAAAGGCATTGCCCCCGGCGACCGGCATTCCCGGCTCCGGTTTCTGTCGGACTTGTGCGGCCTTTCCGACATCATGCACAAGGCCATCGGCGAGCTTTCCAAAGGCCTGAACCAGCGGGTGGGCCTGGCCCACGCCATGATGAACGACCCGGAAATCCTCATTCTGGACGAACCCACCCAGGGCCTGGACCCGAACCAGATTGTCGAGATCCGCAATATCATCAAAAAAATCGGGAAAGAAAAAACCATTATTTTCTCCACCCACATCTTAAGCGAAGCGGAAGCCACCTGTGACCGGATCATCATCATCAACAAGGGAAAAATCGTGGCGGACGGCGACACAAAGGAACTGAAAGCGGCGGCGGATAAAAAAACCGCCATCCAGGTATCGCTGATCGGCGCGGACCTGGTTGCCGTTCAAAAGGAACTGCAATCCGTCGGCGGCATCGACAGTGTGGAAAAAATCAGCCAGACCGAAGACGGCGTGCTCACGGTCAAGGCCTGGAGCCGGTCCTCCGAAGACTTAAGGGAAAGCATCTACCGAAAAATCAAAGCCACGGACTGGGTGATGGTGGAATTCCGGCAAGAGGCGAAAACCCTTGAAACCATATTCAGGGATCTGACCCGCCAAATCAATTAAAGGAGACCGATCATGTGGCAATTCGCCCATATTCTCAAAAAAGAGCTGAAAGATTTTTTTATTTCTCCCATCGCCTATATCGTGCTGTCCATTTTCCTGATCATCACGGGGTGGTTCTTCTTCTCCACCTTCTTTATTTATGACCAGGCGAACATGCGGAGCTTTTTCGCACTCCTGCCCATCATCTTCACTTTTGTCATCCCGGCCGTCACCATGCGGCTGTTTTCGGAAGAATTCAACATCGGTTCCTATGAAATCCTGATGACCATGCCGGTGACCTTCGGGGATATCGTGTTCGCCAAATTCGCCGCCGGCCTCATCATGACCGGGGCCATGCTCCTGCCCACGGTGGCCTATCCCATCAGTATCTCCATGATCGGCGACCTGGACTGGGGCCCGGTGATCGGCGGCTATCTGGGCGCCCTGCTCCTGGGGGGGACCTTCGCCGCCGTGGGGGTTTTCGCCTCGGCCCTGACCCGCAACCAGATCATTGCCTTTATCCTGGGCGCGGCCATCTGCTTTATCCTCACCCTGATCGATAAGATGCTGTTTTTCTTTCCGGAATCCCTCTTAAACATCATCGAATACCTGGGCGCGGATTTTCATTTCCGCAATATCTCAAAAGGCATTATCGATTCCCGGGATCTGGTGTATTTTATCAGCGTGATTTTTATCAGCCTGTACGGCACCCGTCTGGCCCTTCAGAACAAGAATTAAGGAGAGGATGATGAAAGCGACCTTTCAATCGGAAAAATATATCAAATTCGTTATTTACGCGGTGGTTGCCGTGCTGGTCAATCTGGCCGCCAGCACCCTGTTTTTTAGAATGGATCTCACGGAAAACAAACTCTATTCCCTGTCGGACGCAAGCCGGGCTGCGGTGGCCAAACTTTCCGAGCCCCTCACCATCAACGTGTTTTTCACGGAAAACCTCCCGGCCCCCCACAACAGCACCCAGCGCTATCTGCGGGACATGCTGGAGGAATACGCCCTTTTTTCCAATAAATACTTCAATTACCGGTTCTATGACGTGAGTCCCCAGGAAGAAGGCGGGGTCAGCGACAAGACCCAGGAAAACCAGAAACTGGCGGAAAATTACGGCATCCAGCCCGTGGAAATCCGGATGTTCGAAAAAGACGAGGTGAAATTCAAGAAAGCCTATATGGGCATGGTGATGATCCAGGGGGACATCATCGAACGGATTCCGGCCATCACGTCCACCGACGGGCTGGAATACAAGCTCACCACCGCCATCGAAAAACTCAATAAAAAAATCTCCACCCTGGCGAACCTCCCGGAAAAAATCCATGTGAAACTGTTCATGTCTTCATCCGTTGAGGCCATCGCCCCCCTCATCGGCGTCAAGGGTCTTCCCGCCCTGCCGGAAACCGTCAAACAGACGGTGGAAAAGCTCAATGCCGTCAACTACGGGCAACTGGTATTTGAACGCATTGACCCAGCCACGGATGCGGCCATCGATGATTTGATCAAACAATACAATATCCGGGTGCTCCAGTGGCCGGATATCCCGGACCAGGGCATCCGCGCGGGCCGCGGCGCCATCGGCATGAGCCTGGAGTATCAAAAGGACAAAACCTATCTGCAGGTCATGAACGTGATGCGGATCCCCATTATCGGCACCCGGTATGAACTCATCGACGGAAAAAACCTGGAGGAAACCATCAATGAAACCGTCGAAACCCTGGTGGGCATTAATGAGGACATCGGCTATCTGGCGGACCACGGCACGCTGGCACCGGCCAATCCCATGATGGGCATGCAGCCGCAGTCGGAGGAATCGCTTCAAAACTTCCAGACCCTGGTGAATGAAAATTACAACCTGAAACCCCTTATGTTAAAGGAAAGCCGGATTCCGGAAAGCCTGGGCTGCCTTATCATCGCCCAGCCCACGGAGGAATTCACCGATTATGAATTGTACCAGATCGATCAGGCCCTGATGCGGGGAACCAATCTGGCCATTTTCACCGACGGTTTCAAGGAAATTCAACCGCCTCAAGAACAGCAGCAATTCCAATTCAATATGGGACCGACCTACCAGCCCCTGGCCACAGGCATGGAAAAGCTGATGGCGCATTACGGGGTGCGGGTCAAACCTTCCTATATCCTGGATAAAAACTGTTTCAAACAGCAAATGCCGCCCCAGGCCGGGGGCGGGGAACGGCCCATTTATTTCGCGCCCATGATCAAAAACGAATTCATCAATCACGACTTGGATTTTATGAACAACATCAAGGGGCTGATCGCCTTAAACGCTTCCCCGGTCCTGCTTGACGATGAAACCCTCAAGAAAAACGGCCTCACGGCCCGGACCCTGGTGGCGTCTTCGGATGAATCCTGGGAAATGAGCGGCCAGATCAATTTAAACCCCATGATGATTCAGCCGCCCCAGTCTTCCGACACCCTCAAAAGCATTCCGCTGGCCGCGCTGATCGAAGGCAGTTTTTCCAGCTATTTCACGGGTAAGGAAATCCCCCGGCAGGAGGAGAAAGCCCCGGAAGAAGGGCTGACGGAAGAGGAAATCACGGCCAAAGGCGACAAGGACCCGAAACCGGACACCGAAGCCGCCAAGGTGGAGAGCAAGGACACGTTCATGGCTTCCGGAAAACCGGGGAAAATCTGCGTTGTCGGCTCTTCGGCCCTGCTGAAAGACAACCTGCTGGATACTGAGGGGACCAGTCCCAACGCCGCGTTTATCCTGAACCTGATCGACACATTAAACGGACGGGACGACATCGCCGCCATGCGCAGCAAGGTCCAGCAGTTTAACCCCCTTGAGGAAACCGGAACCGGCACCAAAAACGCCATTAAAATATTCAACATCGCCGGCCTGCCCATCATTATCGTTTTATTCGGGCTGATTACCTGGTGGCGGCGGAGTATGCGGCGAAAGAGTATCCGGCTGATGTTTCAGAAGTAAATACTCAGGTGGATAGCCTGTAGGCTGTTAGGCTGTAGGGCTGATAGATTACTAAACATATCGACAACACACCACGTATATGAGGCGCATCATGAAATCAAAAAAGGAATTCCTTCTTCTGGGGCTTGTCATTATCATTCTGGCGGCCTATCTGGCGGTCCGCAAGACAGACCGGACCCATTATGAACTGCCGGTTCTCCCGGTGCTGGGGGATGAGATCACCTCCCTCAAAATCACGAAAGACAAAAACATCATTGAACTGAAAAAAGCCGATGACAAGTGGCTGATCCAACCGGAAAAATTTCCGGCGGACACCGGCCAGATCGACGCTATGCTGAAAATCATCAAAAACTTCACCGTGACCGCCCTGGTGTCCGAGTCATCAAACGATCAGCGGTACGAGCTGGACCCGAAAAACCGGATCGCCGTGGTTGCGGCAAAGGACGGCAAAACCGTCCGGTCTTTTGACATCGGCAAGCCCGCGCCCTCCGGTCGCCATACATTCGTGAAGCTGCCGGATGACGCGAAGGTCTATCACGCCGGGGAAAATTTCAGGAACACCTTTGATCAGACCAAGGACCAGTTGCGGGACAAAACCGTTCTCACGGTGGAGCGGAATAACGTGCAACAGGTGGACATTAAGGATAAAGACAATAAAGTCCTTCTCAGCCTGAAACAGGCGCCCGAAACACCGGCCCCTGCGACTGAAAAAAAGCCGGACGACGCCAAAGCCGAATCCCCCTCCGCACCGGATAAACCCGTTGCGCCGGTCCCGGCAATGGTATGGAAGGATGCGGACGGCCAGCCGGTGAATGAATCGGACATGAACAACCTGTTCAACAACCTGTCCCGGCTCCAGTGCCAGTCGTTCATCGCCGGAAAAACCAAGGCGGATTTCACGAAACCGCTCTATACGGTCACGCTGACGGGCGCCAAAACCATCACCCTTTCCGTATTTGAAAAACTAAAAAATGAGGATGAGACCTATCCGGCCGTGTCCTCGGAAAACGACTATCCGTTTATGCTGCCGGCTTACAAGATAGACTCGATGGTCAAAAAAGAGGGAGACAATTCAAAACCAAATCCGATGTCAATGCCAATGTCGCAATCCATGCCAATGCCAAAACCAATGCCAAAGCAAAAGTCAAAACCATAGACGGCTGACACCATCCCATCCCGCAACCCTCTGCGGGATGGGATCATTTTTTCACCCCTGCTTTATCCCCGCCTTTCTCCTTGAAGCCTGTGTCCTGATCTGGTATTTTATCCCATTCTCCCCGGACACGTGTCTGCAACCCTTAATGAAAGGTTCCAAAATGACAGCCACACCTCCTTCTTATTTTAAACACATCATGCCGGCCATCATCGCATGCGCCATTGCCTTCAGCGCTGCCACCGGCCACGCCCGGCCCGTGGCCGTGACGCTTTATCCCAATGACGCCAAAATTACGGAGCAGACCGCCGTGGATCTCGCGGCGGACGGGGATGCGTATTCGGCCCAATTTTTTCTGCCCATCCATGCCGTTAAGGACACCCTGACCGTCAACACCTCGCCTGCCGACAACCTGTGGATCACGTCGGTCACGGTGGAACCGGAAACCCTGCCGGTGGAAGACAAAATCAAGGAACTGAAAACCCGTCTCAAGGATTTGAACCGGAAAAAAACCGAATATGAAAACCGGATCAAGGCCAACACGGCCTGCGTCGCCTTCTGGCAAAACCAGGCAGATAACACGCCGGAAAAAATAGAAAACATCGAATCCGTGGAAAAGCTCGGGATTGCCATCAAAAAAGGCGTGACCGAGGCCAGTGATGAAATGTATAATTTAAGCGTTTCCCTTGAAGACATCAATGAACAGATCGTCACGGTTCAGGATGAGTTGAACAAGCTGACGGGTTCCGCGCAAAAAAGATGGGCAGCCACGGTGTACCTGACGGGAAAGACGGCCCGGCCTTCCGGCAAACCGGTTGTTCTCACCGTTTCCTATCACATCCAGAACTGCGGGTGGCAGCCTGCCTACACCCTCAACGCGCACCCCGATAAATCATCCGTGGAACTCAAATGGGTCGCCAAAATCACCCAGGACACCGGCATGGACTGGGAGTCCGTTGATCTGAAAATCGCCACGGCCCAGACCGTCACCCAGCCGGAACCGCCCGGCCTTCGCGGCTGGATTATCCAGACCGTCGCACCCATTGTGCTTCAGGAATCCCGGATGATGAAATCCGCCATGCCTGCCGCCGCACCCCAGGAGGCGGCCGACGCCCTCATGGCCGGAGCCCCCCCCGCACCCGAAAGGGAAACCGGCTATATTTTCGGCACCTACTCTTTAGGCAAACGCACCCTTGCGGCAGGCGAAACCCGGCACATCACTATCCGGGAGCTGGGGCTGAAGGCGGATTTCAACTACCTGGTGCGGCCCCAGGAAACGCCCCAGGCGTTTCTTTTTGCCATGCTTGAGGTCAAAGACGCCGACTTCATCCAGCTTCCCCAGGGGGAGGCCACCTATTTGATTGATTCGGCCTTTGTGGGCTCCCGGATGTTTTCCATGACGGACAAAACCCAAAAACTGTTCTTCGGCCCGGACCCCCAGGTGGATGTCACAACAGACCTGCTTGAAAAGAAATCCGGCGAAAAAGGATTGTTATCCGATAAAAAAAGCTGGCAATGGGGATGGAAAGTGACGGTGAATAATTTAAAACCCCACCCCATCCAGGTGCTTATGGAAGACGCCTATCCCCAGGTCCGGGACGAACGGATCAAGCTTTCCGAAACCTTCACCGGCGTCACCCCGAAAAAGGAAGACAACCTGCTGAAATGGTCGTTCCCCGTGGCGGCGAAAACAAAGGTTCCCGTTGATTACGGATTCACCATCATTTATCCGGATGACATGGATGTTTATCTGGGGGGCCGGTAAATTATAAAAAAAGGAGCAACATCTTGAAAAAAATAAAAATCGGCGTGCTCATCAGCGGGTCCGGCACCAATATGGACGCCATCATCAAGGCCTGCGGGGAAGGAAAAATAACGGGTGAGGTGGTTTTTGCGGGTTCCGACAACCCGGCGGCCAAAGGGCTTCAAAAGGCGAAAAAAAAGGGCATCCCCACCTTTGTGGTGGATTATGCCGAAATTATCCGGGACTTCCGGCAATCTCCGGAAAGTTTCCTTTTCCCGGATGATTTTGACCTGGAAGACATCCGGATCAAACAATCGCTTATCAGCCACATGGCCCATACGGACGAGATTATCCGGTTCATCGAAACCCGGGCCATCGCCGAAGCCCGGCTCCTCGACCACATGAAAGCCTGGCCCTTTGACCTCCTGGTCCTGGCGGGCTTCATGCGCAACCTGACCCCGTATTTCATCGACCGGGTCAACACAACACCCGGCCGGCCCCGCATCATGAACATCCACCCGGCCCTGCTCCCGGCGTTTCCCGGAACCGACGGGTACGGCGAAACCTTCCGGTACGGCTGCAAAGTCGGGGGCTGCACCGTCCATTTTATCGACTACGGCGAAGACTCCGGCCCCATCATCGGCCAGAAGTGCTTTGCCATCACCGAAACCGATACGCTTGACACCATCCGCCAGAAAGGCCTGGCCCTGGAGTACCAACTGTTTCCGGAATGCATCCAGCTCTTTGCCGAAGACCGGCTGGCGACGGTCACCATGACCTACACCGACGACCGCGGCAACTTACGGCAGCGAACCGTCGTCAAGATCGCACAAATCCACTGACGACGAAATATTAATGAGGTGGCCTGATGAATGAAGCAGCAATAAAAAAACATGAAATTTACAACAAATTGAATGATCTTTCCGGTCAGGATTTAGGTTCCGTAGCCGATTTTATCGATTTCATGAAGCACAAAAAAAAGCAGCCGCCGAAAAAGACCATCATCAAGCTACAGGGAATTTTGAAAGGCTGCGATGTTGATTTCGGGGAATTAAAAAAATTTCAACAAGAGAGTTGGAAGCATCTGGAACGTGATGTATTTATTTGAGAAAAACAGAATCGATGTAAACCTTTTTCACAGGATGTTGGCATGAATCATTATCCAACGACAAAAATAACATAAAAGGCGGTCCTGAGGGAATTGAAATTTACTAATATACCATTTTCATGCTCTTGATCTTAATCATGCTCTTGCTCTCATTCTTGAGATTTTAAAGTAAGATTAAGAGCAAGAGCATGAGCAAGAAGAACGGCATGGTGGTATTTTAAAATTTTTCGAATCCCTGAGAACTCAGGCCGCCCTTTATGGCTTAAAAATTTCTATTCAATCAATTTGGTCACATCAGCCCCAGCTTCAACAAACCGGCTCAATCCATCCGTCCGGCGCTTCGGTCACGCCGTACTGAATATCGGTGATGGCGTTGAAGAATTTCTGGGACCATTTGCCCACTTTGCCGTCCCCCACTTTCATGATTTTGTCTTTGAACATGAATTCCCCCACCGGTGAAATGACCGCCGCCGTTCCGGAGCCGAACATTTCCTGAAGTTTTCCGGACCCATGGGCCGCGATCAGTTCATCAATGCTGATGCGGCGCTCGGTCACCGGTTTTCCCCATTTGGCGGCCAATTGCTTCACCGTGTCCCTGGTGACGCCCGACAGGATGCTGCCGGAGAGGGCCGGGGTGATGATCTCATCATCAATCACGAAAAAGATGTTCATGGAACCCACTTCCTCGATATATTTCAATTCCACGCCGTCCAGCCACAGCACCTGGGTATAACCGATGCGGTGGGCTTCTTCACCGGCATACAAACTGGCCGCATAATTTCCCGCTGTTTTGACTTCGCCCATGCCGCCGCGCACGGCCCGCACATACTTGTCCGTCACCCAGATCTTGACCGGGTTGAACCCTTCCTTGTAATAGGCCCCCACCGGCGACATGATGATGAAAAACCGGTAGGTGTGGGACGCCCGCACCCCCACATAGGGGTCCATGGCGATGATGGTGGGCCGGATATATAAAGAGGTTCCCGGCATGGACGGCACCCACCGCCGGTCGAGGGTCACCAGCTCTTTCAATGCTTTCAGGGCGAAATCCTCATCAAACGGCGGCATGCACAGCTTATGGCCGGACCGGTTAAACCGTTTGAAATTTTCCCGGGGCCGGAACAGCCGGATGCCTCCTTTTGCGGTCTTGAATGCTTTCAGACCTTCAAATATGGACTGGCCGTAATGCAGGACCATGGTGGACGGCTCCATGACAATGGGCTGATACGGTTCGATCCGTGGGTTGTGCCACCCGTTTTCCAGGTTATAATCCATATTAAACATGTGGTCTGTAAAAACTGTCCCGAACGTCAGCTCCGCATCATCCGGCAACGGTTTCCGGGCATCCGCCTCTCGTATTGTCAAGTCCATGGTTCTCTCCGTCAAAAATTCAATTAAATAAATACAAAAAAATAGGTTTTTCCTGCCTTTGAAAAAAAATTCGCGCTTATCACACCACAAAACATCCAAAAAATCAAGGCGTACCATTTGATGATTTTCAGGGCATTCGGGTGACGATGTCAATCCATCCGCCATATTTTTTCTTATCACGGTATTGGAATTGATCAAGCAAAATTAACTTTAACGTTAATTTTATCCTGTGTAATTAAAAAGTTCCATTCCATGATGCTTTGAGCGGCAAAATCAGCGGGCGCGGCCCCCGGATGTTATCTTTCAAAAAGGTTGACAAACTGTTTTTTATCCATAATTGTCTGTACTTTAACTGATAACGACACCCCAAAAAAAGTGAACCCCCATGAACCAGAAAATGATTGAAATAAGATGGCACGGCCGGGGCGGACAGGGAGCGATCACGGCGGCGAAAATTATCGCCAACGCCGCGTTTGCATCCGGCTACGGCGGCGTGGTGATGGCCCCCACCTTCGGCACCGAACGCCGGGGAGCGCCGGTGCTGACCTCCCTGAAAATTTCCAGACAGAAAATTTACGACCTGTCTCCCATCACGGAACCGGATATGGTGGTGGTCCTCGATCACCTGATCGTGGAGGAGGTGAATGTGACTGCGGGTCTAAAACCCGGCGGGCTCATCGTCATCAATTCCCCGAAACGGCCGGAAGATTTTAAATTCAAGGACTTCCGGGTGGCTACGGCGGATGTGACACGCCTTGCTGTGGAAGCGGGACTGCCGCCGGGCGTGGTGAACACCGGCATTATCGGTGCGTTTGCAAAAGCCAGCGGCCTCATCGGCATGGACATCCTGGTCCCGGCCATTGAAGCGGAATTTAAAGGGAAACGGCCCCGCCGAAACGCCAAGGCAGCCCAAATCACCTTTGAGAACACCCTGATGGGAGGACTGTCATGAAACCTGTCAAAAAAGAGACCGCCTTCGCCTGCCGAAAATCCCACAGCGAACCCGGACCCGGAGACGGCGGCAGAACCGGCTCATGGCGGGTCAAGCGGCCGGTCATTGATCTTGAAAAATGCATCCCCGCCAAACGGAATAAACCCGCCTGCTTCACCTGCTGGCTGTTCTGCCCGGACGGCGTTATTTCCCGGACCATCCCGCCCACCATCAATTATGAATACTGCAAGGGCTGTGAAATATGCGCGGAAGAGTGCCCGGCAGGGGCCATCACCATGGTGGATGAAACCGTGTTCATCGTAGCGGAAAAAGAGGAGGAGAAATAGTCGTATGCACATTATTGAATCCGGCAATGTGGCCGCAGCCAGCGGCGTCAAGCTGGCGAAGGTTCAGGTGATCGCCGCATACCCCATCACCCCCCAGACCCCGCTCACGGAAAAACTCTCCGAGTTTGTGGATTCCGGCGAGATGGACGCCCAGTATATTCCGGTTGAAAGCGAACATAGTGCGCTCGCGGTCTGCATCGCGGCGTCTTCTGCGGGAACACGGGCGTTTACGGCAACCTCCGCCAACGGCCTGCTCTATATGAATGAACAGCTCCACTGGGCTGCGGGGGCGAGGCTCCCCATTGTCATGTGCGTGGTCAACCGGGGCATCGGCGCGCCGTGGACCGTATGGAACGACCATCAGGACGCCATTTCCCAGCGGGACACCGGCTGGATCCAGATTTACTGCTGCGACCACCAGCAGATCATCGACACCGTGCTGCATGCCTTTTATCTGGCGGAAACCGTGAACGTGCCGGTCATGGTCTGCTATGACGGCTATATCCTGTCCCACACCTATATGCCGTTCGACATCCCGGACCAGAAAGATGTGGACCGGTTTCTGCCGAAATTTTCCCCGGCTTACGCCCTGGACCCCTGCCAGCCGGCGAACCTGAACACCGTGACCCTGCCGGACATCCGGCCGGACATCCGGGGGAACATGGCCCCCGGTTATATGGAAATCCGCCACAACCTGCACATGGACATGCGGGCCGCCATTGATGTGGCGGCGGACATCGACCGGAAATTCAAGGATATTTTCGGCCGGGGCGGGAACCCGTTTATTGAACCCTACCGGTGCGAGGACGCGGAATTTGTGGCCATCTGTCTCGGTTCCCTTTCTTATCATCTCCGGGATGTGGTGGATATCCTGCGTGAGGAAGGCATTCCGGTGGGGGTCATGGGGCTCAGGCTCTACCGCCCGTTCCCGAACCAGGCGGTCCGGGACGCCCTTTCCGGCCGCAAGACGGTGATTGTATTTGAAAAAGCCTTAAGCTACGGCAACCAGGGAGCCCTGTACGGGGACATCAAATCCGCACTTTATACAGCAAAAAAACGGCCCATGGTTCACAATTACATCCTGGGGCTGGGGGGCCGGGAAATCAAAACCCACCACCTGGAGAAGGCCCTGCGCGAATCCTGTGGGAATCCTGCGTCCATCGGGGATACGCCGGTGTGGGTCGGATTGAAAATGTAGGAAGTTAGGTAGATAGGCTGTAGGCTGTAGGTAAAAGCTGGAAGGTGGATGCCCATCCGGAATATTTGATGGGTGTAAACAGAAGATAAAATATACGAGAAACCAATCCCATGACAACAAAATCGACTGCAAAAACAACCATACTCACTCTTCCGGAAGACGAACTGGTGCATCCGGGCAACCGGGCCTGCGCCGGATGCGGGCTCAGCATCATCTACCGGATCGGCCTCAAAGCCCTGGGCCGGGACACCATCCTGGTGGTTCCCCCGAGCTGCCTGACGGTATTGCAGGGATTATATCCCATTGCCGCCACACAGCTGCCGTGCCTGAATGTCACTTTCGCGTCCACTGCTGCGGCAGCCACCGGCATTCTGGGAGCCCTGCGGGCCAAAAAGAATGAAACCACCACCGTGGCCGCCTGGGCCGGGGACGGCGGTACCTCTGATATCGGGCTCCAGGCCCTGTCCGGGGCCTGCGAACGCGGAGAAGATTTCATTTTTATCTGCTATGACAACGAGGCCTATATGAACACCGGTGTCCAGCGCTCCGGCACCACCCCCCAGGGCGTCATCACCACCACCACGCCGTTTTCCGGCAAAGCCCAGAAGAAAAAAGACGTGCCGTCCATTATCGCGGCCCACGGCATACCCTATGTGGCCACGGCATCCGCATCCTATCCCCTGGATCTTTTTGATAAAATAGTCAAAGCCAAAACCATTAAAGGCCCCAAATACATCCATGTGCACACCCCCTGCCCGGCCGGGTGGGGCTTTCATTCCCGGTTCACGGTCAAGCTCGGCATGCTGGCTGTGGAGACGGGATTGTTTGATCTGTATGAAATTGAAAACGGAACATTCCGGCTGACCGGGGCATCACAAAAATTGCTCGGGAAAAAGCGCAAACCCGTCAAGGAGTATTTCAAGACCCAGACCCGCTTCAAAGCACTGACCGACGAGAAGATGGCGGACATCCAGAAGGAGATCGACGCCAAGTGGGAGGGATACGCCGGGATGGAACAATGCTGAAGCGGACGCACACGATTTAAGTGAAGGTAAAAAAGATGAACGAAGCAATTCAGCGCTTCGATCCCGGCTCGGAGTTCTATATTTCCGAGGGATGCGATATTATCGAACTTACCAACACACCCGATGATCCGGACGCGTCCATCGCTAAGGTTCGGGTCGCGCCGGGGGTCACCACCCGCCGGCACCGGCTCGTCGGGACCACGGAGCGTTACGTCATTCTGGAAGGCAGGGGCCGCGTGGAAGTGGGCGGCCTGCCCCCGCAGGACATCGCCGCATTTGATAGCGTTCGCATCCCTCCTGCCTGCCCCCAGCGGATTACCAACATCGGCCCGGGAGATCTGATCTTCCTCGCCATCTGCACCCCCCGGTTCCGGCCCGAAGCGTACGAGGACACCGGTGCCCCGACAACAGCATAAAGACAAAAAATCAGGCGGGAGCATGTGATTCCCGGCTCTGCTGTCAAACCTGCGACTACGGACCCGCGTCTTCATGAGGGGTTTCTTCAAGCAGATGGGGGGTCTGCCCCGGTTTATTGTCCAGCAAAACCTGATGGCCGCCGTCAAACTGCAGAAATCTTAATTTCGCTATCTCCACTTCCGTGTGCATGGCCTTTAATTTCAGCCGGTACTGCAAATAAATCACCAGCAGGATAATAAACACGACGACGAAAAAGACCGTTGTCGGCACCCACCAGTGCGCTGTCATCCATGAGATGGCAACACCGCCAGTATATTTAATAATTTCAGGGATATACCAAAAAAGAAAAATAACCACCACCGCCGCCAGCATAAACCAGATGATGTTGATCTGGCTTAATTTATTCAGGCCCGACGCCAGTTTGCCGGAAGGTTCGACAGCTTCATTTCCGCCGGGCTCAACCACCTGCAAATATGCTTTGGTAAGCAAAAGCACCAGAAACGCAAACCCGATGGGAAAACCGACGGAAGTCAGAATCCATGCTTTCCATGGAAAAGGAATCACTTCCTCCTCATCCTTCACAATCAGATAGGTTCGCTGGTTGTTTCTGCTGTTGTATACATTCAGCGCCAGCCTTTCGTTTGGCTTTAATTTCTCCGGATGGTCGATATAAACCTGGGCCATTTCTTCGGTTATCGGCGTCTCCACCCGTTTCACCAGATCCTGCTGATAGATAAGGGTAAATAACGTGATAAAAAGCTCAAGCGCACACACCGCCGCCGTAACGAGTTTTAAGATAACATCTCGATCTTTCAGATTTATTTTTTCGTTCATAACAACCCTTACAAAAACTTAATTTTCTGAATATGGAACCTGAAGCCGCTTCCCGGCGGCGGCAAAAACAAAAAGGACGGTTCGACACTCCCGGCAGGACAGAAGAAATGCGCCGCCGAAAGTACGAAACCGCCTGTTTGTGGGCTGGTGGTCTTTTTTATCAATTCCCTGTGCCAGCGGTCAACTTAAACTGTTGCCCCCCTCACTGTCAAGGACGAACACCATTTTTCGTTTTGTATCGTCAGCGGGTAAAATGCTTTCCGCCAGGACCGGGAAGCGATGCGCCGCGCATGATTCGCCACCACCCGATGGCATAAAATTGGTCGGCGCGTTGAAACAACCTGTCGATATCCGGGGGCAACGGATTTTTGACACTTGCAAAGACGCTCCCCGGAACCGTCCCTGCCACATAACGGCCCTGATTTTCCAGAATAGCATCCGGCGTCATGATGGCAAAATCTGCGCCGAAAGCAGCAGGAGATGGGGTATCGGCCAGAAGATTCCGGCCGGCGCTGTGATAAGGAAACCCCTTTGGGGCGGCCAGTTCAATCAGCGTGGGGGCGATATCGATATGGCTGCCCACGGTGTTTTCCGGAAGCTGTTTGTTTTTCAAAACCCCAGGCCCATACAGAACCAGGGGAACCGAAGATCGCTCATATAATGACGGCCTGGTGTTTAAAAATTTCCGCGACCAATGATCACCCGTCACTGCAAAAACCGGGGCCGTGAGCTTATTCTCCATCTGCTGGATAAAATCGCCCAGACACTTATCCGAATACCACAGATGACCGAAAATATTCAAACCAACGCCGCTGTCATAACGATCCGTCAATTCCGGCGGGATTTCCCTGACCGGATACCCCAGCGCAAACACGTCAATGTTGTAGGGCGGATGATTGCTGGTCGTCATGATCATACTGAAACTCGGCTGGTCATCTGCGATCGTCTTTTCAATAAACTTAAACAGGGCCTCGTCATCCACGCCCCACTCATTGGCATGCAACCACCTCCCCATATGCGGCGCGCCATAAATTTCTTCAAACCCCTGATTGCGGCAAAAATCTTCAATCCGCTGCCAGGACAAATACCCGCCGTAAAAAAACCGTGTCTTGTATCCGAGTTTTTTAAAAATCGGCGCAATGGATGTCGGATAGGGTTTCCGTGAAGAGGGTTGATAATTGATCATTGTTTTCATGTCCGGGAGCCCTGCGATGATGGTCGTCAACGCATGGGGCGTACCCCGGAATGCCGGCAGAAATTTCTTAACCCAGAGCCCTTTGGCCGCCACCGCCTTCAATTGCGTACATGTCTGCATGGCGTTGTATTCTTCAAGCATCGGCCAGGAACTATATCCTTCCATAACAATCAGGAAAATATGTTTCGGGGGAACGGATGCGGCTCCCGATGCCATATGGCGCATATAATCATCCATATTGCCGAGATCCCTGGAATCATTAAAAAATGACTTTACCGCCCACCGGATGTCCCCGTCCGGCAGGAATTTTTTAATCCCCTCCGTGCTTTGGGATTCCTGATAATCCGCAAAATGATACCGGAGCGCCTCATAGGGATTTAAGACGGTTTTGTTCAGAAACGAATCGCGGGTGATGCCGGCATCTTTCAACTGAACCGGCCGGGGCCCGGTGGATCCCCGGCCCGCAGCCGTCACAAAGCATAAAATAAACACGGTAAGGATGCTTTTCACCCATACCGGCAGGCGGTTGGCGTTATCCGCCCAGCCCGGCTCCCGGTTTAAAAATTTTTTCAGAAAAAATATTAATCCGAAGGTCAAGACCAGGAGAACCGTCAGCCCCTGGATGATGGGCACCTGGTTCCAGGCGGTTTTCAGGATCGCACCGAAATCATCATATATCAGACCGAATATCCAGGAATTGAACTGGTCATCGTATTCCTTGAAATAAGGGATGGTGGCGCTGCAGAGAAGAAGCGTCAGCACGGTAAAGCAGGTTCCGAGAGCCAGGCGCACCCGGTGGATAAACCGGTTTATCGGAAAAAACCCATCGACAACGCTGAGCAGGAAGGTCGGCAGAACAAAGTACATGGCAACGCGGCTGTCAAACCTGAAACCGTTTCCCATCACAGCCAGGATGTCGATCAGTCCGCTGGATGCGTCTTTTTTTGAGATAAAAAGCGTAATCAGAATGAGGCGGAAAAGGGAGAGAGACCCGGTCATAAACAGAAAGGACCGTAAGTCCTTGAACGCCTGAATGCTGAACCGGGTCCATGACGGACCGGCTGAGAATTTTTTTTTCGGCTCGGAAGCCGCAACCCGTTTGTGATTCATATGAAGTATCGTCCGCTCCGATTTTTACACAGCGGACCCATCCGGTTGCGCTCTGCCACGTTGCGGTTTGGTAACCATTATTTTCTTATCATTCCGTGCAATCAATGGTGATCTTACGTGCTACTCATGCAGCACCGCCAGAATCACGGCCCTGTCTTTTTTTGCGGCCACCAGGTGGGGGGTGGTGGACAGATAATACACGCTGTCTCCCGGTGCCAGTTCAAACACATCCGCATCGATTTTTACAACAACGAGGCCTTCCAGCACAAAAATAAATTCATCCCCTTCATGGACGGACATGTCGCCGTCGGCATTTTCCGACAAGGTCACCATGAGTGCCTCCATGTGCCGTCCCCGGACTTCGGGCGCCATGCTGTAATAGGTATACAGCTCTTTGCCTTTGGCGGAGGTGGAGCGGGACACGATGGGCCGGGCGTCTTTCCGGGTCACGGAATACAGTTTATCCCCCACGCCGGACACCAGACGGCTGAACGCGCCGTCCATGGCCCTGGACAATCTCACCAGAACGCCGAGCTGGGGCTGGATCTCATTTTTCTCGATATTTTTCAACAGATCCACATCAAACCCGGTGAGATTGGCCAATGCCTCAAAGGAAATCCCTTTGGCTTCCCGCAGCACTCTGATGCGGTCGCCGATGGCCTCCACACTGACC
>JBAQUK010000115.1:0-5687 GCA_049297455.1 Desulfosalsimonadaceae bacterium | reverse complement strand
GAATATTTCAAATTAAATCAGATAGTTATAAGTTTCGAAAATTTTATTTAACTGACTGTTTTTATTAAAAATTTAACCACACCCGCAATTTGCGGGCCATCGCTGAAAACCGGGAAACTTCAGCTTTGAATATGTGGACTTAAAAACAGGCGGCGTCAAACATTGGCGCGTCAAAGTCAAATTTCAAGTGGGTTAAATGGGTTTAGTGGGTTTTTTTACTTCCTACGCACGGAATTAGCAAAGACAAAAATAAGTACATAGGGAAAAGAAACCCACTAAACCCATTTAACCCACTTGAGACACACAAGAAACAAAGCGACGGCGACAGACGGGGCTGCACGACAAAGGATAAAAACCACCGGGTTTTTTATTAAAATAACAATTACTTACCCCCGGCATCTACATCTTAACAGCTTGTGACGAGCCGGAAACCACGTGACTTACCATTGAGGGATTAAATTTTACCCATGAATGGCTAAAAAGAGAGGTGTTGAAAATGTCAATAGGTGGACCAAGACCCGACGCTGGCCGGAAAAGTGACTGAATATATTTTATCAATGGCGAAAAATATAAAAGCGTGAAAAAAGCGGCAGCCAAAAACGGCGTTACTACAAATACCATTCGGAATTGGTGTAAAAGCGACAAAAAGCCGGATTGCTGGTTTGAGCGGAAGCATTCTGAAACCATAAATGAC
The DNA here is from genome assembly GCA_049297455.1 of Desulfosalsimonadaceae bacterium. Classification (GTDB taxonomy): domain Bacteria; phylum Desulfobacterota; class Desulfobacteria; order Desulfobacterales; family Desulfosalsimonadaceae; genus SURF-3. The sequence goes on along the minus strand of JBAQUK010000115.1, from coordinate 4,993 downwards.
GTTCAGCGTGAAGCCGCCGCCGAAAACATGACCCCGCTGGAATACATGTTAAAAATTATGTGTGACCCATCGGCTGACCCTGACCGCCGCGACAAAATGGCATATTGGGCGGCTCCCTATGTCCATCCAAGGGGCGTTGAGAAGAAGGGGAAGAAAGCGGAACTTAAAGAAAAAGCGGAAAAAGTCAGTTCCGGGAAGTTTGCCACCGGGAAGCCGCCGCTAAAGAGGATTAAGTAAAATTATGTCCGGTTGGTCGACATCCTCCCCCGTGCCAAGCATCTTGACAGTTGGATGCCACAAGCAACCGGCCGACTCGTTAAGCACGCACGAAAGTAAGTTTTTCCTTTAAAAAAAGGGTTATGAAAATGGCAGAAAAAAAGACAATACCAAAACACCTATCACCAGAAGCAAAAGAGATTTTCAAGACTCTATGCGATGAATATTCAATCACGGATTGCGCCGGATTGCGAATTTTGAGGGTTGCGCTTGAATCTTTTGACCGGGGGCAAGCTGCAAGGGAACAGATTGACAAGGATGGCATGACGGTTGTGGACAAAGCCGGACAGACCAAACCGCACCCGCTTTTACCGATTGAAAGAGATTCGAGGGCCGCGTTTTTGGCAGGTCTTAAACACTTAAATCTTGACCTTGAACCTATTAAACCGATGGGTAGACCACCGGGCCGATAAGGGGGAAATTATGCCGACAAACAGAACCAGAAAAGCAAGATGCCGGAAAGCAAGTATACCGCTGGATGAATCAATTATAAATTATCTGCTTTGGGACGAAGAACCGGAAAAGGGGACGCCTGGCTATGCGGTTTACATAGACCGTTATTTTGACGGTAGCAACATGGCGGCGGATATATGGGCAGAGCATGGCGAGACGCTAAGAAAACTGAAAAAACAGGGTCGCAAGGCAATGACAAAAAGGGGGGATTGAATCATGCCGACAAACAGAACAAGACGAACACGAAGCCGGGGCACCGGGGCCGATATGGTTACAGATGAAGTTGTTTCTTATTTTTGGTGGAGTGGAACCATTCCTAACAAATGGGCGAGAGAGCGCACGGATGCCGAAATTAAGGCCTTTTGGATAAAGCACCGGAAGGAAATTTTGACCCGCTATATTGAAAAGAACCGCATGCAAAACGGCGTACCTGGGAGAAGACCCCATCATTTTTGGAATGAAATCACAGAACCGCGGCGGGTTGTGGGAAAGCTGGCATATTTCAAGCCTGGGCCGGACGGGACGGAATACTTCGAGGATATTGAAGAAGAAGACTATGATTTTTTGAAACGGCTGGGAATGCTGGAAAGATGGGAAAAGACAGCCGAAAGGCCAAAGCCTTATGATTAAGAGTCGGATGACTTTCACCCTGTAAAGGAAAATGATGGGCAGGATGATTTGACGCCGTCAGAGGCGTTTTGAGGCACTATTCGGGGCCGGGATAAGAAAAGTAACTTTGATGGAGTCATAAAAAAACCCCCGGCAACCCGATTGTGTCAGTCCTATCTCCTCGCCCACAAGTAGCTCGCAACCGAGGAAGCCCAGACCAATTCCGCACCAACCGATGAAGGTGAGTTTGCCCTTCTTCTTCCCTTGGATCTCAGTGTGGTATTCGGCGAACGGATCTCGTCCAACAACACTCACCTTCTGTTGCTGGGCACTTCCATCCAGCATCGTTTGGCAATGCTTGCACTTCAAGGCGACTGCGAGAATATCCTCCCCGCAGAAGGGGCAGGGCTTCATCTTCTTGTCCATTCCGTTCCTCCTTGCACAACAGTTATGACAGATGGAAAGTTTTCCATCTATTCTGATATTCGGTTGGTTAACGTGGGAAAAAATCATTCAATATTTTCTGTGTCTGCTTTAGCGGTAATATCCTAAATATATCGGGAGCGAAAAAGGTTTACAATCTTTATCTTTAAAATGGACACCGGGCTTGTCAAAGGCACGAGGCTGAATTTTTAAGGCCGGGGTAATGGTCTTGTATGGCACAAAAACAAGCGCCGAATACCTGACAGAAAACAAAGGCTTTATTGTTTAAAATCGGTCAACGGCGCTTCGAGCATAAGATATCTCAAACCATAAAAAAAGATATCAGTGATTGTCTGATTTTTTTGTAGGGATTTACTGACAAAATAAAAGTTGAATGAAACCGGGTTGCCGGAAACGTTGACCCGGTTTTTTTATTGGTATAAAAGGGAAAGTTGGTACAGGGCTGGTACAAATTTTTTATTGCTGAAAAAATTAATTTTATAACTACTTGATTTTACTGGTGCCCCCGGCAGGAATCGGACCTGCGGCGCATGGATTAGGAATCCATTGCTCTATCCACTGAGCTACGGGGGCACGGGTAAAGGAAGAATGGGTAAAAATTTTAATTGGGAATACCCATCAATTGGATTGAAAAAGTGCTTTGAATTCGGCCCCCTACTTAACGTATAGCCGTTGTCCGGGATAAATGGTGCTGTTTTTTTTGAGATTATTCAGGCTCAGAAGATGGCTTAAATCCATTTTGTGTTTGGATGCAATGGTTGCCGGGGAATCCCCGTTTTTCACTTTGTATATTCTTAAATCATCCTTGGGCAATTGACCGGAAGGTATTTGTAATGATTGGCCGGAGGCCAGGCTGAGCGAAGTTAAATTATTTAATCGCTGTATTTTTTGGGCCGTGGTGTGATAGCGTTTTGCCAGTGTCCATAGGGAGTCCCCCTGACGGACACGATAGGTGATCATTTCTTCTTTGCTGCTGACAGTGGTGTTACCAGCAGTAATTGCGCCTGAATGGGGAATTTTAAGAAATTTTCCCACAGCAATATAATTGGATTTGTATATCTTATTATACCGGGTGAGTTCAGTTAAGGTAATATTATAGCGACTGGCAATAGCCGATAAGGTTTCCCCTCGTCTGACCTTGTGGTAAGTGATCTGGGACGGCGGTTGTTTTTTGACATACTGCTGCTGCGCACGATAAGGGATATCATTAATACAAGCAAGAAGCATCTCTTTTCGATCCGCTGGCACTTTTAACGTATATTCATCAGGAGGAAGCAGTTTGTATCGAAGTTCAGGGTTCAGATCAACCAGGCACTTTTCCTGGAGATGAATCGTTTCCGCAATATCTTTCAGATAGGCTTGTTTGGATACGGTCAGCGTTTCAAATTCAGTCGGTTCGTCCACAACGATATTTGACATGCCGTATTTTTCCATATTATTCACAATATGAATGGTCGCCAAAAATTTTGGAACATACCGGGCGGTTTCATTCGGAAGGCGTTTGTATAAATCCCAGAAGTCGTCCAGATAGTTGACGTTTTGGTCTCTGATGGTGCGAAGAACCCTTCCTTCGCCGCAGTTGTACGCCGCAAGCACGGTGGGCCAGTCGCCAAAGATTTCATGCAATTCTTTGAGGTATTCAATCGCTGCCTGAGTTGACTTATACGGATCAAGCCGTTCGTCAATATACTGGTTTCTTTTCAGCCCGAATTTGTGCCCGGTGGAGGCTATAAACTGCCAGAGGCCCAATGCCCGCGCGCTGGACAGTGCATTTACCTTATAGCCGCTTTCGATCAACGGCAACCATGAAAGCTCTTCCGGGAGTCCTGCTTTTTTAAGTTCGGCCAGAATGTATGAGCGATATTTTCCCGAACGTTTATAGGCATTTTCAAAGAAACATCGTCCTTTCTCAGAGGTCAAAAGATCGATTTCCTGCTGAACATGGGTATTTAAAATCAGCGGGATGGCATTGTGATTTCCTTTTGCTGTGGTATGCCGTGAGGTATAAATTTCAAGAATCCGTTTCGAAATCATAAACCGCAGATCGTCTTTTTGCTGATTGAATTTCGGCAGGTCAAATGTATCGACTTCCAAAATCAAGGTATATGCCTGGTCGAGGGCCTGTAATGCATTATCCATTTCGCCCTGCTGCCAGAAATCCTGAGACGCCTGATAATAATCCAGAGCTTCATCAAGATGTGCTTGGATTTCGATGCCGGCAGAATCATCCTCCGCTGTCTCCGGGGAATCAAGATCGGTGGGGTTATCTTCTCCTATAGAAAAGGGGTCGGCTGAGTCGTCCGAACACTGTTGAAGTTGGTTCAAAGAATCCGGTGCGTCAGCCATTTCTAATTCATAAAGTTTGATATCGTCTGCATTGGCGGATTTTTCAGATGGTAAAGCGTTTTTTTTACGAAAATCAGCGCAGCCGGATAAAGATACAATCAGCATGCAGCTTATGATCAGTGCTAACAATGATCGTTCAAGGAAGGATAGCCGTATCATAGATTATACCTCGACATTTTAAGTGTTTTAGTCTTTAATTCGTTTTTGATGCTGCAAGGTTTCGCAAACCCTTAACCGCGCCGGATGAGAAAAGCATCATAGAAATTAATAATAAATTGATTATTAATAATCGATGGAATGGCGTCTGTCAAGAATTTATGAAAGATATGACGATTAAACCCGTGTATTTCGGCCAGATAGAGGCCAATCCCAGCTTGAAGCGGACAATGCCCATGCCGTTGCAGAGATATGATCGAAATACAAATTTTATCGGATTTGGGTAACCTTAAATTTTAAAATTAACCGTATGTGAAAATAATTTTCAGTTAATACAAGTAAATATATAATATGTGAATTGAAAAAAAATAATTCGGAATGATCCCCAAAAAATTCTTACCAATTCATGAATAATATGTTTGACAAGGGAATAATTAAATTGATAAGAAAGCATGCTTTAAAACAAAAAAAATATTTTTTAGCTTGAAATCAAAAAATAACAGTGATAGGTACTCAGGTTACTTTTAATGGCGGCAGCGTCGTTGCTCATCAGATGCATTCCGTGTCTCTGTCAAGTTAAATGAAAAAGACGGGGATCTGAACGCAAGTTGGCAATGCATGTCATGATAAAAAGTGCCAGCGTAGCTCAGTTGGTAGAGCTACTGATTTGTAATCAGTGGGTCGGGGGTTCGAGTCCCTTCGCTGGCTC
>JBAQUK010000114.1:0-6973 GCA_049297455.1 Desulfosalsimonadaceae bacterium | reverse complement strand
GAGATTCTAAATATGAATTTTTAGCTTTATGGCCGCTTTTTTTTTCGCAAGTGATCAACCCAAATTGACGTATCAACAAGAATCATAACTATATTTTGGGCAACCTTCTTCTGGGGATTTGGCGCAGATCATTTTCTGATCCGCCAAGCATCGCAAGCCTTTTAGCGCTTTCACGGGCAATCAAGGCTTCCAGTCCAAGCCACAGAGATCACAGAGACCACAGAGGTATATCTGTTAAAACATTCTCCGTGGTCTCCGTGCCCTCTGTGGTATTTTTTAGTTTCAGTAAAGCCGGAACAGCGTGACCCCCAGAATCAGCACCGCCAGAATGACGATAAAAATGATCTGGTCCGGGTTAAACTCTTTCAGCGGTGGCAGCATTCAACTCCCAGTCAAACTTATTCCGCTGCATCCAGCCCGAACGCCGTATGCAGGGCCCGAACCGCCAGTTCCGTGTATTTTTCCTCGATAATGCAGGAAATCCGGATCTCCGACGTACTGATCAGCAGGATATTGATGTTTTCTTTGGCCAATGTGGCAAACATTTTGGCGGCCACGCCGGAATGACTGCGCATACCCACCCCGATGACGGAGATTTTGGCGATGTTTTCATCCCCCACCACCTGTTCCGCCCTTATTTCTTTGGCGGTTTGCTCGGAAATTTTCATGGCGGCCTTATAATCGGTTTTCGAAACCGTGAAGGTCAGGTCCGTCATATTGCCCGCGCGGGTGTTCTGTATAATGATGTCAACGATGATGCCGGCATCCGATATGGGCGACAGGATACGCGACGCAATGCCCGGCTCATCGGGCACTTTCAGCAGGGTGATCCGGGCCTCGTTTTTATTGTGCGTTACGCTGGATACCACCACTTTTTCCATATTGGCATCTTCATTGACAACCATTGTACCTTCCTCCTCATTAAACGATGATCTGACGTGAACCGGAACATTGTATTTCATGGCGAATTCAACGGACCGGATCTGGAGCACCTTGGCCCCCAGGCTGGCCATTTCCAGCATTTCGTCATAGCAGATCCGGTTGAGCTTTTTCGCCTTTTTGCAGATATTGGGATCGGCGGTATAAACCCCGTCCACATCCGTATAAATTTCGCACGCATCGGCGTTGATGGCCGCGGCCACCGCCACTGCCGAAGTGTCGGACCCCCCCCGCCCTAAAGTGGTGATGTCGCCCTTGGCGTCGCATCCCTGGAACCCGGCCACAATCACGATGGCATTTTCCGCCAGAAGCCCTTTCAACCGGTCGGCGCCGATGTCTAAGATACGGGCGGAGCAGGACTGGCTGTCGGTCAGTATCCCCACCTGATATCCCAAGAGGGACTGGGCCTGGTAGCCCATGGATTTCAGGGTAATGGCCATAAGCGCCACCGTGGTCTGCTCACCGGTGGCCATCAGCACGTCCATTTCCCGCTTGTCCGGGAATTCCGTAATTTTTTCGGCGGTTTTGATTAGATTGTCGGTGACGCCGCTCATGGCGGACAGGATGACCACCACCTTGTTGCCCTGATCATAAGTTTTTGCGATGCGCCTGGCGACGTTGCGGATCCGGTCCAGGTCGCCCACGGAGGTGCCGCCGTATTTTTGTACGATAAGTGCCATAATTACCTCTTAATCTCCTGAAAATGTGTTTTTGAGCCGGTCTATCAAATTTATTTTGGGCCGTCCATAAAAAAATAACGCTATTTTCCGGGTGAATTCATTGCTTGGTTCGTCGGGAAGCGCAATGGTAACGGCCATGTCTTCCGGCAAATAACCGGGGGGCAGGCGGCTGGCCCATTCCATCACCAAAACGCCGTTTCTGTCCAGAATATCTTCCAGCCCCGTATCCGTCAGTTGGGCGTTGTCATTAATGCGGTAAAGATCGGCGTGGGCGAGCCGGACCCGGCCCGGATATTCGTTGATCAGGGTATAGGTGGGGCTGGTGATATAATAGTCCGGGGGCACATCCAGTCCCCGGGCCAGTCCCTGAACAAAAACGGTTTTTCCGGCCCCCAGATCGCCGGTCAGGGAGATGGTCATTTTTTCGTCTTCATGAATGGCTTGACCGATCATTTCGCCTAAGCGCCGGGTTTCCTCCGGAGAACGGGTGATAAGACGCAGGGATGCATCTGCGGATCTGGCTTTTTGCAACATGTTCATAGCTGTTCAAGAATAGGATCGCGGTGGAGTGCGGCGGGTTGGGTATTCTCCGGGGCTGTTAATTCGGCGATGGCAGAAGGGAGGGCCGCCGCCACATCCGAGGCAAGAAATCCAAACGGGCCTTTGGCAGTGGATAGTATGTCCGCCGCAAAACCGTGAAGATACACCGCCAGGTGCGCGGCGGTTCCGGGAGGATAACCCTGACTGATAAAACCGGCCACCACCCCGGTCAGCACGTCTCCCATGCCCGCAGACGCCATGCCCGGATTGCCGGTGAGGTTGACAAATACATGGCCATCCGGGTGGGCGATCAGGGTGCGGGCGCCTTTTAACACCAGATGCACCTTGTATTTGACGGCGAATTCCCGGGCGCAGGAAATGCGGTTTTCCTGAATCCAGCCCGTCGGCCGGCCCGTGAGCCGGGCCATTTCTCCGGGATGGGGGGTGAGGACGATTTCCGAGCGGCGACTTTGGAGTATTTCCGGGTTGTCTGAAATATGGTTTAATCCGTCGGCATCCACCACCATCGGCACAGGGCTGTCCATAATCAGGCGTGAAACCAGGCGCCGGGTTTCGGGGTCCGTTCCCATGCCGGGGCCGATGGCCAGGCATTTTTTGTCTTTCAGCAGGGACATCACGGAGGGAAGTGCGTTATCAGAGATGGCCCCGGTGCCCGTTTCCGCAAGAGGCGCGGTCATGACTTCCATGCAACGTGCCGCAACCACCGGCAGGGAAGTTTCCGGAATCCCCAATGTGACCAGCCCGGCCCCTGAACGTAAGGCCGCGATGGCGGAGAGGTTTGCTGCCCCGGTTTTGCCTTTTGACCCGGCCACCACCAGCACATGGCCGGTATGTCCTTTATGCGCGTCCCATCGCCTCGGAATCATGATGTTTGCAGCCTCTGTCCGGGTCAGCAGATGCTGACGCGGACCCACAATGCCGACAATATGCGGGGGGATGCCGATATCAATGACATGAAGGTCGCCGGTGCAGGCGGCACCGGGGAATTGGATATGGCCGATTTTGGGAAACCCGAAAGTGGCCGTGGCAACGGCGGACAGACACACACCGCAGATCCGGCCGGAATCCGCATTCAAACCCGACGGGATGTCCACCGCCAGCACGGGCCGGTTCAGGGTGTTTAAAAAATCGATGGCGGATTTGAAAACCCCGGTGATATCGGAATTTAAGCCGGTTCCGAAAATGGCGTCCACCCAGACGTCCTGGCCCGCCATTTCGGGTTTCAATTCATTCAATCGGGTATCGTCCGTGATTTCCCGGACAGGAATTTGCAGGGGTGCGAGAAGATTGAAATTGGCTGCCGCGTCTCCGGCAAGGCGACTGCTTTCGGACAACAGGTAGACGGTTACGCGGCTGCCTGCCTGTGCCAGATACCGCGCCATCACAAATCCGTCTCCGCCGTTATTGCCCCGTCCGGCAATGACGCCCACTTTTTTTTCGGCAATGTCGAGGAAATGACCCATCAGCACCCGGGACGCGCCCCGTCCGGCGTTTTCCATGAGAACGCGGCCCGGAAGACCGAACTCCTCAATGGTCTGCCGGTCCATCTCCCGCATTTCTTCAGCAGTAACCAGATGCATGGTTCTTGGCCCAATGATTTTTCTATAAGTCTTTGATGAGGGCGATCATGTCGGAAACCGCCTGTTTCATTCCCACCAGGGAGGCCCGGGAAACAATGCTGTGGCCGATGGAAAACTCGTTGATTTCCTTTAACCCTTTGAACCGTTTGATGGAACGATAGCATAACCCATGCCCTGCATTAACGCCCAGGTTGAGCCGGCTGGCGGTTTTGGCGGCCTCAATAATTTTGGAAAAAGCCGCGTCTTTGTCACTATCGTCAATGGCGTCGCAAAACGCACCGGTATGAATTTCAATGAAGTCCGCCTGGATAGCCTTTGCCCGTTGGATCTGGGCGGGATCCGGATCAACAAACAGGCTGACCGGAATTTTCCTGTCATGCAGACGGCCAATGGCATCCGCCAGAAGGTCCGCATGGGTGATGACATCCAGGCCCCCTTCGGTGGTGAGCTCCGCTCTTTTCTCCGGCACCAGGGTCGCCAGGTCCGGCTTGATGTCCCTTGCGATTTGGATCATTTCATCACTAGCCGCCACTTCAAGAATCAGTTTGGTTTGGACGGTTTGTTTTAAAAGATGTACATCCCGGTCCTGAATGTGCCGCCGGTCTTCCCGGAGATGGGCCACAATGCCGTCCGCGCCGGCCAGTTCTGCAAGAACCGCGGCGGCCACGGGGTCCGGATAATTAACGCCCCTCGCCTGCCGCAAGGTGGCGATATGATCAATGTTGACTGCCAGACCTGCCATGATGGTTTCCTTTATAGGTTTTTAGGCTGAAGGCTGTAGGTATTTAGGGCAGAAGGCATGGGCTGTTTTTAAAAAATGATTTATTCAGACCGGCCCTACAGCCTAAATGCCTACAGCCTGATCCCCTAAATGTTTAAATAATGCTTCCGTTTTTTCATCCATGATCTCTGCCTCATCATCCGTCTCATGGCCAAACCCGAACAGATGGAGTACCCCGTGGATCAGCAGAAAATCAAACCGCTGCGCCAGTGTCAGCCCCATTTCTTCGGCTTCCCGTGCCGTTGTGTCAATGGAGATCACCACATCCCCCAGCAATTCGGGGTTGATGCCCGAAAAATCCCCTTCATGCATGGGAAACGCCAGCACATTGGTGGGCCCTGTCCGGTTCCGATAGGTTAGATTCAACCCCGCCATTTCGGCATCACCCACAATGACAATGGACAATTCCCCGTCAGGACTGTCCAAGGCGCTTAAGAGTGCTTGGGCTGTCGCCTGTATCCGTTGGAGAGACAAGTTGCTGCGTGTCTGACGGTTGTCGATCAGTACTCCCATTTTTTTCCTTCTGTTCGCCGGGGGCGAGCTTGTCCGGATATTCCACCCGGTGATGATAGATGCCGTTTAATATTTTATTGAAACTCCGGGCGATGTTGTGCAAATCCTTCAGCGTTAGGGGGCATTCGTCCAGCTGGTTGTCCGTGAACAGCTTGTTGAAAAGCTGCTGCACCAGTCCCTGAATCCGGTCTGCGGTGGGCTGCTCCAGAGTCCGGGACGCGGCTTCCACCACATCCGCCAGCATGACCAGGGCGGTTTCACGGGTCTGGGGTTTGGGCCCCGGATAACGGAAGTTGTCAATATTCACTATCTGGTCTTCTTTTTCCAGTTTTTTTGCCTTGTCATAAAAAAAACTGATCAATGTGGTGCCGTGATGCTGGTTGATGGCATCCTGGATCGCCCGGCCCAGCTTGTTTTCTTTGGCCAGTTCAATGCCGTTTTTGGTGTGGGATATCAGGATCAGACACGACATGCTTGGGGCCAGTTTGTTGTGGATATTTTTTCCCCCCTGTTGGTTTTCAATAAAATGGAGAGGATTTTTCAATTTGCCGATATCATGGTAATATCCGGATACTTTGGCCATGAGCGGGTTGGCGCCGATCTCGGACGCCGCGGCTTCGGCCAGGGACCCGACAATAACGGAATGGTGATAGGTGCCGGGCGCTTCCAGCATGAGGCGGCGGAGCAGAGGCCGATCCAGATTGGCCAGTTCCTGCAGGGTGCTGTCCGTGGTGTAGCCGAAAGACAATTCCATCAGCGGGGTGAGGCCTGCGGTGATGATGCCGGCGATGACCCCGCCGGAAAATGCGAATGCCCAATCCCATAATATCTTGAAACCTGCAAAATCAATCAGGTAGATATCCAGAACAAAGGCAAGGGCCATGTTTAAGAGCCCGACTTTGACGCCGGCCTTAATGAACCCTTTGCGTTCCTTGCAGTTCTGGACCCAGAAGGCCCCCATAATCCCGTTCAACAGAAAGAACAGGCATAGCGCATAGCTGTTTTCGAAAATGATGGCCGAGATTAAAGCCAGCACAATGGCAAAGGGAAACGCGATGTTAAATCCCAGAAACTGGCAAATGGTCATGGCGCCGGCAGGAATGGGAATGGCGTAAAATACGGACGCAGGTGATAGGGGCACCGGCGCTGCGGGCGCGAGCTCCTGGGCCAGGGACGCGGAAAGCTGTAAAATCATCAAAAACAGAATAATCACGGAGCTGATGAAAAACAGGTTTTTATTTTGATAATGCAGAATTTTTCGCTGAAATTTCAAATGAATTAAATAGGTGATGGTGAGCAGGGAGAAAATGATGAGGGCGGTGCCCACCCCTTTTTCAAAAGCCTGTTTTTTCCCGGTCTGTTCTTTGAGGGCCGAGAGTTTTAACAGGTGCGACGGCGTGACCCGTTCCCCTTCCCGGAGAATCATTTCGCCCCGCTGGATTTTGTAAAGGGTCGAGTTGACGAGAGACTCCGCCTGGTTGCGCCGTTTTTCGGTTTCGCTGCGGTTGAGGGTGATGTTGGGTTGGATGAGCCGCTGGGTCAAATCCACAACCAGGTTTACCAGTGTATAGTCAAGGTCTTTGAGGATCGGCTCCCCGACAATCCGTACCATGGTTTTGGCCTGGTCAAGCCCGTAAAAACCCTTCAGATTATGGGCGGGTGTTTCATCGTCAGTGCTCACCGATTTTAAGATGATGCCCTTGTCGTTGCCTTTTAAGAGCAGGTCTTTGTTGGCCACAACGCCGTTGCGCATGATTTCGGATAATATGGAGATGATCAGGTCTGAAATATTGCTGGAGAATTTTTCATTTTCCAGGATTTTATACGCGCCATTGTTCACGGGAATGCCGAGGGCTTTCTCAAATTCCGGCTTTAGGGCCCGGACTTCACTTCCGATATCAACCGGTCGTGTCGGTTTT
>JBAQUK010000113.1:0-9727 GCA_049297455.1 Desulfosalsimonadaceae bacterium | reverse complement strand
CGTGTACGTAATATATTTATACGAACACGATAAAAATGAAGAAAAGTTGTAAGTGTTTTCAAATGCTTAGTTACAATAACGTTGTGTTTTTTGGCTTAAAGTGTGCGCTTTATCCGACTTTTAGGTTGTTATCTCCTTTTTTTTGATGATTAACACCTGTGATGTCGATATAATCACTCCTGGCCCAAAGTATCCCTGACCACTCTAAAGCTCGCATCCGCGTAGTATCCGGCTGGGCTTCCCTTAAGAATGTCCGTCTCTCCGCTCGCAACCGAAGTGGGTCTCCCCATAACGACGAAAATATCCTGCCGGGTCTTTCCCCATTCCCCCACCTGGTTGATTCCGCGCAGACCGTATTTGTTCACGGGGTAATTCAATACCGGCATCGGCAGTCCCATGTCCTTCTCAGCGGGATTTCCGCCGGTTTTCATGACATAGTACCATTCCTCGGGCCGGGGCAATCGCATGCCGAAGTATTTTGCGTAAGCTTCGGCGCCGGCGCCGGTAACCATCAGCACCGAACAGGAGGAATGCATGGCTTCCTCAACCGAAAACATCCCGTTATCATATATAATCGGCTGGTATCCCTGGATTTTTTCGCTGGTTTTTAATATCAGTTGGCTGTCCAGATACACATCTTTCTCCAAGATCTTAATTTTATTTATATTATTGTTTAGAAAAGCGACGTATTGCTGATTCGTAATGGGATTTTCGGAAAAATAAAAAGGCGCTATGGCAACCTTTTCTATCCCGAGGGGATTGTCGGAGGAGAGCTTGAGCTCCGCGGGTGGGATCAGGTGAAGGGTTGAGCCATCCTCCGAATGCGATATTTCACCTAGCGTATCGGGATACGGTAAGCTGACAACCGCCTCCACTCCTTCTATAAGCGTCTGTTGATTGCCCGCTGGGAATTGGGCAGTCGGCGCGGGTACATGCATGAAATGCATCAGAAGGGCGCCGATCGCCACTAGGCCGGCCGTACCCAGCGCGAAGACCATCTTGTTTTTGGAAAAAAGACGATTCGGGCGAACGTTTTTCTTGTCCAGATCTTTGATGTCGCAATGAAGCAATTGCATCAACCGATCCCTGAGTTCCTTCGCCGTGGCGATTCTCTGATTCGGGTTTTCTTCAGTCGCCGCCATGATGATGCTGTTTAAGCCCCGAAGGAAATCGCTGTCCGGGTTTGTAAGTTTGACTTGCTTGAAGGTATGGCTCTTCTCGGAAATTTGGCCTTCCACCACCTCATACAGGATTTTCCCGATGGAATAGATGTCGGCAGGCTCTCTGGCCATGCTGAAGTTATAAAACTGTTCGGGCGCCATGTAGGTGATTGTACCGAAAATATCCGCGACCAGCCCGGTAATGGGCGGGAGGTCAAAATCCAGGGAAAGACCGAAATCTCCCAATTTGGGGACGTCTCCCTTTAACAGAAAATTCTCAGGCTTGATGTCACGGTGAATGATGCCGGCTTCATGGACTTCCTGAAGGCCATTTAAAATGGGGATCATATACGTGTCGATCCACTTGCGGATTTCTTCTTCATATTCAAAGCCGCTGACATCCATGGTGTTGCGTAAGGTCCGACCGGCAAGCAATTCCATAACGAGATAGTCGATATCATAAGCCTTGCCTTCGATTTCGACGTGATCCCGGTTGAAGCCGAAAATTCGAATGACATTCGGGTGATCGATCTTGACAGCAAGCTTCGCTTCGGACTGAAACCGGCGCAACGCACTTTCCAACTGTGCCTCGTCCATCGTTTCGGACAGATCCGGCGAAACGACCTTGATCGCCACCCGGATGTCGAGATGGACATCATAGGCCATGTAGACCGCTCCCATTCCCCCTTTTCCGATCATCTTGATGATCTGGTAATTATCCCCGAGCATCGTTCCCTGGGGCATCTGAAAATCGTGGCCCATGTGTTTAATCCTCAAATTAGCTTTCGATTATTCATTTTCCGTTACAAATGGATAATGATTCCGGTAATATTGTCCTTGCCGCCGCCCTTCAAGGCCTTTTGCAGCAACTCGTTTCCCGAGTGCTTCGGATCAGCATGAGTTTTCAGTATATTTTCGATTTCCTCTTTTGAGATCATATCGTGGAGTCCATCTGAAGAGATGAGAAAGCAGTCTCCCGGAATAAGCTCCAAGATTCCGGTGTCGACCGTTTCCAGAGGTTCCCCCGCGCCCACGGCACGGGTCAGGACACTTCGAAGGGGGTGGATTGCGGCACTTTCCGGAGACAGATCCCCATCCTCGACCATCTCCTGTGTAAAGGTATGGTCGGATGTCAATTGGCTGAGAACGCCGTTTCTGAGCCGATAGATCCGACTGTCGCCGACATGAGCCAGAACGCCGAAATCCTCGGTTAACAGCAAGGCGGAAAGGGTTGTTCCCATGTCTTCACAAGCCGGATTTTCTTCGCCCTCTTTTCGGATGTGTTTGTCGATAGCGTGAATGAGAATCTCGATCCGTTCGACAAACCACCCGGGATCGGATCCGGATCCCGGGTCGTCAAAAAGCAGCTTCAATTCCTTGCAGGCCAGGTTGCTGGCTACTTCCCCGCAGGAATGGCCGCCGATGCCATCAGCGACGACGAACAAAGACATTCGTCCGGCGCCTTCCGAACAACATGCCGCTGAATCATAAACCGCATACGCATCTTCATTCTTGGTTCGTTTAAGGCCGATATCGGTGAAACTATAATATTTCATGGCTCACATTGTATTGGTTTTAAGCTTCAGATTTTTATTTCCGTCGTTTCCGGTTCCTTTGATTTCGTGCTTTTTCCATAAAAGGTAGATCACAGGATAGATAAGCAGTTCCATCAGGACCGATGAAACCACGCCGCCGACCATTGGGGCCGCAATCCGTTTCATGACATCGGCGCCGGCGCCGTGGCTCCACATGATCGGCAGCAAGCCGGCAATGATGACCGAAGCGGTCATGATTTTCGGGCGCACCCGCTGGACAGCGCCGTGGTGGATGGCGTCTTTCAGATCGGCAAGGGTGTTCATGAGTCCTTTTTTCTTTTGCTCATCATAGGCCACATCCAGATACAGCAGCATCACTACCCCGGTTTCCGCATCAAGCCCCGCCAGGGCGATAATTCCCACCCAGACCGCGATGCTCAGGTTATACCCCAGGAGGTAGATAAACCAGAATGCGCCGATAAGAGAAAACGGCACGGCAAGAAAGACAATCGCAACTTTTATTAAGGAACGGGTGTTGAGGTAGATAATGATAAAGATGATGAACAAGGTCATGGGAATAACCAGCATCAGCCTTTTTTCCGCGCGGGCCATGTATTCGTATTGTCCGCTCCAGACAATATTATATCCCGGCGGCAGTTTGACAGCCGCCGTCACCGTCTTTATCGCCTGGCGAACATACGTGCCCACATCGATATCCTTGATATCCACATACACCCAGGCGTTCGGGCGCGATCCCTCGCTCCGGATCACCATCGGTCCTTTTCGGGGGGTGATGGTGGCCAGTTGTTCCATGGGAATGTGCTGGCCCGCGGGTGTGGGTACCAGCACGCGTTTTAACGCATCTATATTATCGCGAAGCTCACGGCTATAGCGCAGATTGACCGGATATCGTTCCAGGCCTTCCACCGTGTAGGTGATGCTCATGCCGCCCATGGCGGTCTGGATCACCTTTTGAACATCACCGACGGTCAATCCATAGCGCGCCGCCGCCAGGCGGTTGATATCGAAATCAAGGTAATTCCCTCCCACCGTCCGTTCGGCAAACGCGGAGAGCGTCCCCGGCACATTGCGAATCACTGCCTCCACTTCTTTGCCCAATCCTTCAAGGACGGTTAAATCGGGACCGGAAATTTTGACGCCCACCGGGGTTTTGATGCCCGTGCTCAGCATGTCTGTCCGTGTTTTGATGGGCATGGTCCAGGCATTGGTAAGGCCGGGGAACTGAATGGATTGATTCAGCTCATCGATCAGCTTGTCCACGGTCATGCCCTTCCGCCACTGGTCTTCGGGTTTGAGCATGATGGTCGTCTCCATCATATCGAGGCCCGCAGGGTCTGTTGCGGTTTCCGCGCGGCCGACTTTGCCGAATACATGATGCACTTCCGGGAACTGACGGATGATTTTGTCGGTTTGCTGCAAGAGTTCACGTGCCTTGGTGATGGATATGCCGGGCAGGGTTGTGGGCATGTAGAGCAAATCACCCTCATACAGCGGCGGCATGAATTCGGACCCGATCCGACTGAATGGGATCCATGTGCCCGCCAGCATGGCAAGTAGAAAAATGATCATCAGTTTAGGGAATTTCAGCACAAAATTCGCCACCGGATGATACACAGCAATCAGGAACCGGTTTAACGGGTTTTTCGATTCCGGCAGGATTTTGCCCCTCACCCAATACCCCATAAGAACCGGTACGATGGTAATTGAAAGAATGGCCGCAGCCGCCATGGAATAGGTTTTGGTAAATGCCAGGGGTTTAAAAAGCCGGCCTTCCTGGCCTTCCAGGGTAAATACCGGAATAAAAGATACCGTGATCACCAGCAATGAGTAAAACAGGGCCGGCCCCACCTCTTTTGAGGATTCCAGAATCAGTTCCCAGTGATCCCGGCGCTGGTCCGGGGGCTTTTCATTTTCATGCTCGATATGCTTGTGGGCATTTTCAATCATGATAATCGCCGCGTCCACCATCGCGCCGATGGCAATGGCGATTCCGCTAAGCGACATGATGTTGGCATTAATTCCCTGCATTTTCATGATGATAAAGGAAATCAGGATTGCGGTCGGCAAGGTGAATACCGCAACAATGGCGCTTCTGAAATGAAGGAGAAAAAGAATGCACACCGCGGCCACGATCAGTATTTCCTCGATGAGCTTGCTTTTTAATGTGTCGATGGCCCGGAGAATCAGC
The DNA here is from genome assembly GCA_049297455.1 of Desulfosalsimonadaceae bacterium. Lineage (GTDB taxonomy): Bacteria > Desulfobacterota > Desulfobacteria > Desulfobacterales > Desulfosalsimonadaceae > SURF-3. The sequence continues at coordinate 4,823 of JBAQUK010000113.1, read as the reverse complement.
CCCGACCGGTCGTATGCGGTTTCAATTTTGACATCATCGGGAAGACCGGCCTTGAGTTCATTGAGTTTGTCCTTGACCTTGCGGATGACCTCAAGGGCATTCTGTCCGTATCGCATAACGACGATGCCGCCCACGACTTCCCCCTCGCCGTTGCTTTCTGCAATCCCCCGGCGCATGAGCGGCCCGATGCCGACGTCTGCAATATCCCTTAAATAAACCGGGGTTCCGCGCTTCGGATCCACCATGACCGGAATATTCCTGATGTCGTCAATGGATTTGATATACCCCAACCCCCGGACCATGAACTCCATTTCGCCCATTTCAATGATCTCGCCGCCCACATCATTGTTGGAATTGGCAATGGCCATTTCCACCATGGTGATGGAGATATCATACGCCATCAGCTTTATCGGATCGATGGTGATCTGGTACTCTTTGACAAACCCGCCGATACTGGCGACTTCGGCGACGCCGCCCACTGCCGAGAGTCCGTATTTTAAATACCAGTCCTGAATGGAGCGCAATTCCTGGAGGGAGCGTTTGTCCGAAGAAAGGGTGTATTCAAATACCCACCCCACGCCGGTAGCATCCGGCCCGAGGGTGGGCGTCACGTTTTGCGGCAACCGTTTTGCGGCGTAGTTCAGATATTCCAGAACCCGGCTGCGAGCCCAGTAAATATCCGTTCCGTCTTCAAATATGACATACACCAGCGAATATCCGAAAAAGGAATAGCCGCGGACCACTTTGGCGCTGGGGACGGCTACCATGGCGGTGGTCAGCGGGTAGGTCACCTGATCTTCAATGGTTCTCGGCGACTGGCCCGGATATTCCGTGTAGATAATAACCTGCGCGTCGCTTAAATCGGGAATGGCGTCAACCGGAATATTCAAAAGGGAGTATATTCCCCAGCAAATAAAGAACACTGTCGCCAGAATAACCAGGAATTTATTAGCAATGGAGCCTTCGATGATTTTTTTTAACATGGCATGATGTCCTAAATGCGAATGATAAATTTGGCTACATATTGTTCATATCATGGCCTTCCGGTGTTTTTTCCTTCTTCATGCCATCCATTTTAGGGTCCGGCTGAGGCTTTTTCTCTGCGGGTGCCTTCTCAAAGTCTTCAAAAAAATTATCCGCCTGTTTTTGATTCATCCCTTGCTGATTCGGCTGAAGTTCAGGGCCAGCCGGGCCAGCTTTTTCGGGCTGGGCCATTTGCGTAATAGCAGCCTTGAGATTGCTTTCGGAATCGATCAGAAACTGGGCGGATGTAACCACTTTTTCGCCTTCACGGATTCCCTCAAGAATCTGCACATACCCGTCGGCTGACGCCCCCAACCGGACATCTCTGGGTTCAAAATAGCCGCCGCCCAGGGGAATGATGACCACATTACGTTCCCCGGACCTGATAATAGACTGTTCCGGGATCGCCACAGCGTCAATTGAAACCAGCGAGACAATTTTTACAGTGGCGAACATTCCCGGCTTTAAAGCGAATTCCGGGGTGTTGCGGACTGCGATGCGCACTTTTGCGGTCCGGGTCTCGGTATCGAGATACGGGTAAATATAGGTAATGGTTCCCTTAAAAAGGGTTCCCGGCAGATAGGACAGTTCCAGATCCACCTGCTGTCCCAGCCGGATCCATTCCAGCTCAAACTGATAAATGTCCGCTGTCACCCAGACCGTCGAAAGATCGGCGATTTTGTATAACGTCATGCCGGCCATTACCTGCTGACCGTCAACCACCATCTTATCGGTGACAATGCCATCGGCAGGCGAATAAATGGTTACCGCGCGCAGGGGATTTCCCCGCTTCTCCAGAGAAGCAATTTCCTTATCGGTAATATCCCAGTATTTAAGGCGACGCCGGGTGCTCTGCACCAGTTCGTCCGCTTCCCGCCTGGCCGCACCCATATCGCTTGCCTGCATTTTTCGGCGATAGTTCAATGCCTGCAGATATTCTCCCTGGGTGCTGACCAGATCCGGGCTGTAAATATCCAGCAGCGGATCGCCTTTTTTGACGATTTTGCCGGTATAATCAACATGGAGTTTTTCAACCCAGCCCATGAATTTGGTGTTGATGTTGTAAAGCTTTGTCTCATCGAATTCAACGATGCCGGAAGTGCGGATGGTTTTGGTCAGCTTCCGCAGGGTGATTTCTTCGGAGGTGACGCCGATATTCTGAATGGTGGCCGGATTAATATGAATCCCTTTGACATTATTATCATCCTGATACACCGGCACCAGATCCATTCCGCAATCCGGCGCCTTGCCGGGTTTGTCGGAAGTGAACCAGGGATGCATGGGGTCCTGATAATAAGCGATCTTGCGCTGCCCCGAACTCTTGTCCGCTTCGGCATACACCGGCACGTAGTCCATCCCGTCGGGGGCCTTTTTGGGAACCGGCGACGTCATCTGGGGATTCATCGGATCCCGGTAAAATTCGACCTTTCGCTCCTGTTCTTTCGGCATCTGTCCGACGCCTTTGTTAAACAGAACCCAACCGGCCCCCAAACCCAATATCGTGCAAATGATCGCGGTAATTAATATTTTTTTCATTGCCGATCTCCGTGTTGTGGACTTTTTATTTAATCAATCACTTATTGAGAACGCAGGGCGATTTCATCCATATCCAGACCCACCGCCTGTTCCAGTTCGGCTATGCTTTCCATGTATTTCATGGCGGACATATGATAATTGAGCCTGGCCATCCAGACCATGCGATATGCGTCAATGAGGGAAAAAAAATCCATATTGCCGGTCTGATATGCCGCCATGGTCGATTGGAGCGTCTGTTCCGCCTGGGGAATCAGTGTGTTTTTATACAGCGCCACAATGTTTTGGTTCGATTGAACATTGACCAATGCATCCCGGATTTGAAAAAGCGTCATGTTTTCCATGGAGCGATAATCCTGTTCGGCTTTTCGAAGCGTCTGTTCTTTCTCATCGACTTTTCCTTTGAACTTTCCGCTTGACCAGAATGCCAACGGGATACTCGCGCTTGCCATGGTTGACCAGTAATCCTTGGATGTACTCCGCATGTCCTTATACATGACACGGAACATGATGTCCGGGTAGTATTCAAGCCGGGCTGCCGACAAATCGGCTTGATTCATGTTGATATTCTCGCGCATGGATTGCAGTTCAGGGCGGGAATTAAGTGCCAGGGCCTTTAGTCCGTCAAATGTGAAAGCGGGCGGGGTCATGACAATATCCGGAACAGCGGGTAGTGTCCCGTCCGTTGGACGGCTCAAAATCGTATTGACCATGGCCTCGACGGATCTTTTTTCCTGCTCAAGATTGATCCCTTCGTTTATCAGGATGGACAATTCCGTCTGCGCGCGGAGAATATCGGCCTGCCTGCCGATGCCCACCTCATACTGGCGTTTGGCAATGGTCGTAAATTCATGCATTAAGTCCTGATTTTCCGAATTAATCCGGATTTTTTGCTGGACCAGATATAAATTGTAATAGGCGTTTTTCAGATCCCGGATGATTTTTTTTTCAAGCGCGCGGTATTTCTGCTCCGTCATGGCCGAGCCGCTTTCCGTGGACCGGCTCATGGCCGCGCGTTTGCCGGGAAAGGGGAACATTTGCTGGACAAAATAATCCATTTCCATCCATCCGTCGGACGGATTGGGAAACGAATCAATGGGCGTCTGAAAAAATTCCACCCCGATTTGCGGCGGATCCCATGCTTTCGCCTGCGGGATCAGTGCTTTGGCTGCCGCATTTTCATGACGCGCGGCATTGAGATCCGGATTGTTTTGAAGGGCTTCGTTAATGAGGTCGTTCAGCTTGATCGGTTCTTCTCCCCGGGCCGACCCGAACGGGAAGGCAATGCATACAAAAAAGACAACCCACATCATCATTTTTGAATTCATGTCATGGCATCTCCATTTAGTCATGCTTGAAAATTAATGCAAAAGACGTGCCGGTAAAAATATTTTAACGCCGATGGGGCATGAAACTTATATTTTGAAGAATGCGGGTTTGTAATTAATTGCTTGTAACATTTGCTATTAAAAAATATGATAAACTCGTTTTCCAATAAATCAAAGAGTTATTTTTTCAATCAAAACCCCCGAACAGGAGATAAAAACATGAAAAAATCGATTTTTTCTATTTTTCTGATGGTCTTCTTTCTTGCCTCTTCAGCGGTTTTTGCAGCCGAAGGGATGAAACCGCAGGGCATGCAGGTGCAGCACAGCGGCACCATGGGGAAGCTCATCCGGGAAACCGATACAGACGGATATCATCTTTCTTATCACCTGATCGATTTGCAGGCACAAATGAAAGATATGCAGGGGATGCAACACAATATGCAGGGAATGGGAACGCATCACCTGATGCTCTCCATTAAGGATAGTGATGGGAAAACGGTTGATTCCGTCCAGGCGGGTTATCTGGTTGTTAACCCCGACGGTTCTGAACAAAAGGTCATGACAATGGACATGGGCGGTGCCCATGGTGCGGATATCAATCTATCAAAACCCGGAGAATACACAATCAAGTGCAAGGCTGCTTTAGGAGAAAAAAAACTGCTTGATGAGTTTAAATATAAGATTCAGTTACCCTGATTCGGAGGGGTTGCCGGAGCGGTTGGGGTTCTCCCTGTGCCCTTATGATTCCGGCGTGAAGAAGCGATTTTGAAAAACATCAATTTAAATCTGCGGATAAATAGATTATAAAAAATTTAAACCAACAGGAGACGGTTATGAAACTGAAAGATCAAGCGTCAGCGCCTGCGCCAGTGCCTGGGGACGACCGCTATGCGATGCTGACCGGCGATATCAAAGCAGCTGAACCGGTCAGTGTGGAGG
>JBAQUK010000112.1:0-7804 GCA_049297455.1 Desulfosalsimonadaceae bacterium | reverse complement strand
GTACTAACTGTACGCCTTCGTCGCCTCAATCCTCGCCGCCTTGATATCATCTTTGATTTGGAATTGGAATAAGGGGATATTCACTGGCTAAGCGCTTAGCCAGTGAACTTCTGGTTGTCACAACCGGCCGGGCGGGTTTGTTCCGCGTTCTGATTTATTTAAATAATTATTTATATCAATATGTTATTAGATATGCATACTGGCGGGCGGAATAACAAGCGGCCGGGGCCTATGCCCGGCCGCTTTTTTTGCGTGCGGCGGATGGCCGGAAAATAAAACCGCTCGGCCGACTATCTGTGGTTTCGGGGCCGGGTTTTTGATATGAAAAAAAGTTATTTCATCTCTTGCGCCATCGAGGTGAAAGAACAAGAATCAGACCCAACCGGAAAGGAAAAACCAATGAACGACCAGCGGCCCATCGTGGGCATTACCATGGGAGATCCTGCGGGGATCGGCCCGGAAATCGTGTGCATGGCCCTTAGCCGTCCCGAAATCTATGACGTAGTTCGTCCTCTGGTGATCGGGGACGTCCGGGTTCTGGAGTCCGCCCGGCTCATCACCCGGAGTCCGCTGTCCGTGTCCGTCGTCAATGCGCCGGGAGCCGGAGCCTATAAACCCGGCTGCATGGATGTGCTGAACAAGTCGGCTCTCGACCCGAAATCCTTCACCTGGGGGCGGCCGTCAGCGGCCACCGGAAGCGCCATGATTCAATACATCACAACAGCCGTGGACATGGCGTTAAATGATGAGATCGCCGCCATTGTGACCTGTCCCATCACGAAAACCGCCATGAAACTGGCGGGCTCCCGGTATCACGGGCACACGGAAATGATCGCTGAACAGACGAACACGCCGGGATTCGCCATGATGCTGGCGGGCGCAAGGCTCCGGGTGGTGCTGGTGACCATCCATGTGGCCTTAAAAGACGTGCCGCGGCTGCTCTCGGTTGAGAATATCGTGAAGACCGTGGCGATTACGGACGAGTCCCTGAAAGAGCGGTTCGGCATCGACCGGCCAAAAATTGCAGTGGCGGGCCTGAACCCGCATTCCGGGGAAGAGGGGATGTTCGGGGATGAGGAAATCCGGATTATCAGTCCGGCGGTCCGGCTGGCGCAGGAAAAGGGCATGGACGCCTCCGGCCCATATCCGCCGGATACGCTTTTTCACCACGCCCTGACCGGACTTTATGATGCGGTGGTCTGCATGTATCACGATCAGGGTCTGATCCCCTTTAAAATGATTCATTTTTCGGACGGCGTGAACACCACTTTGGGGTTGCCCATTATCCGGACATCCGTTGACCACGGCACCGCTTATGATATCGCCGGAAAAGGGGTGGCTGATCCGGGAAGCCTGATCGAGGCCATCCGCATGGCGGCCCATCAGGCGGTCTGTCTCATGGGAAAAAACGATGCCACTGCATAAAGATCGATCTTGGCGAATGTCTTTGTGAAACTGAACAAAAAATATAAGGAAAATGATGATGAAGAGTAAAAGGATCAAGGTGTTAACCGGTTTTCTCCTCACCCTGACAGTTCTGTGCGGGTGCGGCGGTGGCGATGACAAATCCGGCGCGAAGCTCGTCCTCAATGACAACCAAACCAAAACAAGGGTCGAGTGGAAACAAACCGACGGGGGCATTCTCATTGATGTCGGCAAGATCATGCAGGGGGTTGGCGGCCGGTTTGTGCCCGTCAACATGAACAAGGGCGTTGTGGCCCAATACGGCAAGCGCATCGGCTTTGCCTTCACGGACGCGCCCTTTGGCATGGTTCAGGTGCAGATATGCGAAATGGAGCCCCCGGTTTTGGAAGAAAAGGGAAAACTATGGGCGCCGGTGAAGTTTCTGGAAGAAGTAATTGACGGCGATATTTATATTGATGAGACCAAAAACATCATCAGCGCAAGGGTGGCCGCTCCCCTTGCCATCGGCGATATTGTTCCGGAAGCCGCCGCCTTGTCGTCGGCCCTGGAAGAAAACGGGTACACGGTCCAGCAGGGGGATATCTGCTTAAGCAACGCCATCGAGATCTGCCATGCCGGGTATTCCCCCAACGCCAACGGCAATAACGCGGGATTTCCCTATTTCACCATTCAGGCTCCCTTGCCGCCGGACGCAGAACATGCGGTTTTGCCGGCCCAGTTTGTCTACACCATGCGGGAGGATGAGGGGTTTGTGCTCATCGGCCGCACACCCCCGGCCTGTGATTATTATAGTTATCGCAGTTATTTCCTGAGCCGCTGCGTGTCCGACACCAATCCTTTTGACCGCCGCAAGATTTACACCCAGTTGGGTGATCCGGTCAATTCCCTCAATATCATGGAAGACCTGTTTTATCCCTATGGTTATGACGGAAAGGTGACGCCCTTTGAATCGTTTTTTATTCTGGTTTCCACCCCGGACCGTCAGGTCCATGAGGATATGGTTAATGCCGCGATGGCGGCGGGCATAGATCCGGGCCATATTGTGCTGGATATTGTGGACCCGGACCTGGTGCGACTGGGAAATGACGATTTCGCCGATACGTTAAGCTTTCTGCACCGCTTTTCCAATCCCCATGACAAATCCGCCGGTCAGGCATACCTGAACCGGCCAACCCTGGAAATCCTGCGTCTGACGCCGAAAACCAGAAGAAATGCGGATTTTCTCGCACCGTTTACCCCACGGGAAAGGGGTTCCGGAGTTACGGAAAACAATCTGATACCGGCCGTGGAACAGCTCCGGCAGGCCATTATTGAAAAATACAGTGATGATTACAGGATTCGCGAGCTGGACACCCATATATGGCTGGGCCTGACCGGCGCGGAAGCCATTAACTCGTTGACGGATGTGCTGGGCGAGACCCGGGACACCCTGTATCTGAACTCGGATGAATTCGTGTTTAACGCGGATACGGTGGTTGTGGTGTACGGGGTCAATCATACCCGGGTCCGCAAGTCCATTTACAACAATGTCAGTTGTTACGGAGCGGATTATTTCAACGGGTTCGGCGGCATCACCAATGATATGTATGACGGCAATGTGCCCGCCACATTTCCCGATCTGGAAGATGCGGCGGACATGGAGGATCTGTATGTATGGAAATTCGCCCGCAAGGCCCTGGATGCGCAAACCTTTGTGGTGCCCTTGGATGAAAAGGACGATTTGAAGGGCATTGACAATGGGGACCAGGCGTTCATGGCGTTCCGGAATTATATTGATCGCGATTCCCCGAATTTGCTGGGCCCGGACCCGGATGAAATTATTTTTGACCGGGCCATGGTGCTGACACCCAGATAAATCAGAATAGAAATGATTCAATCCTTTTGAATTCAGGATTCTGACTCCTGACTCCTGAATTCCGGATACTGACCTGTTTTGATTTTACACCACCCACTTGCCGAACCCATGACCAAGGCCCAATATTTAATTGTATGGTTTTGATAACCTTATGGAATCCGATAAAATCATTGTCCGTGGGGCGCGTCAGCACAATCTGAAAAACATTGACGTGGACCTGCCCAAAAACAAGCTTATTGTGATCACGGGTTTGTCGGGCTCAGGGAAATCCACCCTGGCCTTTGACACCCTGTATGCCGAAGGTCAGCGCCGGTATGTGGAATCCCTGTCCGCCTATGCCCGTCAGTTTCTGGAGCGCATGGAAAAACCGGATGTGGACCTCATTGAGGGCCTGTCTCCGGCCATCGCCATTGAGCAGAAAAATGCGGGCCACAACCCAAGGTCCACCGTGGGCACGGTCACGGAAATTTACGATTACCTGCGCCTGCTGTTCGCCAGGGTCGGCACGCCCCATTGTTACCAGTGCGGACGTCCCATCAGCTTTCAGGCCGTGGACCAGATGATCGACCGGATCATGTCCCTTTCCGAAGGCACCCGGCTCATGATTCTGGCCCCCATTGTCACCGACCAGAAAGGCACCCATGACCGCCTGTTTCTCCGGTTGAAAAAGGACGGGTTCGCGCGCGTCAAGGTCAACGGGGAAATCCGGGAAATCGATGGGGTCGGGAAGCTGGACAAAAACAAAAAACACACCATCGAGGTGGTGGTGGACCGGCTGGTGGTCAAGGAAAAAGTAAGGAACCGGCTTTCCGATTCCCTGGAACTGGCCATTTCGCTGTCCGGCAGCGTTGTGACCGTCGAGGTGGTGGACGGGACAGGCCAGACCCTGGACACCATCCTGTTTTCCGAAACCGCCGCCTGCGTGCAGTGCGGCATCAGCTATCCGGAATTCACGCCCGCCAGTTTTTCCTTTAACTCTCCCCAGGGGGCCTGTCCCCGGTGCGACGGCCTGGGAACCATCAACGAATTTGACCCGGATCTGGTGATTGCATCAAAAGACCTTTCCCTGCGGGAAGGGGCCATCCGGCCCTGGGAAAACCGCACCTCGGTCCAGTTTTCTGAATTTCTTGAAGCATTGACCGCCCATTACGAGACCGATATTTATACCCCGTACAAGGATTTGCCGGAAAAATTCAAACATGCGCTGCTCTATGGGTCGGGGGAGGAACACATCCCTTTTTATATGCACCGGGGCACCCGGCGCATCGATTTTTCCAGGCCCTTTGAAGGGGTAATCACCAATCTCCAGCGCCGGTACATGGACACGGATTCAGCCCAGACCCGGGAAGAAATCTCCCGGTTTATGAATTTCCAGCCATGCCCGGAATGCGGCGGCACCCGGCTGAACAAAATCAGCCGGTCGGTGCGTGTGGGCGGCCGGACCATTTCGGAAATCGGGGAGCTTTCCATCGAAAAAGCCCATGATTTTTTTGCGGGCGTTCAACTCACGGAAAAACAGACCCTGATCGCCCGGCGGATTTTAAAGGAAGTGGCCGACCGGTTGAGTTTTCTCCTGAATGTGGGGCTTGCTTACCTCACGCTGGACCGGTCCGCAACAACCCTTTCCGGCGGGGAGTCCCAGCGCATTCGGCTCGCCACCCAGATCGGCTCCAAACTCACGGGCGTGCTCTATGTATTGGATGAGCCCAGCATCGGCCTGCATCAGCGGGACAATGCGCGGCTTCTGGAAACGCTTATGAAAATGCGGGATCTGGGCAACACGGTGCTGGTGGTGGAGCATGATGAGGACACCATCCGGGCAGCGGATTATGTGGTGGACATGGGACCTGCCGCCGGCATGAAAGGCGGGGAAGTGGTGTTTGCCGGAACCCCGGACCGGATGATACAGGACAAAAATTCCCTGACCGGCCAGTATCTTTCGGGCCGGAAAAGAATCGAGGTGCCGGAAAAACGGCGCAAACCCGGCAAGAACCGCCTGATTCTTAAGGGCGCGTCTGAAAATAATCTGAAAAATATCAACGTGGAATTCCCTCTGGGCTGTTTCATCAGCGTGACCGGGGTGTCGGGGTCCGGAAAATCTTCCCTGGTGTTTGATACCCTTTATCCGCTGCTGGCCCACCGGCTCTACCGCAGCAGCATTCCGGCCGGTAAACACCAGACCCTTTCCGGCACAGAACTTGTCGACAAGGTGATTCACATCGACCAATCCCCCATCGGCCGGACCCCCCGGTCCAATCCCGGCACCTACACGGGCGTGTTCACCTTTATCCGGGAGATGTTCGCCAAGACCGCCGATGCCCGGAAGATGGGATACAAGCCGGGCCGCTTTTCGTTCAATGTCAAAGGCGGGCGGTGCGAAGCCTGCCAGGGCGACGGCATCATTAAGATTGAAATGCATTTTCTGCCGGATGTGTTCGTCACCTGCGACGTGTGCCACGGCAGGCGGTATAACCGGGAATCCCTTGAGATCAAATACAAGGGGAAAAACATCGCTGAAGTCCTGGACATGACCGTGAATCAGGGACTTACCTTTTTTGAAAACATCAGCAGTATCCGCACCAAGCTGCAAACCCTCGCAGATGTTGGCCTGGGGTATATCCACATCGGCCAGCCCGCCACCACCCTTTCCGGCGGGGAAGCCCAGCGCATTAAGCTGGCGAGGGAACTGGCCAAGCGGGACACCGGCAAAACAGTCTATATCCTCGATGAGCCCACCACCGGCCTGCATATGGACGACATCAAACACCTGCTGGTCGTACTCAAACGGTTTGTGGACGGCGGCAACACGGTGATCGTCATTGAGCACAACTTGGATGTGATCAAATTTTCCGATTATGTGATCGATCTGGGGCCTGAGGGCGGTGACAAGGGAGGGCAGGTGGTGGCCTGCGGCACACCGGAGGAAATTGCAAAAAATAAGCAATCTTACACTGGAATGTTTTTAAAAAACGTACTGGCGGGAAAGTAAAAATACGTTTGTGTTGGTGAAAGCTGCCGGGGAAATCCCAAACCATCTCTTAACGGAAAGGGTTCACGATGCGAACGCCTTCGATTTCCTGTTCATGGGAGAGGTCTTCCGTCAACAGGATTTCCGCTTTGGACTTGCAGGCTGCTGCAACAATCAGGGCGTCCCAGAAGGACAACCGGTATCTTTCCTCAATTTCCATTGCATGCATCAGCGTCTGTTCATTGTTGATGATGACCGGCCAGGCCAGGTAATTTTCGATGATGGCCCTTGTTGCTGCCATTGACAGCGGTTTCGAAACTTTACGGGTGACTGTCACATAAAACTCATGCAGCACCTGAATACTGATGGCCCCGGTTTCATTCTCCCAAAGCGCGGAAAGACGGGCGGCGGCAGTTTGTCGTTTGGCCCCGGCGTCAAAGTCGTGGGCGTAAACCAGAATATTCGTATCAACGAAGGTTTTTGCGGTCATGTAACGCCTCTCTGCCGGGCAACTCCTGCCCGCCCAGGTGGAAACCTTTTTCGAGGTCGTATAACGCCTTTTTTCTGGCGGCATGATAACGCTCGGATTGATCCACCAGTGCTTTCAGGTCATCCGCCAGCATTTTGCTGACGGATGTTTGGCGTCTGGCGGCGACTATTTTGGCGCGCACCAGGAGTTCGTTGTCGATGCTCAATGTGATGTTCCGTTTCATGGCATTGCCTTTATTGTAAAATTATTTTAATGATGAAATTGTACACGTTTTTTACGTGATGTCAATATTCGGGATCTCTGGCCAACCCCTTATGATGAACCGTCTGTTACGCAGGGAAATGGAGGCGCTTTAATGAAAAAACGGGCAAAATGGATGTTGGTTGCAATGGTTGCGGGTTTATTGGCGGCTGCGGGATGCGGGAATCAATCCGGCCTGGAAGGAACCATCGTGGATGCAAAAGGCCGGCCCATTTCAGGGCTCACGGTGATCGCCAGACAGGTTCGGCCCGTCAAAGGGAATGAGCAGTTTGAGACGCAAACCGATTCCGGCGGGAGGTTTTCCTTCAAGACGTTTTATCCGTCATCAGAATATGTCATTTCCGTCATCCATAAAGACTGGCGTTCAGACGCCGCAGCCCATGTGAGCGCCGGACCTGAGGGAAAGACTGTCAAGTTGCCGGAACCCATAAGGATTCTGTTCGGTGTGTCCGGTGACGGCGTCATCACCGATTTCATGACCGGCATGGAATGGATGGCCGGGCCGGATAAGGATACCAACTGGGATGAGGCAAAAGCCTGGTGTTCGAATTTGTCTGTTGCCGGCGGCGGATGGCGCATGCCTACTCGTGCGGAGTTAAAGACCTTATATATCAATGGATTCGGCAAAAGCAAGTTGGAGTCGGTATTCAAGGCGACCGTATGGGGGGTCTGGTCCGGCGAACGAATAAGGATAGATCGTGAGAGCGAAGCGAACCACGATCTTATCCGGTGGTTGAACAAGCCCGGTGTCGATTGAATTTGTGTCTGTATATAAGAAAATATCTTTTTTTGAACAGGTGGCGGG
>JBAQUK010000111.1:0-45340 GCA_049297455.1 Desulfosalsimonadaceae bacterium | reverse complement strand
TCCGAATATTTCAAATTAAATCAGATAGTTATAAGTTTCGAAAATTTTATTTAACTGACTGTTTTTATTAAAAATTTGACCATGTCCGCAATTTGCGGGCCATCGCTGAAAACCGGGAAACTTCAGTAAACAATTGTTACTGCGTACGGACATCTTATCTATTTCCACCCTTAATTGGCAAGGATTCCCCAAAATTAGAAGCATGGTTTCAGAATTATGCCGCCTTGTAAAGCGCATTGATGGCAACTCCGGCACCCTGTCAAAGATGGTCGAAAATGCTGAAGCGGCCCCGGTCGGCCGCCTTCGGTGCTGTTCCCACTTCTGCATGTTTTTACCTTGATGCCGATCATTCGGGCAAACAGAGACTGTGATTACAAAGCATTATTCAACTCCTGAAGCCGTCTGACGATCAATTTACAAATCTTTTCTTTCTCCCTTTTTCCGATACCGATGATTTCCACCACTTCCAGACGGCCTTTTAAAAGCCGGTACACGATACGATATTTCTTCCTGGCCGCATAAAGCTTAAAAAATCCCGTAAGGTCCATACCCAATTTATTACCGAGCGGCTTGCCGAGAAACGGATTTTCAGAAAGGGCTTCGATCTTTTTTGCGACTTCCTTTTGAATTGAACCATCGAGCGCATCGAAATCCCTGACGGCTTCGGGGTGAAGTTCAACCTTAAATGCCACGTTCCACCTTTACCTGATTCCAGGAAACATTTTTGGAACCATCATGGTTTTTGAGCCTTTGCCCGATCATGTCGGCAATTTCAAAATGCTCTAAAATGTCTTCCGCATCTTTAAGAAGCTCATACTCCGCCGGAGAAATAATGACGGCAGCCAGGGAATTATTTCTCATAATGAAAAGCGGTTCCTCATTATTGGTTAATTCTCTCAACTTTCCGGTGAGTTCCTTCTGCAACCGGGTTATGGGAATCATTTGCTCGGTCTCGACTTGCATGCTTACCCCCTTGTATTTAAATATGTATAAAAATACATATTGCCAAAAATGATGTCAAGCGAATAATCCTGAAGAAAAAACCAAGACTTGAAGACATGCAGAATCCGATATATGCTGTTGCCGTTATTTTTCAAAATACGATGCGCAACGCCAACTCAGATGCCTCAACCCCAAACCATGAACAAAGAACAAGTCCGCCCGCAGCAAACGGAAAAGGAGCGACATATGGCCAATGAACCCCCGGAAACCATCCCTCCTGAGAATGAAACCCCGGTCCCTGAAATTCTGATCCCCGAAGTCATGGGTGATGCGGAAGGCGGCCCTGCCCCGGAAGAACCAGACGAACCGCCGCCGCAAAATCAGCCCGACTATGCGCTGGTCGAAGAAGCGGTCGCCTTCATCAGCCAAACCATTGAGGAAATGGGGAAAACCGTCTTCCTGAAGGTCGGCGATTACCTGCTGACCCGGTTCTTTAACGACAACGTGCTGCTGGCAAGTTCAAAAAACCGTTACAAAAGCATGAGTTACACCGAGCTTTGCCGCCACACCGATCTACCGGTGACGCGCCGACAACTGGGCGTCATGATCCGGATGGCGGCCCAGGAGCGGTACCTGATCTTGACCCATGTGGACGTCAGCCGGCTTTGCCATATCAAGAAATCCTACCTGATCCAGCTTCCCGACGGAGATGAAAAATATGTCCTGGCCCAGAAGTGCATTCAGGAGAACTGGACTTCCCGCGAATTATACGCCCGTATCCGCCAGATGAAACAGGCTGCCATCCCGTATGAAAATCCGAATCAGAAAATCGTGAACCGATACAAGAAAACCATGAGCCGTCTGATTTCCGGATCGGTGACGCCTGAGCTTTTGAGCACCCAGGAAGGGCTGTACCGGCTGGATCGGGAAACCCTGCTGCAACTCAAGGAAGATGCCGCAAAATGGGTGGCGGCCCTGGAGGCAAAAGCCGAAGAATGCGCGGCCCTGATTACTCAGGTGGATTATACCGTGGCGCACCCGAATTATTGAAAGCGCTTGTGTAAAACCCCGTGTGAGCCAGACTTTAAATCCGCACATGCTTAGCGCTAAGCATGTGAAATTCTGGCGGGCGGAAACCGGTTTTTTATGTGGATAAAAAGATACAATATTCCGATATAATGCAATATTTTACCATGGCCCAGGATTTTTTTTGAAAAAATTTAATGAGATATTACCCAAAATATTAAGATATATCTCACAACCGAGCCTAAAATTAGCAGCATTAAATTATTCAAGGACGTCCCTGTTTTCCAAACCAACCACCAAGGAGATTGTTATGAAAAAAGCCCGTATCCTCATTGCTTTCAGCATCACACTGGTGATCTTATGTTTTTCAAACATACCGGTTTTTGCGCAATCTTCAGGCGGCGACGATGTCGCCCGCCGCATCGATTTTATTCAGGAACGGCTGGACGCGGGGAAAACGGATGCAAAGCGATGGCAGTATTCCTGGATGTTCATACACGGTTTTTCAACAGATTTGCAATTCGGGCTGGCGGCCACCCAAACGGATAACGACGAGGAGGAAGACCGGTACGACAATGTTGTCGGCGGGATTTCCAGTCTTCTTGCCGTCGGCGACCTGACGTTTAATCCCCTTGTTGCCTGGAATGCCGCCGACAAGCTCCGGGCCCTCCCGGATAAAACCAGCGAGGAGAAAAAGGCAAAGCTCCGGTATGCGGAACAGCTTTTAAAAGACTGCGCAGACCGTGAAGAATCCGGCCGGTCATGGAAAACCCATGCGCTGTCAGGGCTTGTGAGCCTGATCGGCGGCGCTGCGATTGCCATGGATGAGGACGAAGACAATGACCACCGGTATGATGACGGGGCGGCATTTTTAATTTCCAGCATGCTGGTTGCCGAAATCCAGATTTTTACGATGCCGACCCGCGCCATGGCTGACTGGAAAGATTATTCGGCAATAACGGGGGACAAGTTTGAAACAGGGATGAACCCCTCGCCGCCGAACCGGTTTTTTATTTCCGCAAACCCGAAGGGTATATTCTGCACCATTCTGTTCTAATGGCTTAAGGAGATTGATTCCATGAATGATATACCGGCAAAGGCATCCGGCTACCGCTGGGTGGTGCTTCTCGTGTTTTCCATCATCAACGCCGTCATGCAGATCCAGTGGCTGACGTTTGCACCGGTGGCCAGGGAGGCAAGGCTTTTTTACGGCGTAACGGCGTTGCAGATCGACCTTCTTTCCATGATTTTTATGGGGGTGTTTGTTCTGGTATGCATTCCGGCCTCATACGTCATCGACACCTTCGGCATGCGGATCGGGGTCGGATTCGGCGCAATACTGCTCGGCATCTTCGGCCTCTTAAAGGGTTTCTACGCGCATAATTACACCCTGGTGGTTGTTTCCCAGACAGGGCTCGCCGTTGCCCAGCCGTTTATTTTAAACGCGGTCACCAAGGTGGCCGGGCGCTGGTTTCCGATTCAGGAGCGGGCGACCGCCGTCGGCATTGCGACCCTGTCCCAGTTTATCGGGATCATCATTGCCATGATCGCGACGCCGCTGCTGGTCACGCAGAGCCCCGACGGGACCTATCAGCTCCGCAATATGCTGTTATTCTACGGCATTGTCTCAGCGGTCGGTTCGCTGCTGCTTCTGATATTTTTAAAAGAGCCGCCGGTGGTATCCGTTGATAAGGAAATCACGGACGGGCGGATCAATGTTTTTGAAGGCGTCAGGCACATTCTCCGCCAAAGGGACATGCGGATCATGCTCCTTCTATTTTTTCTGGGACTCGGCATGTTCAACGCCATCAGCACGTGTATTGATCAAATCTGCCAGATAAAAGGGCTGACCACGGAACAGACCGGGCTCGTGGGGGGGATGATGCTGATCGCAGGAATTGTCGGTGCGGTCATTCTGCCGGTTCTTTCCGATAAATACCGCAAACGGAAAGTGTTCATCCTGATCGGGATGTTGTGCATGACACCCGGACTTGCGGGCCTTACCTTTGCCGACGGTTATATGGCCTTGCTGGTGTCTTCCTTTGTCCTCGGCTTTTTTCTGCTGGGTGCATGCGCGCCGGTGGGGTTTCAATATTGTGCGGAAATCAGTTTCCCGGCGCCGGAATCCATCTCCCAGGGAATGATTCTGCTGATGGGGCAGATCTCGGGAATCGCGTTTATTTACGGGATGAACCAGATGGGAATGATCCCTTCCATGATGGTTTTTGTCGGGTTTTCCATTATCGGAATCATTCTCAGTGCCATGGTCAAGGAGTCGCCCTTGATTCTGACATCGCAGGTTTAGGGCCTGCTTAAAAAGTCCATCATCGGGACAGGCGTTTCTTCACCTGCCGAACGATTTCCCGGGCCTCTGCACAGTGAAGCAGGTGCGCCATGATAAAAAAGATGACCGCACCGGCGCCGATGGTTGAGAGTAGAATCCCGGCCTTGGCCAATTTATGCCCGCCCACGGACCAGTCGGTGAAACCGATTCCCCAGTATACGGCAATGCCCATGGGCAAAGAAGCCAGCAGCGTCTTTATGCCGGTGGCGACAACCCCCTTTGCGCCAAATGGCCCGATCTTCCGGCGAAGATACCACAGCAGCATCGCCATGTTGCAGAGCGCGGAAAGGCTGGACGCAAATGCAAGGCCCGCATGCTTATACGGCCCCATCAGAATCAGGCTGAACAAAGCATTCATCAGAAACGAAACAAAGGCGATGGCTACCGGCGTCTTGGTGTCTTTTAAGGCATAAAACGTCGGCACCAGGATGCGGACCATCGCCACCAGGGAAAGCCCGAAAGAATATGCAAACAGCGCCCGGGCCGAATTGACCGCCTTGCCGTAATCAAATTCACCGCCCATGAACAGCAGACTGAAAATCGGGGTCGAACAGACCATGAGCCCAATGGTTGCCGGAATGGTGATAAACAAAACCAGCTTCAGGCCGAATACCAGGGATTCCTTTAACTGGCCCATTTCTCCGGCGCTTGCCTGCCGGCTCATGGAAGGGAGAACCGCCTGGGCCACGGAAACCGTAAAGATACCCTGGGGAAATTCAAAAAGGCGCTGGGCGTAATAGAGATAGGAAACGCTTCCCTGGGGCAGTAGTGACGCCAGGATATTGCCGACGGTAATATTTAAGTAATACACGCCGACGCCGAACACCGAAGGCCCCATGAGCAATGCGATGCGGCGCACCGCCGGGTGCTTGGGGTCAAACCGGAACCGGATGGGGAATCCCTTTTTATAAAGCGTCGGCAATTGCAGCAGCAGTTGGATGGTTCCGCCGATGAGCACCCCCACGGCCAGAGACACGATGGGCACTGAAAAACGCGCATGAAGAAAAACGGCGCAGCCGATCATGGTGAGATTGAGAAATACCGTTGAAATGGCGGGTGTGAAAAAATGGCGGATGGTATTTAAAATCCCCATGCACAGGGCCACCAGACTGATAAAAAAAATATAGGGAAACATCAGCCGGTTTAAGAAGACGGTCAGCTCGTATTTTGCGGGTTCGGCCCGGAAACCGGGGAACATGATGGTGATGATGAGGGGCGAAAAGACAATTCCGATAATGGTCACCCCTGCCATAACCATGGTCAGCAGCGTAAAACAGGCGTTGGCCAGATCCCGGGCTTCTTTTTCCCCCCGCTGGCTGTACCATTCGGCGAATATCGGCACAAAGGCCGAGGTCAGCGCCCCTTCCGCGAAAAAGCGGCGGAGCATGTTGGGAATCTGAAAAGCGGCAAAAAACGCGTCGGTGGCAAAGCCTGCGCCGAACAGGCGGGAGACCACCATGTCCCTCACCATCCCCATGATCCGGGACAAAATCGTGGCAAAACCCAGCACGCCCGCGGCCCGGGCGATGTGTTTCTTTTCGGACATAATTTTCTTTCTTGCTGATTTTTAATATCGTTGTCTTTGAGAACAGAGGGTAAATCAAATAGATTAAAATTTCAAGCGATAGGAATTTGCGGAATCCCGGCCCAATCTGAGGGTGATACGATCACTTTTGGAAAGCTCCCATTAACGATTCGATAACGAAGCGGATTCGCGGAATGGCGGATTAGACAGTAAAAAAAGCCGCAACCTTGAAAAAGGTTGCGGCAATAAATTGAAGTGATGTTAGGGATTTGGAATTTACCAATATACCCTTTTCATGCTCTTGATCTTAATCATGCTCTTGATCTTATTCTTGAGATTTTAAAGTAAGATTAAAAGCAAGAGCATGAGCAAGAAAAACGGCAGGGTGGTATTTTAAAATTTTTTGAATCCCTTAAACGGATGCCCTATCTGTTCCGGCCGTATTTGTCATGGCTGGAGACCCATTCCCCTGCCATCACGGCGCTGGCCAGGGAAATCTCCCCGCAAAGCACCGTAGCGGCCACGATCTCGGTGAATTTCCCGACCTTTCCCGCACCAAAGCACCCCAGCAGTTCCAGGCATTCCTTTTGGGTGGCCAGACCGGTTCCGCCCCCATAGGTACCCACAATGAGAGACGGCAGGGTGATGGAAAAATAATAGTCGTTTTCAGGTGTTTTTTCCACATAGACCAGGGCCGCGCTGGATTCGGACACATTGGCCACATCCTGACCCGTGGCAATGAACAGGGCCGTGATGCCGTTGGCCGAATGGGAGCCGTTGTTGTTGGACCCGGCCAGAAAACTGCCCAGAGAGCTGACCTGGCGTTGCTGAATCATGAGATCCACAGGTGCCCCCGCGATCTTCCGGATCAGAGCGGCAGGAATCGTGACCTCCGCGGAGACCCGCTTGCCCCGGGTTCTGAGAATGTTGATCTGGGACGATTTTTTGTCCGTATCCATATTTCCGGATAGAACATAACGCCGGATACCCGGAAAATGGGCCTTGATCCACTCGCAGGCCACAAACGTGGCCTTGCCCACCATATTCTGGCCGGCCGCATCCCCTGTGGAAAAATTGAACCGGAGAAACATCAGCTTGCCAACCGGGTATTGCTCGATGGTTTTGAGCTTTCCCGAACGGGTGGTGGTTTCGGCCCGGACCTTGATTTCCGCAAAATGTTCGTTAACCCAGAGCCCGAAATCGCGGGTGCCCCGTGCGTCTTCAAAATGAAACACCGGCGCCCGCTGCATGACATCATCCAGAATGGTGGTCTTGACGCCGCCGCTTTCATAAATCACCTTCATGCCCCGGTTGTAGCTGGCTACCAGCGTGCCTTCGGTGGTGGCGAGGGGGATAAAAAATTCGCCCTTGGCATGTTCCCCGTTAATCAGCAAGGGACCGGCAAAACCCACGGGCACCTGGGCCACTCCGGAGAAATGCTCGATATTTCCGGGAAGAATGGCCAGGTCAAAGGAATATTGCCTGACATGGCGGGTTGCGACCCCGCTGTGCTCTTCCACAAAAGCCATACGCTTGTCCGCCATTTCACGGCTGTAATCCGAAGGCCCGGATTCACGGGGAATGCTTTTTCTCATGGTCGCTCTCCTTAACAAATATTCGTTGAATAATGATCAGGCCGCAAATCCCAGGGACACGGAACGGGTAATCAGGTCCACCATGGCGTTGATCTCACCCACCTTGTCCAGGGCGGCCTTTTTTTCAGAAATCAGCCAGCGGAGGGTCAGGTGGCTGAAAGCCCCGAGAACCAGGCGCCCGAACATGTCCGGGTCCGCATCGGGCCGAACCAGACCCTGCGCTTTCCCCTCCCGGATAATCAAGGACAGTTTGTCCATATATTGACTGACTGCCTTCCCGGCATCGGAAGCATAAAAATTCCTGTTGTAAATTCCGTTCAAAATAAAAATTTTGGCAAAGGCGGGCTGGGTCAGGCTGATCAAAAACTGTCTCCGGATGAAATGCGCCAGTTTTTCGATTGGATCTGTTTCGACAGGGTCTTCCCCGTGGGACTGGAGGTGGTCCTGAAACCCTTTTTTCAGGCTGGATGGCTGAAAGCCTTCCATAAGTGTGCTGAACAGAAGGTCTTCCTTGTTTTTAAAATAGTCATAGACCGTGCCGTCGCCCACACCGGCAGCAGAGGCGATATCCTGGATGGTGGCGTTTTCATACCCTTTTTCCGCAAAAATTTTTTCTGCGGCAACCAGGATGCGCTTTCGTTTGTCCTTCGGCTCCGGCTTGGCATTCTTCGGCATCATGACCATGGGCTGAATCAGGTTCATGATGCGGTCAAAATCTTCCTGATGGGTACTCTCGGCGTCCAACAGCTGCTTCATGTTGGCCAGATCCATGAGGCCGAACACCGCATCCCTGACAAGCCAGATATTCAGGTTTTTCCGGAAAACCCCGGATGCCATTCCCGCTTCCATGATCCGTCCCAGCATGACCATAAACCATTTGGCCTGCCCGAATGCCTGATGGCTGTAGAAATTCATGTTCGAACGGCATTCAAACAGCAGAAGGTTGCCGTAATTCCTGTTTTTATCCAGATAATAGAGGCGGAAAAAGACCAGTTTCCGGAGCTGACTGACCGGGTCGTCGATGCCCAGAAGCTGCTCCTCCATTTTTTCACGGATATCCCGCATCCGCTCCTCCGCAATGGAAAACAGAAGATCTTCCTTGTTTTTAAAATAATGGTAGATGACGGAATCCTTGATCCCCGACTGGAATGCAATTTCCGAAATGGTTGCCCCCAGGCCTTTACGGGCCATGATCTCTTCAGCCGTCAAAAGAATCCGCTGTTTTGTACTCTGGTTCGCCATGAGTTCCTGTCCATAGAATATAAATAGCTAATAACTATATTTTACACTTAATGAATAATATTCTATTTAATTTGTCAATAAAAATTATAAAAATACCGATGATAAAATTTGTTATCTCTAATTTTATCCTTCGGATGACTATCAAAAAATTATATATTATCAAATAAAAAATGGGTATTATAGAATAGACGGCTTTAGGCGGCACATCAGTCAGACATAAATTCCAAACCTGTTTCCCGAATAGAATTATACCCGATAAAATCAATGTCTGTCATTAATATTTTATCTTCAATATTCCCCAAAATCTTATATTCGGTTTTTTTACACGGTGTAAAATAATCCGGCACATTCTTTCCCATTTGTTCACCCGCCAAAACAGCCTCTAATCATGAGTTCTTCGCATAAACTGCGTTCCGGAAATTTTTACCGGTCTGGCATATTTTTTGTATCCATAAAATACAGCTGGGCCGTATTCATTAATCATGACTTTGACTGACCGGCGGTGTTTTATGAAGCTTTTCCTCTTTCTTTTAATCCTTTTCCCTTTTTTGGCGGCCGTCGCCTGCTATCTGATCCGGAACCATACGATCCGCAATATCGTCGTTCTGGCTTCCGGGGGCGTTCTGATTGCCTGCGCCCTGCTCCTTATTCCCCAGGCGCCGTTTGATTTTTCCCCGGCAAGCATTTTCGGCGTCAATGTCCATGAAATTCTGAAAGCCGCGGATTTTCTGCTGCTGTTCCTTATTCTGTATTTCGGTATCCGGCATAAAAGTGCAATAATCATGTCTCTTGCCGTCTTTCAGATCGTTTTACTGGGGTATCTGGAATTTTTCATGACCAGATCCGCTACTCCCGGTCCGATTTTTCACTGCGATTCCTTAAGTCTCATCATGGTCCTGATTATCTGTATCGTCGGCTCCATCATCTGCGCCCAGGCGATTCCGTATATGAAGAAACATGAGGAAGAGCTGAAAATCACCTTTTCCCGCCAGCCCCTGTTTTTCTTTGTCATGATTCTGTTTTTGGGCGCCATGAACGGCGTTGTCCTCTCAAACGACCTGTCATTCCTGTATTTTTTCTTTGAGCTGACCACAGTGTGTTCGTTTCTGCTCATCGGCCATGACAAATCCGATAGAGCCACCAGAAACGCTGTCCGGGCTCTGTGGATGAACAGCCTCGGCGGAGCAGCCTTCATCGTCGCCCTCGTCGTTATCAATAACCGCCTTGGAACGCTTGACATGCAGACCATTATTCACTCCGGACCCCAGACGAAACTGATCCTGCTGCCCCTGGCCCTGCTCTATGTTGCGGCTTTCACGAAATCCGCCCAGTTCCCATTTCAAAGCTGGCTGCTGGGTGCCATGGTCGCCCCCACCCCGGTTTCGGCCCTGCTGCATTCAAGCACCATGGTCAAGGTGGGGGTATATCTGGCGATTCGGATCGCCCCGGCCATCCAGGGACTGTTTCTGACCCAATGCGTCACCATTTTCGGGTCATTCACTTTTCTGGCCGCCGCCGCCCTGGCCGTGGGCCAGAGCAACGGGAAAAAAGTGCTGGCGTATTCCACCATCAGCAACCTGGGACTTATTTTCGCCTGCGCCGGGCTGAATACCCCGGCATCGATCACCGCGGCCGTCATCCTCATCATCTTTCATGCGGTTTCCAAGGCCCTTCTGTTTCTCTGTGTGGGCACCATTGAACAGCATATCGAGAGCCGCAATATTGAAGATATGCGGGGATTGTATACACGAATGCCCCTGACCGCTCTGATTACCGTCATGGGAGTGATTACCATGATCATGCCACCGTTCGGGATGCTGCTGGGCAAATGGATGGCCATGGAAGCGGCCGCCGGCTTTCTGGCCGGCATCGTCATGATCGCCATGGGGAGCGCCCTGACCGTCATGTACTGGGCCAGGTGGGCGGGTATTTTAATGAGTGATCCGTTTGCCGGAAAATTCAGAATGGAGCGCCAGCCGGTGCTGACCTGGATGGCTTTGCTGTCCCTGTGCGCCGGGATCGGCGCGCTGAGCGTGCTCTCTCCCTGGATATACAATTGGTTCGTGATCCCGGTGATGGGAACGGATTACCCGGCCGCCTACGCCGCGGGTTACGGAATTTTCGAAAATGCCTACGGCGCGTTCGCCGTGGTGCCGCTGTGCGTCATCGCAGGGGTGGGATTTCTCATATCCATTCTGGCGGTCCGGGGGGCACGAAAAAGCCGGATCACCATGCCCTACTTAAGCGGCTTGCAGACAACGGAACCCAGGGTGTTTAAAGGGCCCATGAATCAGCTGGTTGCCGCCGAAGCCGGAAATTATTACCTGTCATCCATTTTCGGCGAAGACAAGCTGACCGCGTGGATCAACATCGGGGCCATCGTACTGATCACCCTGGTCATCGGAGGCGCCTTATGAGAAATCTCGATATCACTCTACCGATACTGTTCGGATTATTCGCAGCGCCGTTTATTGGGGGACTGGTCAACGGGCTGGATCGAATCATCACCGCACGGATGCAGGGCCGGATCGGTCCGCCCCTGTGTCAGCCGTTTTTTGATGCGGTCAAACTGTTCGGCAAAGAAAGCATGGTGGTCAATGTATGGCAGGCTTTCTGCGCCTATGCCTATCTCGCGGCCTCCGCCATCGCCGTGGTGCTGTTTTTTCTAAAATCCGATCTCCTGCTGATCCTGTTTATCCAGGCCGTTGGCGCGGTGTTTGTGGTGGTGGGGGCACTTTCCTCCACCTCCCCTTTCAGCCAGGTCGGCGCGCACCGGGAATTATTGCAGATTCTTTCCTATGAACCGCTTTTGATCCTTGTCATTGCCGGGATTTATCTTGAAACCGGCAGTTTTAAAATCCAGGCGGTCTATGCCTGGGACCAGCCCCTGATTCTGAGACTCCCCTTTCTCTTTGTCGCCTTGGGCTACGCGCTCACCATCAAGCTGCGCAAGTCGCCGTTTGACCTGTCCACGTCCCATCACGGGCACCAGGAAATCGTGAAAGGCGTGCTGACCGATTATTCCGGTCCTTTTCTGGCACTGATAGAGGTGGGACACTGGTTTGACATTGTCCTGATGCTCGGGTTCTGCTCCCTTTTCTGGAGCACGAGCCTGATGGGCATGATTTTTCTGATTTCCATCACGTATTTTCTGGAAATACTCATC
Source organism: Desulfosalsimonadaceae bacterium (assembly GCA_049297455.1). GTDB lineage: Bacteria > Desulfobacterota > Desulfobacteria > Desulfobacterales > Desulfosalsimonadaceae > SURF-3. The sequence continues at coordinate 33,500 of JBAQUK010000111.1, read as the reverse complement.
GACAACACCACCGCCCGAATGAATTGGCGATGGATGCTCAGCTATGTCTGGGCCATGGGTCTGACGCTGTCCACTGTAAACCTTATCTGGCTGATAATGGGATGAAAAAATGGCCATGAACCTGATAAAAAAAATAATGAGTCAGACCCGGAAGAAATCGCCGTGGCTGCTTCATTTTGACTGCGGAAGCTGCAACGGGTGCGATATCGAGGTTCTGGCCTGCCTGACGCCGGTTTATGATATCGAGCGGTTCGGCATCATCAATGTCGGCAACCCCATGCATGCCGACATTCTTCTGGCAACCGGCACGGTGAACCCCCGGAACGCCAAAGTACTTGCCAATTTATATGAACAAATGCCCGCCCCCAAAGTGGTTGTCGCCATCGGGGCCTGCGGGCTGACCGGTGGCATCTTCCGGGACGCATACAACGTGGTTGGCGGTATCGACAAAGTCATACCGGTGGATGTTTATGTTCCCGGCTGTCCGGCGAAACCCGAAGCCATCATCGACGGGGTGGTCATGGCTTTGGAAAAATTTGACCGGATCAGCCGGGAACAGCCCGGCAGCGTACCACAAAAAACAGGAGATTCACTCCATGCTTGAAAACGTTATATCCGTAACGCCGGAAGCACTGTTGGATGAAGCGGCAAAGATCAGATTTGCGGGCTATAAACTGGTTACTCTCTCCTGCGTGGAGCTGGATGCGTCGACTGTTGACATCCTGTATCATTTTGACCGGGAGTTCCAGTTGAGACATTTTCGGGTGTCCACGCCCAGAGATACCGTGATCCCGAGCATTTCACACATATTTCCGGCCGCTTTTCTGGTGGAAAATGAAATTCAGGATTTGTTTAATATCGCTTTCAGCAACCTGTCCATTGATTTTAAGCAGACTCTGTTTCTTGAAAACGGGACAAAACTCGGGCCGTTATGCCGGTATTCGACTGCCGTGCCGCCGCAACCCGAAACGGCAACAGCCGAATCTACAGATTAATGCGGGAGACTTTCCATGCGTCCAACCATCATCCCCTTCGGACCCCAGCACCCGGTATTGCCTGAACCGGTCCACCTCAAACTCACGGTTGAGGATGAGGTCATCACCGAGGCGATCCCGGCTTTGGGTTTTGTCCATCGGGGCCTGGAAAAACTGGCCGAGACCCGGGATTTTCACCAGATGGTCCAGGTGGTGGAGCGGGTCTGCGGGATATGTTCCATGATACACGCCATGTGCTACGCTCAGGGTATTGAATCGCTGATGGGAATCGACGTCCCGCCCAGGGCAAAATACCTGCGCGTCATCTGGTCCGAACTCCACCGAATGCACAGCCATCTGCTATGGATGGGATTATTTGCGGACAGTTTCGGTTTTGAAAGCCTGTTTATGCAGTTCTGGAGAATCCGGGAAAAAATCTTAAACATCAATGAAGCTACCACCGGCAATCGGATCATCGTATCCGTAAACCTTATCGGCGGGGTCCGCAGAGATTTGACATTGGAACAGCAGCGCTGGATACTTTCCGAACTGGTTGATGTGGAAAAAATGATCAAAAACTTAGGCGCCACCTTGTTTGACGACTACACCGTCAAAAAGCGCACCGTCGGCAAAGGGATTCTGACCGGCGAAAAAGCCATGGAGCTGGGGACCGTCGGCCCCACCTTAAGGGGTAGCGGGATTGGCCAAGATATGCGCAGCCTGGGATACGCGGCATTTGACAAACTGGAATTTTCCCCGGTGACGGAGCCAAACGGCGACTGCTGGTCCCGGTGCAGGGTCCGGTACCGGGAAACCCTGCAAAGTATTGACCTGATAAGGCAGGCTGTGCCCAGGCTCCCCGACGGTGAGATCAGCGCAAAGGCCAAGGGAAGGCCGGACGGAGAAATTATTTCACGGGTGGAACAACCACGGGGAGAGGTTTTTTATTATATTAAAGCCAACAGGGACAAATTTCTGGACCGCGTGCGCATCCGAACGCCGACGTTTGCGAATATCCCGGCCCTACTTACCATGCTGCCTGGGATGTATTTGTCCGATGTCCCGGTGATTATTTTGTCCATCGACCCGTGCATCAGTTGCACGGAAAGGTAACGGACCCATCATGTTTAAAATGACGCCCTGCATCCTTAAAAATCTGATGACGGAGAAAGCGACCCGGCTTTATCCTTTTGAGGTGAGAACACCCTATGACAATGCCCGGGGCGAGCTGGTCAATGATGCCGAAAAATGCAACTTCTGCGGCATCTGCGCGGCAAAATGCCCCTCCCAGTGCCTCACGGTGGACAAAAAAAACGCCACATGGGAATGCGCGCCGTTTTCCTGCCTGTTCTGCGGCATCTGCGTGGAGGCATGCCCGAAAAAAAGCTTGAGCCAGAACCAGGCCTACCGAAAACCGGTACGTGAAAAAGAAGTCATTTTCATACACGGAGAAATCAAGGCAAAAGACGCACCGGAGGGTGGCGAGAGGTAAAAGTGCCCCGAGGTTCAGAGCGGATGGACAATGGGGAGGATCAGATATCCGGAAGCCAGCGGGGGATTATGAATATTGATTTACCCCCGCAGAACATTGTAGCAGATTACAGGTTCCATTTTGTTTTTAACATATACTTCACCCCGGCTTTCGATGGTGAACTGGCCGGAATTTTCCAGAAACGTCTGCTCCCCGATAATAATCTCGCCGCCGAGAGCCATCTGTTCAAGTCTTGCGGCAATATTAACGCAATCACCGATCACCGTATAGTCCATCCGGTTGGCGGATCCGATGTTTCCGATGATCGCTTTGCCGGTATTGATGCCGATACCCACATCAAAAATCTCCAGGTTGGCAAGCAGCCGTTTCTTCATCATCTCTTCTGTGGCTTCCTGCATTTCAATGGCGGTCCGGATGGCGTTTTCAGACGCATTTCCGGAACTCTCCACCAGACCGAACACGGCGACCAGTTCATCACCGACGAATTTATCTAACAACCCATTATTTTTAAATATAATATCCACCATCACGCTGAAATACTGATTCAGCATCAACACCACGTCTTCGGCGGTCATGCGTTCCGCAATGGTGGTAAAAGACCGGATGTCTGCAAAAAGGACCGTCACCTGGCGCCTCTCCGTATTCAACAGCCCGCCGCCCTTTGCATCCATGAGCTTTTCCACCAGATTATTTCCCACATAACGGCTCAGGCGATTTCTTAATTCTTCTTCCTGCTTTGTCCGCTGGTAGGACAATGCCAGATCCTGAGAATAAACCATCAACTGGGTGGCCTGCTCCTGATTTTTCCGCTTCACCTGATCCAGCCGGCCAAGCAGAGAGTTAAAATCCGTCGCGATTGCATTTAACTCCCGATCCGCCTGCATTTGAATCGGGTCATTCTTTTCTCCGGTTTCAACCATCCGGGTTTCATTGCTCAAGGTAAACACATTATCAGCGGATTTTCGGATCAGGGAATAACCGATCAAGGTGGAAAACAACACAAGGGGGGCATAAAAAATAATCGTCTCAGCGGTAGTTATTTTGCCGAAAACATATAAATAAACAAACAGGAGATACGGGATGATCGACATCAGGGCCAGTGCGGCCAGCATCTTTCCGCCGATCGTATGATAATCGCGTCGATACTTTCTTTTCATCAGTCGTTACCGTAGAACCCGATTATCCATTCTTTGGAACTCTAAAGGCAGGTAAAATTTTACCGCCACACCCAATTTGCCGTTCCCGCATCCCTGATCCCGGTCACTGCCGGCATTCCGACCCAGTGATTGAATACGCATCACTTCAGCTTCCGTTTTAATACAAGCACGAACGGCATCCGTTCCGGCCAGAAAAAAATCCAGCTTTAATCGTTGGCCCGTTACATATCTTTCAGGAAAACAGGTGATAAACATGGCACCGCTGCCTGAGATATCATGGAGATCCGATATTTCGCTGTGTTCTTTCCCGGTTCCATCAAGACAGGTGACAACGACCTCGGATCCTATGGGGAAACGGTTAAACGATCTTTCTTCCAATGGCTTTATGGATAGGACATCGGGGTTGCCGGGCTTATTGCCGAAATGCGTTTGTAAATATTTCAGCAGGCGCATAAGAATAGGATTCATCGGATATCCTGCACTACCCAGGTAGGTTACGCCCGGCAGTCGGGCTCGTTTTTATCATAATCCGCTCCAATCCGCTTTTGACACATTTGATTTTTAACCAATCAGATGTTAGCTGATACAAACCCTACGAACTTCCACCATATCCGTATGTCCGTTAAATACTTTCATAATCCCGTCCTGCATCAGGGTTGTCATACCCTCTTCCTTTGCCTTAATAAAAAGCTCTTCGGCGCTAGCTTGTTTTTTAATCATCCGCTTAATATCCGGAGTTCCTTCCATCAACTCATGAATCCCAAGACGGCCTTTATATCCTGTCCCGCTGCATTGATCGCACCCTACAGGCGCATAGAGCTTGAGGTCGGGGGAATAGACGATGCCGGTTTTTTTAAAATCATTCTCGCCATAAGCCGTTACGATATCATCAAAATCTTCCTGGGTCGGCGTGTAGGCTTTTCGACAGTTTTTGCATAACCGCCGAAGCAGACGTTGGGCCAGCACTGCCAAAAACGCATCGGAAAAATTGAGCGGATTGAGTCCCATGTCCAGAAGACGGGTAACGGTTTCCGGTGCGCTGTTGGTATGAAGGGTTGAAAAAACCAGATGTCCTGTCAACGAGGCTTCAATCCCGATTGATGCGGTTTCATGATCCCGCATTTCACCCACCATGATCACATCCGGGTCCGCCCGCAAAAAAGCACGCATGATCCGGGCAAAATCAAGTCCGATCTTATTTTTTACTTCCACCTGCCTTAAACCGAGCTGAGAGATTTCCACCGGGTCTTCCGCCGTCCAGATTTTTCGTTCCGGTGTATTGATATGGTGCAAGGCCGAATGCAGCGTTGTGGTTTTCCCGGATCCGGTAGGCCCCACCACCAAAACCAGACCATAAGGTTTGGCGATGGCTTTCAGTAAAACCTGCATATTCCGCTCCGTGAGCGTCAAATCTTCAATTTTCATGGCGCCGCTGGTTGCCAGGATTCTCATTACAACATCTTCCTGGTTGTCGGCAGTGGGCAATGTCGCAACCCGCAATTCAAAGGCAGGGATACCTCTGCGTTTGAACTTGATTTTGCCGTCCTGAGGCAGTCTTTTTTCAGCAATATCGAGATTGGCCATGATCTTGATTCTGGAAAGGATGGCATTGGCGAAAGAATTCGGAACCTCGAGAAAATCCTGGCACACCCCGTCAATCCGGAAACGGATCTTGGTTCGTTTGGCGATCGTTGACGGCTCAATATGAATATCGGACGCATTTTTACGAAAGGCCGTGATCAATGTCTGGTCAACCAGCTTTACAATTTTCCCGGATGCCTCATTAACTACTTCCGATACGACTTCTTCCTCATCATCCACCTCTTCAAAAAAGATGTCCGGCATGTGATCAAAATTATCATCGGCAGCCTTGCTTTTAGATTCAGCCTGTTGCTGGCTTTTGCCTTGTGCAAAAAAGAAATTGATTGTTTCTACAATATCTTCTTTAATGCCGACGGAAAAAATAAATTTGTTGGTGTTAAAAAGCGCTTTGGCGTGATCAATTTTGCTGAGATCTTTGGGGTCATCAATCAGTATCTCAATATGATCAATTTCCCAATGTATCGGAACCCATACATCCTGAATCAGAAAGGGTTTTTTCAGGTTACTGATCAGCTCATAGGGGACCTGCATCTTGGGATCAAAAACCTTAAACGGGCAACCATAATAGGCTGAAAGCGATTTTCCGATATCGTCTTTGGATGTTTTAAACTGTTCCATCAGAACCGCTTCCACGCTTTTCTTCATTTTCTTGGACAATGCCAGCGCTTTCTGCAGCTGATCCGTGTCAACGATTTTGTTTCTCAGCAGAAAATCATATCGCGAGTCGAATCGTTTATCCGGCTGGATCGATTCGATTTTTTCCCTGATTTTCGGATATGTCGGATCAATTTTTTGAACCGATTGATAGCATTTGACAGCCTGTTCCTTGAAATTCCGTTTGTCCAGCTCACTTCCCAGCATGTATTTAATGGATGCGGTTGCCTGATCATCCAGCTTGTTTTCACTAATGGTGGTTTCAATCTCTTCAACCACATCCGCAGCACTGTTGACCGCCAGTGTACTCTCCAGAAAATCTTCAAAAAATTCACTGATCTGAATATCGGTCTGGAATAATTTTTTATATTCTGAAACCGCTTCCCGGTATAACCCCAATTCCTTAAATGCCGTAGCGCTGTCAAGGATCTCAGGCACACTTTCGCCGATGGACAGTCCGGTTTTGATGTGGGACACTTCTTCTTTTGAAAGATTATAGGGGAGGCTTTTGTCATCATCATCGATCTCTTTGCTTAATTCATCGACCTTGAATTGAACCTTCTGGAGGATTTCCTTGTCCAGGCCGGCGTCGGAAAACAAAATTTCTTTATATAGTTCAATGGCTTCATTATAGAGGCCGTGGGCTTCATAAGCTTCAGCGGATTTAATTTTCGCCTGATAATTTTCTGTTTTTAAATGAACGGTAGTCATAATAATCCTGCTCCAGAACAATCTGTTGATTTTTAACGCATTCGGACAGAATGACGAACGACGGTAAGAAGGTTGAATAAAAAAAGCAGAATAACTGATTTACATGTCACCCGAGCGGGATTATTGACAGGCAACATCTCATAGCAACAAGCGCCATGACATGGCGACTTCCCAAAAAGTCAGATGCGGGGTGGGAGGCCAAGAATTCCCACCCCTTTTTTATCAAACAACAATTTTGCAGACGGGAATTTTATTCCCCGTAGAACCAACCATCATCCGGACTGGGAACTTTTATAAATGCCGACGGAATTTAATTTTTTCGAGACGGTCACACATAATTAAAATAATTTTTTCCTGAGAAGATTGCCGATTTTTTTACTTGTCGGTTGCATTTTTGCCAGAGAAGGAAGCAATACTTCACAATTTAGCCGCACCATCGATAGCGGCGCGTTATCTCCTATAACAACCAACAGATAGCCCTCATCGAATTTTTTTATGTAAAATCGGGCGTTGTCATAGACCAGTTCTGCGTCCTTAATCCCACCCATTTCAATCGTAAACGGCAGCCAGTTGATTTGGCCCAGTCGTTCCGCCTCCCTTTTAAAATCAGGCGAAGACTTGCTCAGCGTGACGGCGCCTTCATTCGATACAATCAGTAATCCGCGAACGCCCTCTATCCCCATCACTTCTTTAAATATGTCTTTCATTGAATTTATCCGACCCGATTTTTCATATTGAATAACTTAAAGCACAATTTAAGCCAAAACAGCAATGATACGATCTCTGGGTGAGTCCTGAGAAATAGCTATGGCTAAAGTTTCGATGCCGGGGACGATGATAAACTGCTCATCCTTGTCCTTATGGACATATAAAGCATTTAACCGCCCGCAATTAATGGCCTCCCCGATAGTCGACGCCTGCACGATCAATCCGTCCCAGCTCGGGTCAGAAGAAATGCCTAAAACCCCATTTCTGATACCTATGGCATTTTTAATTTTCAGTCGTATCGCCTCGATGGGCGTCAATGAGGGCGTATCCACCTCTTTTTGAACAGGCGGCTTGACTTTCATTTCGGTTACAATCGGTTTGCCCTGAGATTGTGACTCTATCGCTTCAGGAATATCCGGCTGGGCTTCATGCAAAGGTGAATCCAAAAGGATTTCGCCACCCGCATGATCTTCTTCCGATTCAAATTCTTCCGCAATCTCGTCTTTGGCACGCATGGCGTCCAGCAAAATGGCCTGCAGGTCGCCGTCAATTAATTTTTCTTTAAACACACAGTCATGTTCAATGGTGAGAGATACATTGGACCACGATAAAATCTCATAGGCGGCATCCTTACCCTGCTTCATGCCGCTACGTGCATTCATCAGCTCACCATCCCGAAAAAACAACACCCCCGATCTTTTTTCCTTTTTATCAATAATCCGCAACGTGCTGGTCTGCTGTTCCATTTCAATTAATTGCAGAAATGTTTCCAGCGTTACATTGTGAAGGCTTCCGCCATCGGCTTTCTTGTTTAATAATTTTGTTATTTGTGCAAACAGTTCCATGGCGGTGAAAGGTTTTCTGAGATATCCGACAGCGCCGCTTTTAAGCACCACTTCTTCTGTTTTCGGCTTATCATAAGAAGTCATCATGCAGACGGGAATATCGGGAAACATATTTAAAATACCGGCCAGAAGCTCAAACCCGTCCATTCCGGGCATTCTCAGATCGGAAATAACGAGAGAAACATAGGTATTTTCCAATATCTCCAGAGCGGCGCTTCCGGATTCGGCAATTGATATGGAAAATGAATCCGCAAAAACCTCCAGATCTTTCTGGATCAAACGAAGAAATGCGGGGTCATCATCGACAATTAAAATATTAGGCTTCATCTTTTTATTCCTCGATCCTGCAATGAGGGGCACGGGGCATCATCTGAACACGGATGATTTTCTATGCTATATTTCTATATTAAAATCAATAATTTCGTTAGTGTATTTTTTCTTCCACGGCGCGAGGTATTTTCTGAAAATATCGGACATGCCCAACTGGGCTGCCATGTCCTTAACACAGTCGACGATTGAAGCGACAAGTTCCCTCTCGGTGGCTTTTCCGTTAAATGTCACCTTGCCGCCAGTATAGCGGAATTCAGCGGCAAATGGATCTAAAAAATCATATTGATCGACTTTCTCGACAAACTGTTTATTGAGCAAGGTTTCAAAATCAACCTTAATCCGCTTGTTCGCCTTCACCAGATTTTCCATTAAAGCCAGCAACTCCTGGAGCAGCATCAGAACTTGTTGGGGATTGCTTTTGGCAACGGCTTTTTTTACTGGTACGGACGGATGGGGAACCGTTTTCGGAGGTTGTTTGGCCACCGGTTTTGACATCGGCGTTATTTTTGACAACTCAATTTTGCTGACATTAAACATGCCCCCGAATTTCCGTGATCGTTCAATCAAATCATCCCGGTACGCGACTGAACGATCCAGCTCGCCATCTCCTTTGGCTGAAGATCCGCCAATCACTTCACCGTTATAAACGAACAGCAGGCCGCCCCCCTTACCCTGGTTCAATTTTATGTCAATAAAGCCGTTGAGCCGTTCGCTTTCCATCTTTTTGATCAGACCCTCAAGATCCGTAAATTCAGAGCTCAGATCACGGTATAATTTCTCGGCACTTGACAAATTCGCCCAGTAATAAACCCTCTCCGGTAAAATATAATACACGGAAACAGCGAAATTATCCATTGCCGAAGTTTCAATTATTTTAGTTAAGGCCGCTGCTCCTTTCAACTCTTGTTTTTTATCTTTATAATACCCGTTGATCAGGTTGGCTTCATCAAAAAACACCACCGCTTCGGATGTCGGAGATTTAAAATAAACACCTCCGGTACCTAATGCACCCTGGTAATGCTCCAAAAACTTGTCAATCTTCAGGTAATAACTGTTTAAATCCTGAACGGCAGGTTTTTCCTTTGGCAAAATAATCATTGCTTCTCCCGCGCTGTATTCTTTTTAAAAAAAATTACGATGCGCTTATAATAAAACAAGCAACGCACCAAAACCAGCGCATTGCTTGTTTTATTCATTCAAATTGTAGATTTACCGGCGGCGTCTTAGCCGTTCGATAGAGAACCGGAGACTATCCTGCATACGGGAAATGGCGTCCGCAAGGTTGCCGATTTCATCTTTGGAATGAACGTCAATTTCCGCCTCAAGATCGCCGACGCTGATGCGGTCTGCTGCCTCGGTCAGATATTGAATGTTTCTCGTCAACCGGTATCCGTAAATAATAATGATTAAACCGATCAGCACAATGGCACCGAACAGTATGCCCAGATTGATATTGCGGGTGTTTTTGGCCAATATCTGAGCGCGCTCTTTCAGTGTCTCCGTCTTTTTGGTGAATTCATCGATATATTCCGTACTCATCGACAAAAACGGCAACCCCTCAATATTAATCGGCGCAATCGCCATATATTTTTGTCTGATTTTGCCATCCGGATCCTTCCAGTAATAGAAGCCTTCGGATTCTTTCATTCCCTGCGAACCGGTCAGCACTTTAAAAAACTCATCAAAATGAGGTCCGATGGCCTTTCTGATCATGTCTATATCGTCGATGCCGATAATGTTTGGATTCGGATGCGCCCAGATGGTCCAGTTCTGTTCTCTCTCGGGTTCCGGCTGCTGAATAAGACAGGTATACCCGGATTTGCCAACGCTCTGAACCGCAATGCCGCTGAATTCCGGGTCATAAAAAAAGTCTTCTCTTTGAAGATCCGGGTGACTCCGAAGGTAGATTTCCGCCTGCAACGCCACGTCCCTGGCTTTTTGCATCAGCTTTTCTTTACCTTCCTGCAACACAATATTGGTACTTTCTGCCGTAATTTCATTGGCCAGTTTGTTCAATTGCACCTGGGAAAAATACCCGGACGCTGCCATCAAAAGAATCGGAAGGACGAGAAAAAGAATCATCATTTTGCCTCTTAGCCCGAGCCAGCCGCTGGATCTTATGTCCGTCGCGCCTGCGGAGATTCTTTCTCTGCGTTCAGCCGGCGCTTCTTCAGCAAATCCGTAATCCGGCTCCGATGAAGGCATATCCGGTTCTTCCGCTGTGGCGTATTCCGTAACCGGTTCTTCCATCGCTTCCAGCAATTTGGAGATTTGCGTCACATGTCCGCATTCACCACACCGAACCCTGACGGATTTCCCCTTATACTGGTCAAGCTTATCCGGATCAATATGATAAACCTTCCCGCACTCCTCACAAATAACCGTCATATCTTACCCTCCTTAAGCAATAATTGGCAGCATACCACACTGATATCATAATGATTTTCACAAAAAAACAATTGAACGGATGCGCTCGTACGCAATAGCCGGTCTTGTTAAGGCTACGCCTTGACTTCCCGTAATTTTCTGACCATTGCCTGCTGAAATGCAACCTTTCTTTCTTCCCGGAGAACCTGGCGAGCCAGCAAATCCACCAGCTCCGCCGCACGATGCGCAGGAAATGTCGAATAATTTTCATTCATCTCACGGATCTCATCTTCGATCACAACGTCTGCGATGGGCCCCATGGCCTTGGAAAGTTCGGCGGACAAGTAATGGAAAAACGTTTTGTCCAGTTTAAGCGTCGCCTCTTTTGCCGTTTCGCAAAGATGAAGTTTGTAGAGCCGGTCTAAAATCAGTTTCAGCTGTTTCATGTTGATATCGAGAGACCGGGCGACCTGACCCAAGTTTTTGCTGCCATCCAGTTCCATCAGTACCCGCAACATTTCACTGTCGAGTGAAACCTCTCCCAAATCGGCTCGCACCGTTCGTTTAAGAATCAGCTTGGACATATCGCCTGCAAAAACATTCATTTATCAACCCTCCGAAAATCTTTATACGCCTCTGACCGTTATAGATTCCAATTGCGCACGCGCATCAAGCGCTGTAGATGAATAGGGAAATTCCCGCACCAGCAGGCCTTCTCGTCAACCGGTGCTGATTTTTTACGGATAATCGGCATGAGAACAACCGCCACGGAGATGTTCTGGTGATGCTTTGGCTAAGCGCCCAGATTTTTAATAATCTGCCGCAATGTGTGAAACTCCGCTTTAATTTCCTTCTTGAGCTGCTCCACAATATAATCAAGCGCTTCTTTTGATTCAAGCGACACTGGCGCCCCTGTAGCTATTGTTTTTTCAGGGATTTTCCCAATATCCGGAACTCGGCGACTTTCCGGCGATGCTGCCTGCTCGCTTTCCACAGCCCCGTCCCTTAGGAGAATACGTTGCTTAAATGCCTTAAACTTCTGCACTTCAGCGCCAAGCAACTGTTTCTTCTGCTTTTCCTGCATACCCGGCGACAATAAGACTTTTTCAAAATTCTTAAATACAGAAGCAACAAACGAAATGGCATCCGGATGGGCCCGCGCCTTTTTCGCCTTAATATATTTTCCAATGGATTCGTGCAGTTTTAAAAACAGTGTAAGGATCTGATCATCTTTGTATTTTTGCCTGAGGCGCTTTGTTTCTGTGAGGAAATCAACCATCGTCTCATCCGTGATTTCCCAGTCAATGGAAAACACAAGCGCCTTTAAATTTCTAATCGGAGAGTCCGCATCTGAAACGGCGGCGGGGCTGTCCGCAACTGGCGCGGCAGGTTTTTTAGGCGGGATTCTTGAATGGTCGGCAACAATCATTTTCTCAGCAGGAGCTCCGGACTCATCATCTCCAAACAACTCATCCAAGCGACTTGACACTTCCGCCCCGAGGCTCCCTTCATCTTCCCGTGTAGTCAAAGCATTACCCTCCTATTCGAGTTTCTTCCTCAATGAACCGACAGTTAATGCAATAATTTTTTTCATTGTTGCAGCGACATTATCCCCCTTGACGGCGCTTGCCGGAAAACTCGGCGCCTTCAACCGGCTGTTCAGGTCTCTTTCCAGCGTATCAACGGAAAGAATGGGGATGCCCTCCTCTTCCAGGTCACGCTTATTGTATTGCAATACCAGCGGAATATTGAAAATACTTTTATTGAATGTTTCCAGGTTTTCTTTCAGGTTCTGAAGAGAACGGATATTCATTTCACGTCTTAAATCCATGGAATCCGCGACAAAAACAAGGCCGTCAACGCCTCTTAAAACCAATCGTCTTGTGGCGTTGTACTTTACCTGACCGGGCACGGTATACAGCTGTACTTTAATGCTATGTCCTTTAATTTCACCGATATCAAACGGTAAAAAATCGAAAAACAGGGTTCGGTCACCATAGGTTTTGACCGTCACCATTTCATTCTGAATGCGTTTTTTAAATTTCTTATTAATATACTCAAGATTGGTTGTTTTTCCCCCGCGGCCTGGACCATAGTAGACTATTTTTACCTGGACCTCCTTCTTCTTCGGATTAATTAATGCCAAATCACCTACCTCCAGCACTCATAGGTTAAAATTTTGCCGGTTTGAACAAAGCATACCGGCAACAAACAACACCTGAATCTTTCAAAAAATTTGATCGCAACACGATTCAAAAAAAACGCACGGTTTCCTGGACGATCCAGCAGAAACCGGAAGATTAAATCAATGCCTGTATTCTTTTAATCGCTTCTGAAACTTTCAATCGCAAAAAACCCAGGGAAACATTTTTGTTGAATATGGTCAGGAGCAATAAATCATCCACCACTTTGCTGAAATGAATGCTTTCTTCTTCGCCCTTGTGGAATAACAGCGAGAATTCCTGTTCCCCGATAATATTGGCCATAGCGCTGACCGCACCATAATTTCCCGCAGCCAGAGCCGCCAGAGAATAAACATCATGACTGGCGCCGCCGTTTTCCAGATTAACGATCACATTGCCGGCCAGATCCATCAAAATAACGCTTTGCACGCCCAGATCAATGAGTTCTTCCTGAAGAATATTCTCAATTGATTCGATTTGCTGTTTATCAAATTCGATCGTAAAATCCATTTAAGTTAACCCCTTTGAAAAATTCATTCATCGCTTTTTTTATTTCTTATCGACATCGCATCATGAAAATATGTTTTAAAACAGCAACCACTGTTTTCCCGGATAAACGTTATTAACATTTAACCTATTACTTTTATTTAATCAAACAAAAAAAAGAAAAAGGGCCATCACGGTTTCTGGATGTTACATAGATAATGTTCCACCAGCTTTTCCGCAACCCCCGTATATCGGCTTACCGTCAGGTCTTTCATCCGCGATTTTACCGCTTCCGGCACTTTTTCAAGCCTGTCCACAAATTCACTGATATCGTTCATCGAAATCCGCCTGCCGCGGGTAAGGTTTTTTAATTTCTCATAAGGATTGTCTTCCTTGTAAACCCGCATGGCCGTCTGAATCGCCTCTGCCAGGAGTTCGGGGTTGGCTTCCAAATCGGTTTCAATCTCTGCCTGATTAATGGACACCTTACCAAGTCCCTTCAAGATGCTTTTTAATCCAATGACCAGATACCCCCACACGGCACCCAGATTCCTCAGCACCGTGCTGTCGGTCAGGTCTCTCTGAAACCGCGAATTTAATAACTTGACGGCCATATGTTCCATCAGCGCAATAGCCATTCCCATATTGCCTTCACTGTTTTCAAAGTCAATGGGGTTGACTTTATGGGGCATGGTGGATGACCCCACTTCTCCGGGAATGGGTTTTTGTTTAAAATAACCCAACGAAATATATCCCCACATGTCCCGGTCAAGGTCAATGACGGTTGAGGCGATGCGAACCATATTGTGCAACATTTCAGAGAGATAATTATTCGGATTAATCTGGGTGGTATATAAAATGGGCACCAGCCCCAGATACCCGGAAATAAATTTTTCACTCGCGTCAATCCAGTTGATCTCCGGAAACACAAACTGGTGGGCGTTAAAGTTGCCGCTGGCGCCGTTCATCTTGGCCTGAACATATAGTGACTGAAAATTCATCAATTCCACCCTTAATCTCCAGGCGAAATTCACCATCTCCTTACCCACGGTTGTGGGAGTGGCCGGCTGGCCATGGGTTCGGGACATCATGGGAATGCCCTTGTATTGTTTGGCGAGATCTTCAATTTTTGCAATCAGCACTGCAATATCTTCAGCCAGAAGCGTCCGGCCGGATTTGATCATCAGCGCATAAGCGGTGTTGTTGATATCATCGGAGGTGCAGCCGAAATGGACCCATTCCTTGAGATGCTCCAAACCCGCTTCAGACAGCTTTTGCTTGATAAAATACTCTACCGCCTTCACATCATGGTTCGTCTCTTTTTCAATCGCTTTAACGGATACTGCCGAAACCGCATCAAATGCGTCATAAATAGCATCGATCCGCTCCATCTCCTCCGTCGACACGGATTCAAGGCCCAACTCACTTAATAAAAACTTCAGCCATTGAATTTCAACAAATACCCGGTGCTTAATCAGTCCGTATTCTGAAAATAGTTCTTTTAATTCAACGGTATACCTGCTGTATCGTCCGTCAAAAACTGAAATCGCCTGTATGCTGTCCATGAGTGTTCCTTACGGTTTTCTCTTGATTACCTGTATTTAAAAAAAAACATCCCCACCATGAAATCTATTCCTAAACAACGCTATCCCCTGCTCCCTTCGTTCCCAGGTTCCCCGAAAGTGGCCGTGGGCTGGATTTCAACGATATATTTCCGGATGCCCTTGATGATGCCGTCACACAACGCTTTCTGGTATTGTGAATCCATTAACCGCTGACATTCTGTTTTATTACTGATAAAAGAAGTTTCAACCAGAATCGCCGGCATCTGTGCCCCGATCAGGACATAAAACGGTGCTTGTTTCACGCCTTTATTGTTGATCCGGTTGTATTTTTTCGAAAGATTCCGGCACAATTCTTTCTGGACATACGTCGCCAGACGGCTGGATTCATTTATTTTAGCATTTTGCATCAAATCATTCAGGATGGTTTGAAGTTCACTGATATTCTTTTTCGAGGTAGCATTTTCCCTGGCCGCTACGCTGATGGATTCATCATCCGTGGTTAAATTCAAAAAATAGGTTTCAACGCCGAATGCGGTTCTGTTGACCGCCGCATTCGCATGGATGGAAATAAACAAATCCCCTTTTTTCATATTGGCGATTCCGGTCCGCTCTTCAAGGGTGAGATAGGTATCCCCGGACCGGGTCATAATGACTTCACAACCGATCTCAGATCTGATTTTATCAGCCAGCTTTTTTGCAACTTCCAGAACAACCGTTTTTTCATGTACGCCCTTGATATATCCGGACGCGCCATGATCTTTCCCGCCATGGCCCGGATCAATAATGATCCGCTGCACACCCAAAGCCAGTTGTTTTGCAATGGAAGCGGTATCCGGTCCATGAATGTCTTGAGGGGCCGCCTTGGCCACCGGTTTTCCCCGGACATCAATCACGATACGGAAAGGGTTGGACAATGAAAATATATTGTAGTCCTCAAAAGAATGAATATCGATCACCACCCGAACCGTATCGAGTGTATATTGCCCGGCCCGGGCGGTTTTCAGCAAACTGTCGTTGATGGGAATCGTGGTGTTGATATTTCCCAGCCGGCTGTTTTTGATATCAACATAAAGGCGCTGATTGGATTGATCAATAGAGGGATCTTTCTTGAGAAGATTGCTTTCAATTTCCGTGGCCCTGTCCGCATTAATCACCACGCGGGTGTATTCGGGATTGGACCAGTACCGGATATCGGTGACGGTGGCAGGACAACCGGGCTGCGCGGTTCCGCTCTTCGTTCCCACTTTGTCTTTTTTGTGGGCCGCCATAAAATCTTTGATGTCTACGCCGAGACTGGCGGCAGCCTTTTGCGCATAGGCGCTGTCCGAATGCTCCAGAATAACCTTCTCTAAGGCTTCTTTGGCGTTGCGATCATCTTCCTGTTTAAAGGAATACTTATAAAGGTTCCCATAAAGCGTACCCTTCATATAAAGTGAAGCGGCAGCCCAAGGACCGTCGGGGTCCGCCTGGTAAGCGGATTCGAATTTCCGGATATTGTCCAGCCAGTGGCTGCGATACTTCACACGCCTGGCATCGGCGAGGAGTTTCTTATAATCGGCTTCAGCTTCAAGATACTGTTTTTTCGCGGCAGCCTGCTTCTCAGCCCTGGCTGCGCTCATGGGCATCGTTGCCAGGGCGGCGGCGGCTTTGCCCTTATAGGCGCTATCGGGAAAACTTTTAATAATTCGTTTGAAAAATTTTTCAGCCGCCGCCAGATCTTCGTCTTTATATGAATGTTTGTAGAGCCCTTGATACAGACACCCCATTTGATATAAAGCAGCAGCGGCCCGGGGACCGACGGGATCCTGCTTATATACGGCGTCGAACTTGTCAATACATCTCAGCCAGTAACTTCGGTATTTCTGCTGATCCGGGCTGCCCTGCAGTTCCTTGCTGCAGGATTCCGCCTGAAAGAACATTTGCTCGGAAGGCATCCGGGTAGCGCACGACCACAAGACAGAGGCTGCGCACCAAACGAATAAGAACAAGGATAAATTTTTTTTTGACATAAAGGTATAAGAATTTGATTTAATATTAACTTTAATAAATTTCCATTGGAATTACGAATCGGAAATCCCGGCATCCCGATTCATGCCCCCAGAGCCAGCATTATCCTTAAGCAATTGCAAATAATTTAGGGCATCCAGTGGCGTCATGGAAGAAATATCGATCTTTCTTAATTTTTCCATGATCACCTCTTCCGGGGGCCGAAACAGACTGAGCTGCACCGGCCCGGTGCTTCCATTTTTTTTCTCGGCATTTTTTCCGGCCTTATTCCCCAGCACATGCCCGGTCTGTTCAATACTGGAAAGTACTTTTTTGGCCCGTTTAATCACTTTTTCCGGAACCCCCGCCAAGCGCGCCACCTGTATTCCATAGCTCCGATTGGTGCCGCCTTCAACAAGTTTATGAAGAAATATAATTTCATCATTCCATTCTTTGACCGCAATGTTAAAATTTTTAACCCGGGATTTGATCGCCGTCAGATCGGTTAATTCATGATAATGGGTGGCGAAAAGGGTTTTCACTCCGGTTCCCCGCAAATCATGCAGAAATTCGGCCACGGCCCAGGCAATGCTGAGCCCGTCAAACGTGCTCGTTCCCCTGCCGATTTCATCCATCACCACCAGGCTGTCCGGGGATGAATTATTCAGAATATTGGCGGTTTCCTCCATTTCCACCATAAATGTGCTCTGGCCCTGGGACAGGTTGTCCAGAGCGCCGACCCGGGTGAAAATCCTGTCCGTGATGGAGACAGACGCATAGGCGGCAGGAACAAACGACCCCATCTGGGCCATGAGTACAATCAGGGCCACCTGGCGTAGCACCGTGGATTTCCCGGCCATATTGGGTCCGGTGATAATGAGCACCTGATGGTCATGGTTGTCCATATGAATCGTATTGGGAACATAGCGGTTCCCTTCCAGCAGCCTTTCAACCACCGGATGCCGGCCGTCTTCAATATGAATCACTCCGTCGATATTTATTTCCGGGCGGACATAACCGTTCAGATCCGCGACCTCCGCATAGCCTACCAGGCAATCCAGGTTTGCCACAAACTGCGCGGCGCTCATGAGGGCGGCGTTATTTTTGATGACATGGGACCGGATTTCACAAAAAAGATCGTATTCCAGGGCGAATCGTTTTTCCTCCGCGCCAAGGACTTTGGTTTCAAACGTTTTCAGATCATCGGTAATATATCGTTCCGCATTGACCAGGGTCTGCTTGCGCACATAATGCGGCGGCACCGATTTTGCGGTTGCTTTGGAAACTTCAATATAGTATCCGAACACCCGGTTGTATCGCACTTTCAAAGAACTGATACCCGTAGAAGCGCGCTCCCTGGCTTCCAATTCCGCCAGCCAGCCCTTGCCGTCTTTTGATATTTGAATCAGCTCATCCAGCTCCGGGTGATAGCCTTTTTTGATCATCCCGCCTTCATTCACCAATGGCGGCGGGTCATCCACAATGGCCCGATCGATCAGGCGGGCCATCTCTTGAAGCGGTTCGATAAGAGCGTCATCCCACCGAAACAAACCGGAATTGAAGTTTTGCAAGTGACGAAGGATTCCAGGCAAGGCAAAAACAGAATCTTTCAAGGCGTTCAAGTCTCTGGCCGTTGAATATCCCATGGCAATTCTGCCGGTTAACCGTTCCATATCCGCCACGGATTTCAGCTCTTCCCGGATGGTTTTCCGGATGGCGACGTGCTGTTTTGCTTCATCCACGGCATCCAGCCTTGCCAGAATGTCCTCCCGGTTGACGAGTGGATAACGCAACCATTTTTTAAGGAGCCTCCCCCCCAGGGCGGTGACGGTGGCGTCCATGACGTCAATCAGCGTCCCGTGCCGTGCGCCGGTTCTCAAATTCCTTGTCAACTCCAGATTACCGAAACTCACTTCATCAATTAATAAGTGATGGTCCAGCGCGTAGGTTTCCAGCCCGGTCAGGTGGGTGACTGTCTGTTTTTGCGTTTCCTGAACATAAAAAACGAGCGCACCGGCAGCGCACACGGCAGCATGGAGATGATCACACCCGAATCCTTCCAGGCTTCGGGTATTAAACTGGTCCAGCAACCGGTTTCTGGCTTCGCGAAGGGTGAACACGCGGTCGGAAAGAAAGGTGATGGCTGCGGCGGAAAAAGATTCCCGCAGGGAAGAAAAAAAAGCGTCTTCCTTTGAAGACTCCGGGAACAGAATTTCATTGGGGGATAATTTACGCGCTTCTTCAACGATGGCAGTCACATCGGATGTCTGGGACACCCGGAACGTGCCCGTTGATAAATCCAGGCAGGAAAGACCGAAACCATCTTTGTGGCGGGATACTGCAAGGACAAAATTATTGGATTTTTCATCCAGGAGGGATTCGCTGACGATCATGCCGGGGGTAATGACCCGCACCACATCGCGTTTGACAAGGCCCTTTGACGCCGCGGCATCTTCCGTCTGCTCGCACACGGCGACCTTATAGCCTTTGTCTATCAGTTTTGCGATATATATTTCCGCGGCTTTAACCGGCACCCCGCACATGGGTATGGCGGCGTCATCTTTTTTATTTCTGGCAGTTAAGGTGATTTCCAGTTCACGGGATGCGGTAACGGCGTCCTCCAGAAACATCTCATAAAAATCGCCCATCCGGTAGAACAATATATAGTCCGTATACTGATCCTTGATCGCCATATACTGTTGCATCATCGGGGTGATTTTGAGCTGGGTCATGGACACGAATATTTATTGGCCGGAGTCACATTCTCCGTTGAAATAGCTGTCATGTGGAAAGTTTCCTGAAGCTGAACCGATGAGGACACCATCCGGTTATAATGGGGATTTTTCAGGCGCATCCGCCGGAAGGACGGGCACCTCGGTTTCACGACGGATCGCTTCGGTTTTCAGTGACGTAATATTTCTTTCCAATTCGGAGATTTTCTTTTTTGCGGCAGCGACTTCGCTGTTTAAATTGCGGATGGTTTTTTTTGCGATAAATTTTTCGGACAAGCCGCTGGCATAACTGATCAGCAAACCAGCAAAAAAAAGCCCCAGAAAATACAAAGCCATCGGTAATTCGGGGGTCGAATACGGGTCAAAAATAAAAAAATTGACCAGGAGATGTTTCGGTTCCAGAAAAAACGGCAGGTTCTGCGTGACAACAAGCGTGAGCAGGCCTGCTACAATAACCCAAAACACAATCTTTACCTTTCTCATATGAAACCCCTCAGATGCTTGATTGACCCATGGAAACCAACGGGCAGAAGTAATATGCCCGGGATTATAAGATACGGAAACAATCAATAATATTAAAAATTTATAAAATCACAGCCCTGCGGGTGCAGGGTTGCCAAGTGTGCCAGTATCTTTGCTTTTTTAATAAAAAAACTCAACCGTTTTTTCCGTAAAAACCATCATGGAACCGGATGTGCCCCCCGTTTCTCATAACGGCACCAGCTCCGTGTCCCCCCAGAATCCGACTTTATCGTTGACGATCACAACAATGGCCGAAATGCTGTCGATTAATTTCCCGGCGTTAATCGCCTGCACAATTTCCTTTTCCGTGCCCACCCGGTTGCAAATGGCCGTGGCGGCCGCATCCGCCACCGCACATGATGGCGAGACGACGCAGACGGCATCGGCTTTTCCAAAGCTGAGGGAATGACCCACCGTTGCCGATGAGGTGCATACGCCGATGGGTCTTTCCGTTGCATCCAGCCGGATGCCGAAACGCATATTCAAAGGTGATTTGCCGGCAGACACCGCGCAGGTAAAGGGATGATTCAGTTTGATGAAAATATCCCCGCCGTTTTCCACAATGACTTCATCAGAATACGCCATCAGTTCCCTGCCGACGGCTGCCGCAACCGCCCCGGCCACCGCGGCCATAGGTCCGACACCGGCAAGGGCGCTCGCTTCCGCCATTTCCTTCACAATCAGGGGCGCAGGCCCCTGAACACACCAGGGAACCAGCGTTTTTAAAAACTGAGGATACCTCTCTATATAGGACTCGAGATATCCCCTGACCGTCAGCACCACCTCTTTGGCTTCATCCGCAAGCAGCCTGGTTGCACAAATCCACAAATCCGTTTCTTTGACAGTGACTTGAAAGGATACCAGATGATCTTTTTTAATAAAACGCCGGTAGGATCTCTCTTCGTACATTCATCGCCACCCATCAGAGGCTTTGAAATTCAGGCCGCATTTTCTCAGGGGATTGCCGGATAAAATAATGATCGGTCATGCCGGCAATAAAATCCCTGACGATCTCCTCCGGGCAGTGGGCGTCCATATACGCCTCAGCCATGCCGTCAATCGTGCCTTTAAAAATCGGGGAGGCGTGATTTTGGGACACAATATCACCCAGGAACCGGTCATACATGATCTCATACAGGATTCTGATCCGGCCCAGATCCTTTTTGATCACCGGATTCATGTAGATCCGTTCATAATTGAATTCTTTCAATAAATTTAAGGCTTCGGAAATTTCAGGGCTGAAAGAAATGAAGGGTTTTTGATAACTGTTTAAAATAATGTCGGTCACAAGCGAATAAACAATCCGGCCGTTGGTATCCCCCAGACAGGCCACGCTCATTTCCGGCAGGTCGTTTCTCCGGATCAGCCCCAGTCGGATGGCGTCCTCGATATCCCTGCCGATATAGCTGACCGTATCGGCAAACCGGACCACGCACCCCTCCAGAGACATGGGGGCCAGAGAAACCTTCTCGCCGGATCTTTTCCGTCTTATTTCAGATTCATGATCGGCAAACCCTTTGCCACGGACCGGTTCAATCCGCTGGTTGTGCACCTCGCCGTCATGGCATAAGATTCCGTCCAGGGTCTGAAGACATAAATTCCATCCCTGGCCCTGACGTTCCACCTTATCCAGAAAATGCACGCTCTGAACATTGTGATGAAACTGACCGATGCCGTGGCGGCTGCAGATATCCGATAAGATTTTTTCACCGTCGTGACCAAAAGGGGGATGCCCGATATCATGGCCAATGGCAATGGCCTCAATCAGATCCTCATTTAAACCGAGAAACCGGCCGATGGTTCTAGCGACTTTGGACACCAGTTGCACATGCAGCATGCGATGGGTGATATGGTCATTTTTAATCAGATAGAAAACCTGGGTTTTATCAAAATAGCGGGTATAGGCCATGGAGTGAAGGATACGGTCCACATCCACGGCAAAGTACTGACGGTAATCGCTCTTCAGACGCTCCTCATGACGCCGCCTTACCCCGTCAGCGCTTTTTGCCGCCTGTCCGGATAAAACCGCCTCCTCCCGGCCGTCCAGCATGCCACGCAACTTCTCCAAAGAAACCGGATGCTTGCATTGATCCATGGGGATTCCCATCAATAACCCGGTTCCAGAGAAAACATGGACGGCTTTACCGCGACATCCGCCCAGTATCTGTCATTGATAACCCGGAATCCCTGGCGATGGCCGTTTGAAATGCTGAGGTCAAAGGGAATCCGGTGGCCATTCACCTGCCGGATTTGCGCCAATTCCGCCTGGTACGCCTTTTTCCACCATTTATATATTTCAACCTTTTCAACAACCGACCGGGATGAATCGAGATAAATCTTTTGCACCACCCCCAGCCATCTTTTTTTAAAAATCAGAACATACCCGTCTTTGGGTGATGACGGGGATGCCAGCGGTTCCAGGGCAACCGAATCATGGGCATAAATCGGAATGCCGCCGGCAAGAAGTTCGACCACTTCACTGACGCGGATGGGCACACCGGAGACCTGCGTCAACATCGGGTCTGAACAGGATTGTTGATGATGCTGTTGATCCGTCTGAGACAAAAAATAATAATTTTCCCCGTCATAGATGAATTTCGCCACCGGCTGTCCGGGCAGGGCCAAAAATTCAATGCGAAGCCTGCCATCAATTGCGCCCGCCCATGCCGCACGAGATGTCCGGGAACCATTTCGGTCCCACACGGATATTTTCCCGATCCCTTTAAAAGATCGGGCCGCGTCATTTCCGGCTTTTATGACGGACAGAATACGGTGGGCTTCCGGGGGGGAATCCGGAAATGCAAACCCCGGCTCCCGTTGAACCATTTTATGGCAGGCGGGCAACAGCAAAATAATCATCAGAAAGGCAAGCCGCCCTTTTATGCAGGTCAAATTTACAAAGCCTCCTTATTTATGTATCTTCAATGATTGAATTTTTTTCTTCAGACCGTCATTATCGTTTGGTTTGACCGAAAGCGCCCGCTGATAATATTCAAGGGCCTTGTCAGATTGGTTCATTTTCAAATAAATATCCCCCAAATGCTCCAGAATCACCGGATCATCGGGGATTAACGCAACCGCCTTCAAAAGCTCGGCCAAAGCCTGTTCAAGAAGCCCCTTTTTGTAGTACACCCAGCCCAGACTGTCCAGGATATATCCGTTATCCGGCTTTTTTGCCAGAGCCTTCCGAATCATGGCTTCCGCTTCATCAAGAAAAACGCCTTTATCTGCATAGGTATATCCGAGGTAATTCAATGCATCCGGCTGCTCGGCGTCCAAAGCGATCACGGCTTTCATCTGTTCAATGGCTTCATCCGTTTTACCCTGCTTATCATAGATAACGCCCAGCTCCAGCAAGAGATCGGTGCTTTCAGGTGCGATTTCAAGCCCTTCCTGAATTAGCGCAATGGCCTCGTCCAGCCTTTCTCTTTCTTTGTAAAAACTGCTCAGATAGGGGATTACGGCCACTTTATCCGTATCTGCAAGATCCAGCATGGCCGCTTCCAGCACTTCAATGCCTTTGTCGAATTCCTTTTCGGTATACAAAATGACCGCAATGTGAACCACCGCGTTTTGATAAAACCGGGAATTGGGCGATACGGACCCGAAATTCTGCAATGCCAGTTCGGTATTGCCTTTTTCATGATACACGATGCCGGCGGCATAGGCGATTTCAGAACTTTCGGGCGCCCCCTGGGACATGCCCTCAAGAACAATAATCGCGTCATCAATCCGCTTCTGGAGCACCAGATACTGTATTACCGTTCCAATGATATTGGCATCGTTCAGACTCTTTTCTCCCAGGCTTTTAAATATCGATTCCGCCGCCGCAGGATCCTTTGATTGATATAATAAACCCAGTTCTATGGCCACCGTGATGTTTTCCGGATATTGTTTGAATATCTCCTCATACATCGCGATCTCTTTTTCCTTTTGCCGGGTCAACCGGTAAAGTTTCACCAGTTCCAGCCGGCTTTCAACCAGGGACGGGGCGAGGGTCAGGGTTTTTAAAAAAGCCGCCTCCGCCTTGTCATATTTGCCCTGAACCCCGTAAATTTCCCCGATGTAATAATATCCCACATAATCATTCGGAAAACGTTCGATCATTTGCTTATAAATCTGAAATGCCCTGTCCATGTTGCCCTCGGAAAAATACATTTTCCCGAGTATCTGATACACGCTTTTTCGATTGGGATCATTGACCAGCACTCTTTCGTAGAGGGACTTGACATCCGTATCCTTATTCTGGGTCTTTTTGATGGTGGCGGCCATTACCAGAGCGTCCACGGAATCGGGATTCTTCGCAAGTATTTCCTCGACAACTTTTAACGCATTTTCATTGTCTTTCTTGTAGAGGTACAGGACGGCCAGTTCCGTTTTTAAATAAAGCGAATCCGGTTCCCTGTCGATGGCCATTTTCATTAAATCGATGGATTCGTCCAGTCTTCCCTGGTTCTTTAAAACCTGTGATTCCAGAAACAGAAAATAACTGTTGCCCGGGCTGTCTTCCGTCGCAACCGGCTGTGGGCTTGGACTTTTATCTTCCATATAAAAATCTTCTTCCGGTGAA
Organism: Desulfosalsimonadaceae bacterium; assembly: GCA_049297455.1. Classification (GTDB taxonomy): domain Bacteria; phylum Desulfobacterota; class Desulfobacteria; order Desulfobacterales; family Desulfosalsimonadaceae; genus SURF-3. Next base: position 8,616 of record JBAQUK010000111.1, on the reverse strand, counting down.
ACCAGATGCTGTTGCATAAAGCCGCAGCCACCCGACAGAAAAGCGCACCCTGTTAAAACAGCAGCCACCGACCAAATTATTTTCTTCATCATCGTTTATTCCAGTCCAACCCATCCAAATATTTATTTTCCATCTCATCCCGACAGCTAAAAAGATTCACTTATAGTCCGTGGCGCATGAATTGATACCGTCTCTTTAATTACAATAGGTAATAGCGGTATCAAGTCATGTGCGAAGACCTATAATTAATCATGGCAAACCTTAGTCATATAAATCAAAATCCGGTATCTGATCTTTAAAAAACATTTTCATCTTTTTAATAATGCTCTTTTCAAGCTGGCGCACCCTCTCTCTTGAAATATTGTATTTATCCCCGATATCCTGCAATGTCAGGGGAGTATCGGTAAAAATACGCATATCAAAAATCTCCAGTTCCCTGTCCGCCAGCTGGGTCCTGAACACAGCCACATTTTCCTTCAATAAGGACTCGATCTGCTTTTTGGCTACCTGGCTCTCGATGGACGCCTCGCCGGAGCTTAAAAACTCACTGCGCTCCGTATCCGAATCCTCTTTCAACGGTGCATCCAGAGAAACATCCCAGCCATCCAGCCGCTGATCCATTTCCATGACTTCTCTTTCCGACACGCCCAACCGGTCTGAAAGGAGCTTGGTGTGCGGCACAAACCCTTCATCAATAAGCTGCTGTTTTTCCTTTTTGAGCTTGAAGAAGAGCTTTCGCTGGCCCTGGGTGGTGCCTATTTTCACCAGCCGCCAGTTGTCCATGATAAATTTCAGAATATAGGCTTTAATCCAGAAAGACGCGTAATAGGAAAATTTAACATTTTTGTATGGGTCAAACTTCTGCACCGCATGCATCAGGCCGATATTGCCCTCCTGGATCAGATCCAGCAGGTTCTGCATCCATATGCGCTGAAACTCCAGAGCGATCTTGACCACCAGACGCAAATTGGAAGTGGCCATGATAAAGGCGGCATCCGAATCGCCGTCTTCCGTAATCCTTCTGCCAAGCTCGATTTCCTCTTCCCGTGTCAGAAGCCGGTATTGGTTTATTTCAGATAAATATCGCTGTAGCGGGTCATACCCGACAATGCTTTTACCGCTGTCTGACCTTGGCTTTTTCCCCGGCTGATCCGCCGTTAAATTATTAATCGGCTTTTTTTTGCTTTTTTTCTTGTTGTCTTTACGTTCCCGCCCGTCCGGGTCAGCCGGTTTTTTCTTTTGATCATCCATTATAATATCAACCATATCGTTTCTTAAACATTGTCAGTGGTTTTTTAAAAAATAATTATACCATATTTGATATGGACAAAAAAAACAAATCATGTTATCTGGAATTCTTAAAAAAAAGCGCCTGTAGCTCAGCTGGATAGAGCAACGGACTTCTAATCCGTAGGTCGCACGTTCGAGTCGTGCCAGGCGCGCCATAAGAATAAAGGGTTTACGGCTTATGTCGTTAACCCTTTTTTATTTCGTGTGAGACTTTGTGTGAGACTTTTTTCACCAATCTCAATGTCCAACACTTTCATTGCATCAAGTTCTGAATTGCCAATGGAGTGAAGATATATTTCAGTGGTCGTCCGGTTTTCATGACCCAGAATGCGCTGGATGGAGCCAATCGGAACATTGGCGCTATCCAACAATGACGCACCAAAATGCCGTAGTGCATGATACCGGAAATAACGCACCCCTGCATTCCGGCAGAGAGTGGTCATTATTTTCTTCCGGTCCTTAAATGGGGCTTCAATCCACTCCTGCTTTTTCCTGTCCCAATATCTATGCCAGAAGACCCATGGTTTATCCTTGTCGCGATTTGCATAACGACTCTGAAGCAATTTGAATAACCGGTCTGGCATTGGAATTTTCCGTGGAGTTAGATGCCCGCCTTTTTTTTTCCGCGTGTATAGAATGATGAAGCGATTTTTCAAATCAACATCATCCCATTTAAGGCGATTGACTTCTGACATCCTGCCCATTGTCAAAGCAATGGTCCACAAATAATCCTGGGTGTCAGGATTGGCCTGCTGAATAACTTTCAGCACATTCTCTTTCGGCGGGACGTATTTGACTTTTTTCTCAACAGGAAAAAAAGTAATAACATTTGTGGGATTGCTTGGAATCCACCCCCTCTTGGGATGAACGCCGAAATTAAACAGGGCTCGTAAATATCTCAATTCCTTATTGGCGGTGTAAGCAGATGTTTTTCGAGATCGCTGGATGAGATAATCCTGGACTATATCAGATGTAATCTCAGAACATTTCAGTTTGCCCCACTTGCTAACCCATCTGCGGGCAAGATACGTATGATCTGTGTAGTGCCTTTCTGAATTATACGCTTTTACATAATCGAGCCTGAGATTAACTAAATCCAAGAATGCCATGTCGGTTGGGGTTTTCTCCTGTGGTTTCGGGTTCTTTACCTCCTCTCTTTTCTTTGCCTCGGCTTGCTTCGCCTCGGTTTTGGTTTTGAACCAGGCTTCCGTGTACCTGTTTCCGTTGATGGTGAAGTCGTACCTCCACCCCTTTTCCTTGACTGAATAAATGCTCATAGAGGTCCTCCTTTGATGGAAAAAATAAAGAACCTCCGAGCTTCCTGCCACCCAGTCTGCTTGCGTTTTTATACACCCAGCTTGGGCTTTTCCGCAGATACCGGGCTGCTTCCTCGACGGTCAATATATCCTTTCCAATCATCTTCTGTCTATCTTTTTCCAAAAATCGTCATCCTTGTTCTTCATAAATTTTGATTCTTTACTCCGGATTTGAATAGAGGCGAGGCTTCTCCTAATTTGCAAGGGTGCAATTTGTCTTCTTCCCTTATGATCATTGCCGTAAACAGACGGCCGGGCGTATTTGGACTTTTGGCACAATTTAGCGACGGTTAAATGTTCTTCAATTTGATATCCCCTTTGAAAGGAAACATCCTTTTTTAGTCGACATATATCATCATAAACAGTCATCCCTATTCCCTGCTGCAAATCATATCCCGTCCAGCGTCATGAGCCACCTGAAGGGTGCTTGCCGCCTGTTTAAAGTAGTTGGTGCACCCGCAACTCTGGACCAAAATCTCCCCCTTCCCTGTCGGGCAGACATTGTTGACGCATTTTCTGATGGCGACCTCATAGCTGTTGACCGTGGTGCGATAATCATCCGTGGTCCCGGACAGTGATGCCTGGGTATCCTGAACCGGGATTTTAACCTGGCAGGATTGTTCGCAACAGGACACATCCTCCCTTGGCGGTAAAGATGTTGCGTAAGGAGTGGTTCTTCCGGTAACCGGATTTAGATCCTGATAAGAAAGTTTGTTCGTTCCTGCGTTCAAGGTCTTTTGTATATTGGCCGATCGCCGTCGCATATTGGTAAAGTCATACAGGTTGCCGGCTTCACATGTATAAGTCCGATGAATATTCCACCAGACATCGCTCCCCGATTCCAGATTCCCCCTGTTTGCGCCGGATTGATAAGTGATTCTGGTGCCATCCGCACAGAACGTCCATGTTGCTCCGGTATTGGGTGATGTCTGGTTAAAGCAACTGCCGATTGGAACCAGACCGGTGGCGTGATAATTCTGGAAGGTGTAAACGCATCCGCTGTTATTGTGATCGCAGATTTTTTCATCTATTCTCTGGCATCCTGTCAAATCCATGCTGCCACAATCACCGGTTTTTGTCATTTGGGGATAGTCTCTGGCGCCGATAATCAGTTTTCCCTGAACGGTTTGCTTCCAGGAATTGGGATCATCCACGACATAGGCTTTTACATGCCAGTATTGATGGGTTGAGTCATCTGAAGATCCGTAACACCCCGGAGAATTGCCGCTGCCTGTCTGCTGGATAAATTGATATGACCGGATATTAATGGTCCCCGGCGGAGAAAAGCACCCGGTTTGCCCGGAAACCGGGTCAGTATAAGGAATACATGCACCGCCGGTGGTGATGCCGTGGACGATTGCGCCCAGATTACTGACATTTAAAGATTTACAAAGATCCCATCCGGAATTAAGTGCCCATACATCCTTACAGTCGCCGGAAACAGCAGCCCAAAAACATTCTTTTGTGTCCCCGTTGGCGTCATATCCGATATAGAATCCCACGGCATAACCGATAATTTCCGTTTGAGGCGCAAGATGGACCTGCCGTTTGATGAAACAGGTTCTGGTTTCATACTGATTGCCGACGTTGTTATTCAATGTATTGATCTGAGAATACAGACTGCCCGGATCACGAGACTGCTTTAACGCCTCCTCTTCACCCGGCAGGGTTCCGGTCCCGTTCTGATAATACTGTTCGGGATTTGATACCCCGGATGATGGGATACCGGCAGTGTTTCCCATTTGATTGGACGCCTGGCCGTAATATCGAATTTCCGTTTCAAGGATATTCACATCGGTGATGGTAAATGGTTTTTTCTGGTGGATGGCGCTGGCCATGCCTCCGCCGAGATCACGAAGTACCAGGCTGATATTGTTCCAGACCAGTTTGGACCCGCAGCTTGAATTGATACAGTAGCATCCGGCCAGAGATATCATTGATGGAACTGCGTTCGCGGACAGCTTTCCGTTTGTGTCCGCCGTCCAGGTATAAAATCGTTTCTGATTCCATGTGCCAGGATTTGCAGAAATAAATCCATTGGAACAGATGCCCGACAACGGTGAAGACACCCGGTAGGTATAATCCGGCGCTCCGTCAAAGTTGGTGTCCTGACGGATAAAAAGGCTGGTAATGTCCCCGGTGCCGGACGGCTGGATAAGCACATCCAGAAATGATTTGGAAGACGGCGCGGATATCTGGCTGCCGAATGTCTTCTGGTCATTCATGGTACGCATGGATGTTTCTTCTGAAGTCATGGGGTTTGATATTCGCTTCTTGATGGCGTCCGGACTTCCGAGCTTGGCATCCATTTCAGACCCGAGGGCTTTTCCGGAATTGTAAGCGGTGGCGTCCCATGCAGAGGATTTTCCAGCCAGTGCAATAAACACTACCAGCAGGACAAATAGTAACAGTCTGATATTCTGAAGATTGATATGATTACTGAATCTGCGAAGTGTATTTGAGCGGGTCATTGCTTTTGCCTTTTTCAAAATCGTGCATAAACCATTGTTGAGGGGTAATCTCTCCCCTCATGTACCGTATTGATCGATAGAGTTTCAGGGCCAGGTCCGACATGGAAATCACCCCCACGGATATAGGTATGGATTTCCCGGATTGTTTGTCCACCATGATGAGGGTCGGCGTCATGGTCACGTCAAACCTGGCTCCCATATCCGGATAGGCGTCAATATCGACTGTCCTGACCGGCCAGGCATATTTATTGATGAAAAATTCCAGAATGGATTTCTGGGATTCACAAAAATCACATCCCTGACGGGTGAACATGATCAACGCAAATTGTTCCCGCCCGCTGGCGATGGTCTCTTCTTGTTCCCGCACCCTCATAGAGACAAGCGCTGACTGGCCGGGAGCGGTGACAGGATAAACGCTCTGGGTGCCAAGTTCCTGGTTTTTCTGGTCCACATAAGACATGACACTGGCAAACGCCAAAGATTTGCGGCGGGCGATATCCTGTACAATGAGGTAATCCATGACGTTCTTTTCATCCGGGGCCTGAACCGCCTTTTTCATAAAATTGTTCAGCAGCTCCTGAAAATCGTCCGGATGCATGTCCCACAATTGCTCCGTCGTATAATCCTCCAGCTTGGGCAATTTTCTTTTTGATTCCTTCCGCTGGTTTTTTTCCGGGTCTTTCTGATACCAGTACCAGCCTTGTTTCTTTGCCTTATAAAAGGATGGGGATGGATTGCCGGTTTTGTCACCGGGTAACTCGGGTGCTGCAAATACGGATTGTGCCATCCATACAACACCGCTAAAAAAGAGGCACAGCCACCGCTTTGATGTCATGTTTATTCTCCAGTCCAACATATCTTGAGTCATAACTGTCAGGGCAGGTTCCCATGGCAAAAAACTTTCCTTCAGGGATAATCCCGTTATATTCAAACGCCTTTACCGGCACTCCCTCTTTGGAATGGGTTTTTGCACGGCCCAGATACACATTGTTACAGAAAAACTCCCCGTGATGCTTAACTCCCAGCCGGTCACCGGAGTCACATTTGATGTATTTAATCACCAGGCAGGGCCAGCAGCCCTTTTTTATTTTGGTATAGAATGGAACAACCACAAGCGCCTCCTTGTGAATCTCCGACGGTTTATAATGCTCCTTGTAAAAAAACACATGCGCCCCCACAGAATCCGTGGGCGAAAGCGATATTTTCCCTGGAATGTTGTATCCCGCATAAAACAGGCTGAAATAGCCGATCATTGCCCAGAAAATCGCCCTGCTATTGAGACTTCGGGGCCGGATCAAAATTTGCCACATTGCCACTGACCACCACCTCCTTTAATAAAAGGACTGTGTTTGCAGAATATTGTTCCTCAATCTGACGGCTCAGCCTTCTCAGGTTTTCATCCAGGGCTTCACTGGAAAGTTTGCCCTCCGTGTAATCCGCCTTTAAGCGGCTGACATAACCGTCCATGTCAATCACCGAAACCTTGACGGCAATATGCTGATCATACATCCAGATCATGCCCGTGGTGATGATCAGACTAACCGCGATGGACACCAATACTGTTTTCAATAAAAACCCCTCCGTAATTTGTTTAAAATATTATTAATCTGGCTGGACTGGGTTTTCTGCCCAATAAGTTCCAGCGCGTAATCCAGAGACATATCCCCGGATACCAGGAAAGCGTCCGAAGCAATATTGTCAGTTGCACCCTGCCCTGTTTCGGTTTTATTGACACCCCTCGCATACACAATGGCCGGCACGGTCTCTATGCCGTATCGGGAGAAAACCACCGGATCGATGGTGATGTTTGCCTGATAGGCGTCACATTGACTGTTTGCCGGATCACAGTTCGGGTCTTTGATCAAAATGCCGTCAATGAACTCCAAAGTGGGCTTGATAAGCCGAATCCCGTTCACAAACCCACGCATAACCATGACAATATTGGGATCCCGGAGTTTATCCAGGTCTGAAGCATAATTTTTAAGAGTGGATGCAGGCATGGATGATGAAACAAACAAGTAGATTCGTTCATCCGGCATCAGGAAATTATTCTGGTTTTTATCTTTCCGGCTGACAGGGGGCTGATCCGGATTTTCCTGGTCCGGGTGTAGACGGGATTTCAGAGTATCAATCTGCCCTTGCAGCTTTCTCCGGTATTCCCTGGAATTAAAAATGGCCGCGGTATCTTCGGCATTTTTGTTTTTTTTGATTTGGGGGATATTAATGGTCTGGCTCCCTGCCGCATCCATCATGGCTTTAACATCCGCAATGTCTTTGGCTGTGGTGATACGAAGCATCCCCATACAGATAATCAAGGTCATTAAAAAAATTTTAAAACGCACAGCAGGCTCTCTTTCGAAATACAATGTACATGAAGTTGTCAGGAGAATCGCCGGTTATGGGCAACGGTGGATTTTTGCCTGAACCCCACAGCAAGGCGGATCGGCCGGGCGGCACACATTGAAAGCCGGTCACCGGCTTTGCCAGGCTGAACCGGTAATTGTGCTTGACCCAGATGGGTGTCGGAATGCAGGTGCAATAATGCAGGCCGACATCGCAGATAACCCCGATTCTTCCCATTTTATAGACAAGCCGGGACGCAGCAGCGAGACTTGCCTGAACCAGATTGTCATCATTAATATTACCGCTCATTGGGTAGGTGCTGCCTTCGGACCCGAGGCACCAATATAACGGAGAAAGCGGGAGACCGGCATTGGCGGACACGGAATCCGCGATACAGGAAAGTTGGGCCGGCATATTGGCAAACAGCAGGGTTTCCGGATAGATGATCTGGGCGAAAAGATCATCATTCCAGGTGGGGTCCACTTCGGTCATATAGGCCATGTCAAATCCACTGGCCTCCAGGCATACAAAATCCGTGAATGCTTCCATGATTGTCCAGATGGGATAAATGGCGTAATGGGCTTGAAAAAAAGTGGACATTCCTTCCTGGGTGGTGCCGCCGTCTTCACTTCCGCCGTTCTGAAAACCCGGGTTCACAGGAGAAAGGCCCGTGCCGATGGACGGGAAGCAATAGGCGTCCTTGACCACTTCAATATACCGGGCCGGTTCCCAGAAACTGACCGGAATGCCGATCCGGGCAAATACCGGGGGCGGGACCGGACAGACGCAAACAGGAGAGGATGCCAGATCCGGTGCGTCCGGCACATCATTCGGAGATGCCGCCACCGTCACCCCGCCGATCTTGAAAGGGAACATGCATTGCCAGCAGATTTCCGTAAAAGGATTATGGGGTTTTGAGACACAGACGGCATGGGCTGTCAAAGGCCCAATCACCAAAAAGAACACCAACCATAAAGTCGTTTTATTATTTATTGGGTAACGCAATTTCATCAATCTCCATGTATTTTCCGGATTGGCGGGCCACCGAGGGTGCGGCCCGCAACTGGAGCCGCTGAACAATCCGGGAGGTGGCGTAAAACACCGGCCGATTTAATTTTTGCGCAAGGTCATAATAGGAGCCGTCAGTGATGAGAAGCAGGGTTTCCATTTTTGCTGCATGACTGGAACCCGTGAAC
>JBAQUK010000110.1:0-2737 GCA_049297455.1 Desulfosalsimonadaceae bacterium | reverse complement strand
CACGGGGGCAAACTGTTTGAGCGGATCGAAACCGGCCCACCCGTCACACCCCCAAAAGATCATTTTGGCGAAAAATCCCGGCCAGCCGATCAGTCAGCGAGTTTTTGCCCACGCCACGGAAATCGGAAGGGCCAGGGGGCTGTCCGCAATCGCAGGGCTGGGTTCTTTTGTTACTTTTCTTGCCCACCAAGAAAAGTAAAAATGACAGGGGGTTGCCGGGGATATTGGTTAAAAAATAAATCCAACATTGAATCTGTCAAGAGTGTAGGTCTGACTCCGCTATTCTTCCAAGAATTCTGATAGTTCTCTCGAATTTTGACAAATGTTCTGGGTTCATCGTTTTTTGTCCAATCACTGCGCATAGATTCTTACAATTGAAGGAATCGGCGTCCAAATAGCGAACCCTTTCTCTCCATCCTTTATTGATATGAAATTATTTTGAAGGTCTTCTTCTCCGTACTTACCAGTTTCTTCGTATCCTCTATTTTGGATACATAACTTAGCGCCAAAAGCTGCCCCTTCTGGCTCAAATTTAACAGTATATTTCCCTGGTGGTAAGAACTCATGTAAATTTTGGGGAAATTGTGATTTTCCGATAATTACCGACTGAACCAATCTGGCATCATCGAATTTTTTCAATGGCGCCTCATTTGCGCCATTGTTGGATTTTTTTTGAGCCTTTGCTTCCGCCTGCTGCTGAAGTTTCAGCTCTTCAACTGTGAGACCCTTTTTAGCGGCTTGGATTTCCATTTCAATGTCTTTCGGGATATCCCGCCCCGGATTGGCGATCTGCCATTTTTCGGCTTTCTCATAGGCCCGTTCAACCATTTCCGACCGTTGCCGGTTCCGGATATCCTCCAGCTTTTTAATTCTGGCGGCTTCACCACCGGAAATAATTTCTATTCCACTCGTCCACCGGTTCACATAATACTCCGCCTGGGGGAGGAAGCCTGAACTCTGTAAAACAAAATACCCCAGGAAAACAACCGCCCAAAGATAGACAAACTGCTTTCCCCAGCTTCGGCCGATTTTCCAAACCGCCTGGATAAGCTGGAGCAGGACGACGGTGGCGATGATGCCCACCAATGCGTTGAAACGCCCTTTTGCGGAAACGGTTCCCAGAAAAAGAAAAATGATGGACGTCCACAGCATGACCTGGGTTACAAGGCCGGTGTACCACAGGAAGAATTTTTCAACCTCCCCGGACATGGTATGGCCGGGTTGGACTGCCCCGGAAATCGCACCGGCAAGAAATATATTGATGACGGCTTCGGGCCGGGCGGCAAGGAGTACCATCAGCAGCGTGAGGATCAAGGAAAATATCAGGTTGGCCCCTTTGTATCCGGCGATATTGAACAAAAAACCGATTGCGAACATCAACAGAAGGAAAAAGACCATGGGAATCAGCACACGAACATAAAACAAGGTGCCGCGTTTGATGATGTCTTCGTGAAGCCCTAAAATCTTTGGAATGATGCCTGACATATCCGCCTCCTGAAGTTTTTGGAAAAGTTACGGGCTGTTTTCAGTTTGATAGTTTTGCCGATTTTGCCGATTCCGTCAATCATTTCATGCAGATCATCCGAAGGTCATTTCCGGGTATGACGCCAGCGCCTGAAATGGCAGGCGGATTGCCATCAATGCAATTGAAATTCAATGGAATAACGCTTGCCAAGGACGGCCGGATTCATTATGGTCATTTGTATATTAATGGAGGGCCTGAACATGAACGAAAATAGTATTCTGACGCAATTCGCCGTCTTGCTGGTTGACGCATTTGATGTGGACGTCCAATTATTTCAGGGGAGAGTCCTGCAAAACATCTCCAGCCTGCCCATGGGAAATCAGTTCACGACCTGGGCGAGGGCGAATCCTCAGAAGTTTGATACGTTTCTCCGACTCGTTTCTATGGCGGTTCAGCGACTGCCCCAGGACCATAATCTTGCCATCAGCCTGTTGGCGGATCAGTTGAGAAGATTCCCCGTTGAATTGAGACGGGCCATTATCGGCGACAATATTTCCCTTGCAGGCACGAACAGCCAGCAACCCGTCAGCGGCGCAACGATTCAGGACCATTCAGATTTTAACGCCAAATACGAGGAAGCGGTCCAGGATTTGGCGGAAGAAGACCTGATGTTTCTGGCGGGCCTGAATAAAGCCAGACTGACGGAGTGGGTTCTTGCACCCGCGAAAATGCGGCCGATTTTTCTGAAAAAATGGCGAAATGAAGGCGGCCAGGACAGCACCTTGTCCGGTCTTACCCGGAAGTTCAAGGAATGGGACAGCAAGTCGAAAACGCGGAGTATTGAAAAAAAGGCCAGGGTTTCCGGCGCATCCCTGGGCTCGATGCTGGATAGTCTTATCGGCGGAGGAAGCCATTGCCGGGTGGAGAGTGCAGTGATCGAAATCCAAACGGACAGCAGCGGAAATATCTCCATACCGACCGCCAATATTCAGGGCCTTTATATCAGCCAGGAAATCGGGTTTTTGGGAAAAGTGAAGGGATTAACCGCCAGGATCAAAACGGCGGACATGGGGGATTTCAAGGGAAAACTGCTTACGGAACAGTTGCGGGTTGATTTCGGCCAAGGGACTCAATCCACATTGGACTTACTTAAATGTTAAATGAAAAAAAATCAAATCCCAGCAAACCCGCATATTGCATGATATCCTACGGTACTACTGCCGTTGAGAGCCTTCTGGATAAGGGATTTTAATCGTTGCGGTCCTTTAACTT
>JBAQUK010000109.1:0-8181 GCA_049297455.1 Desulfosalsimonadaceae bacterium | reverse complement strand
GACGACAACCATGCACCACCTGTGCACCAGCCTTACGGAGCCACCATCTCTGATGGTTTCCGGTGCATGTCAAGCCTTGGTAAGGTTCTTCGCGTTGCATCGAATTAATCCGCATGCTCCGCCGCTTGTGCGGGCCCCCGTCAATTTCTTTGAGTTTTAGCCTTGCGGCCGTACTCCCCAGGCGGGGCACTTAATGCGTTTGCTGCGGCACGGAACCCGTGGAATGGGCCCCACACCTAGTGCCCAACGTTTACGGCATGGACTACCAGGGTATCTAATCCTGTTCGCTCCCCATGCTTTCGCTCCTCAGCGTCAGTTGCGGCCCAGTGACCTGCCTTCGCCATCGGTGTTCCTCCTGATATCTGCGCATTCCACCGCTACACCAGGAATTCCAGTCACCCCTACCGCACTCCAGTCCGCCCGTACCCACTGCACGCCCCAGGTTGAGCCTGAGGATTTCACAGCAGACGCGACGAACCGCCTACGAGCTCTTTACGCCCAATAATTCCGGACAACGCTTGCGCCCTACGTATTACCGCGGCTGCTGGCACGTAGTTAGCCGGCGCTTCTTCTGCAGGTACCGTCACCCGAAAGCTTCTTCCCTGCCGAAAGCGGTTTACAACCCGAAGGCCGTCATCCCGCACGCGGCGTCGCTGCATCAGGCTTTCGCCCATTGTGCAATATTCCCCACTGCTGCCTCCCGTAGGAGTCTGGGCCGTGTCTCAGTCCCAGTGTGGCCGGTCGCCCTCTCAGGCCGGCTACCCGTCATCGCCTTGGTAGGCCATCACCCCACCAACAAGCTGATAGGCCGCGAGCCCATCCCCCACCGCAAAAACTTTCCACCCACCCCCATGCAGGAGCAAGTGAATATCCGGTATTAGACCCCGTTTCCAAGGCTTATCCCAGAGAGGAGGGCAGGTTGCTCACGTGTTACTCACCCGTTCGCCACTCACCACCCCGAGCAAGCTCGAGATGACCCGTTCGACTTGCATGTGTTAAGCACGCCGCCAGCGTTCATTCTGAGCCAGGATCAAACTCTCCAATTAATATCTTATACACCCTTTAACAGGTGCATCTTATTAATCTTTAATTAAACGCGTCGGTAAATCGACTCGCTTAATTAATCCTGAATTAACTTAAGACCCTTAATTCTTACATCACTATTTAGTTTTCAAAGATCAAAGGCTTTTTGCCTGCGTTAAACAAACAACATCGAAGCCATGATTTTTTATCTCCCGTAAGAGATCTTATCTTTTTACTCTTTTATATTTTGGTTGTCAACTCTTTTTTTTCGCTGCAACCTTTTTTTAAGAGCCATCCGCTTGTCGGTGATTTCTTTCCGTCAAAAGGATTATGCGGTTCTACATGCCATCCAACACTTTGTCAATCACTAAATTTAAAAAAATGAATAATTCTCAAAACTGCCCCGAAATACCTTTTTTTGCAAAAATCTCATCCCGGAGGCCGCTTGGGTTCACAACCTGACAAAATTCATAATATTTTGATTATATAAGTTATTCAAATTTGGAAACTTTAGGCCCGCTCAAAATTTTCAAATTTTGCCCCTCATCGGCCCCTTTCGGGTTTCTGTTTTCAAAACTTCCTGTACGGCAGCTTCCGGAGCTGAAATACCGCTGATGGGCTTCTTGTAAGGAATGTATATTGATATTCATTATCGGCTCTATTTCGGCAAGGACGCGTATCCGGCCAAACGTTTCAATGGCATGCCGGTTTATCGCATTTCTTGGACCATTCATTACCACGCCCAGAATATCAATTCCTTCCCGCCGCAGTTGAGCCAAAGACAACAACGTGTGATTGATGGTTCCCAAGGCGCTTCTTGCCACCAGCAATACCGGCAAATTCAGTTGTTTTATAAGGTCTGTCATGAATTGATGCGCATTGATGGGAACCATCACGCCTCCGGCCCCTTCAACAATCAATGGCCGGGATCGACCGCAATCCGGTAACGCAAAAGCATCTAATTGGATTTGGATGCCGTCATATGCGGCCGCCGCATGGGGTGAAATCGGCTGAGACAGGCGGTATGTTTCCGGATAAAAACATGCATCCGGAAATCCGGTGGCTTGCTGAATCCATTCCGTATCCGTCGTCTCTTCCAGTCCGCTTTGAATGGGTTTCCAGTAGGCGGCCTGGAGCCCGGTCATCAGGATCGCACTGACAACCGTCTTCCCGACACCGGTATCTGTTCCGGTAATAAAGAATTTTTCTGGAAAATCCAGCCTATCCATTGGGAAACCCTACACCGTTTACATATAATAATTTGAATTTATTTATTAAATTTCCATTTTTGAAACGCATCAATCAAACGATCAATGTGAGAACGTTCATGCAATGCCGAAAGAGATAGCCGGATTCGCGACGCGCCCTCAGGGACCGTGGGCGGGCGAATGGCAATGGCGAAGATGCCGTTCTCCGCCAGCCATTGGGCAAATGCCAGCGTTTCCGCTTCTTCGCCGATCATGATGGGGATAATTTGCGTTGATGACGGCCCGGTTTCCCATCCCATTTCCTGCAGGGACCGGCGCAGATATGCCGCATTCTGTTGAAGGGACGCTCTTTCCGTGTCCATGGAAGGAATTAAATCAAGGGCGGCGTCGATAGCACCGATTACGGATGGCGGCAATGCCGTTGAATAAATCAGACCGGCACAACAGTTGATCATAAATTCACGGAGTTTGCGGGAGCAGGCCAGATATGCCCCGAAGGAACCGCAGGCTTTTCCGAAAGTGCCGATCACAAGATCAATATCCCGGCCGCAGGTAAGCCCCATGCCCATATGCCCCAGCACGCCGGTGGCATGGGCCTCGTCCACAATCAAAAACGCCCCGAATTTTTTCGATAATTCCACCAGGGTATCCAAATCCGCCTGGTCGCCGTCCATGCTGAAAACGGATTCCGTTACAATAAACACCCCGGCAAATCCCTTGTCCGCATTTTCTGCGAGCAATTGTTCCAGGTGTTCCATGTCATTATGGCGGTATACCAAAATTTTGCTGCGCGCGAGACGGCAGCCCTGAATCAGGCTGTTATGGTTTAAGCTGTCCGACAATATTAATGAATTACGATTCGCGAGCGCAGGAATCACGGAAATATTGGCTTGAAACCCGGAAGACAAAATAAGGGCGGCTTCCACCTGTTTTAGTCGGGCCAGCTTGGATTCGACTGCTTCATAAAATTCATAATTTCCACAAATCAGCCGCGAGGCGGTGGAACCGGCACCATATTTTTGAACGTAAGCCTGTGATCGGTCCCGGAGCAAGGGGTGCATGGAAAGGCCCAGATAATCATTGGCACAAAAATTCACCATCCGGCGACCGTCCATCACGATATCAACACCATTTACGGGTTGCGCGTTCCGCAACCGCCGCAATTGATGCCGGTCAATGCGCCGAGCAAGCTCCGTGTCAATAAAACTGTATGGAGAAATATTATTTTTTTTCAAAAAAATTAGACCCTTATGCAAAAAATTGACGCATGCAAGCAACCACATGGTTAAGCTGTTCGTCCGCAAGCTCAGGGTATATGGGCAGCGCAAGGGTATGGTCAGCGGCATGTTCCGATACCGAAAAATCACCGGATTGATATCCCAAAGAAGAAAAACATGCCTGAAGGTGCAGGGGGACGGGATAATAAATCTCACAGCCGATTTCGTTGGCGGTCAAAAACGCCTTGAGTTCATCCCGCTTTTCAGCCACATGAACAACAAACTGATTGTAGATATGGCGATTTTCCTTTTCAACAGGGCAGGCGACAACCGGGGTTAGTCCGGCCGTCTCTATGAGGGCCCTGTATTTCCGGGCATTTTCCTGTCGGTTGCGGGTCCAGTCGTCCAGGTGTTTCAACTTGATGGATACAATGGCCGCCTGAATCGCATCCAGCCGGAAATTTCCGCCAATATAACGATGATAATACTTGGGGTGACTGCCATGAACCCGTAACATTACCAGCCGTTCATAGATTTCCCTGGACTGGGTGGTCACCATTCCGCCGTCACCGAATCCCCCCAGATTTTTGGACGGGAAAAAAGAAAAACAGCCGAAATCCCCCATGGACCCGGCGCGCTGTCCTTTATATTCAGCGCCAATGGCTTGGGCCGCATCTTCGATCACCGTCAGGCCGTTTTCTTTTGCAATGCGGATGACCCCATCCATATCCGCGCACTGGCCGAAGAGATGAACCGGAATAATCGCCTTTAGCGTCTTGCGCTCCGCATCCGACATTTTGGATATTACGGATGCAATTTTCTCAGGGGAGATATTGTAGGTGTTGGACTCGATATCCGCAAAAACAGGAATCGCCCCCACCCGGTTGATAACCCCGGCAGTGGCGAAAAACGTGAAGGGTGTGGTGATCACCCGATCCCCCTGCCCTATTCCCGCAGCCATCAAAGACAATAAGAGCGCGTCCGTACCGGAAGAAACACCCACAGCGTATTTTGCCGAACAATACCCAGCGATTTCCTTCTCCAATTTTTCAACAACAGGGCCAAGAATAAAATACTGACTTTCATATATTTCCTGCGTCACCTGAAGACATTCGTCCTTAATCGTCTGATATTGCGCCTTTAAATCAAGCAGGGGAACTCTCATATTATTTTTTCCTCCGGGCATATTTCTTCCCGTTATTTTCGGGCTCCTGATTGGCCGATACAACGGGTGCGCACTGGGTGGCCACGGATGGGTAGCCGAGCAATCGGTTCACCTCCTGGGTAAAGGCGCTGCATGCCCTCAAATTTATCTGGGGGGGCAATTCAATAATGGTCTCGGTTTTCTCCGGGATTACGATATGAAAAAAGCATTTACACTGACCCGGATATTTTTCAAACAGCGCAGACAACTGTTTCAATTTTCCCGCATCCGTTCTCTGGGCGTCGATGGTGATGTGAATGCTGGCTGTCCAGAAGGACTCCGCAGTTTCAATGGGAACGATATTTTCCGCAAGAATCTTGACGAATTTTTCATTTTTCTGGATTTCACCCTGGACAAACACCGGGGCGTCCACCACCAAGAAATGGCTGACCTGTGAATAATTTTTCGGGAACACCACCACTTCGACCGAACCGTTGATATCCTCCAGCTCCATAAACGCCATCGGCTCGCCCCGCTTGGTGACGATGGTTTTCATGTTGCGGATGATCCCACCCATACGGACAATTGTGCCATCCGCGACACTTTCCTCTATCAGATCAAGGGAATGCGCGTTTGAAAACTTATCCAGAACCTCCTGATGTTCATCCAGGGGATGACCGGTAATATAAAAACCGATGGCTTCTTTTTCCAGATTCAATTTCTGCTTTTCACCCCATTCCGGCACATCCGGCATGACCGGCGGGTTGAGCTGACCGGCACCGGCGGTTCCGCCGAACAGCGACATCTGGGAATCAGAGGCCTCCTTCTGAATTTTCTGGCCATACTCAAGGGCCGGTTCCACGCATGCCATCATCTGGGACCGGTGATTCCCCGTGGAATCAAACGCGCCGCTCTGAATCAGGCTCTCCAGCACCCGTTTATTCACTTTCCGGATATCGACCCGCTGACAGAATTCAAATATGGACGAAAATTTTCCTTTCCGGCGGGTTTCAAGCACCGACTCAATGGCCGCCTCCCCCACGTTTTTCACCCCGGCCAGACCGAACCGGATTTTTTCTCCGCTGACCGTAAACCCCTTGTCGCTCTCATTAATGTCCGGGGGCAGCACCGGGATATTGTGGTTCCGGCATTCAGCGATATATTTGACCACATTTTCCGATGACCCCATTTCACTGGTGAGCACCGCCGCCATGTATTCCACCGGAAAATGGGCTTTTAAATAAGCGGTTTGGAATGCAATCAATGCATAAGCAGCGCTGTGGGATTTGTTGAACCCATAACCCGCAAATTTTTCTATCAGTCCGAATAGTTCTGACGCTTTATCCCTGGGGATGCCGTTTTTGACCGCCCCTTCCACGAACCGGTCCAACTGCTTGGCCATGTCCTCCGGGATTTTCTTTCCCATTGCCTTGCGCAGGCCGTCTGCTTCGGCCATGGAAAAACTCGCCAGGTCGCCTGCAATTTGCATCACCTGCTCCTGGTAGAGGATGACGCCATAGGTCGGGTTCAGAATCGGCTCCAGCTCCGGCACCAGATAAGTCACCGGTTTTCTGCCGTGCTTGCATTCCACATAGTCATCCACCATCCCGCTGCCCATGGGGCCGGGGCGGTAGAGCGCCACCAGGGCGGTGATTTGCGCGAAATTATCCGGCTTTAAGCGGATGACCAGATCCCGCATGCCCGAACTTTCCAGTTGAAACACGGCGGATGTATCGCCTTCTGAAAGCAGGCGGTAGGTTGCGGGGTCGGCGAGATCGAGACGGTCGATATCCGGCGGGGTTTTGCCCTGGGCCTTGATAATCGACAGGGCGTCAGCGATAATGGTCAGGTTCCGGAGCCCCAGAAAATCGAACTTGACCAGCCCGATTTTCTCCACCCGCTTCATATCGAGCTGGGTCATGACCTCACCCTTTTTTCCGCGATACAACGGGAGGTATTCCACCAGGGGTTTGTCTCCGATCACCACCCCGGCCGCATGGGTGGAGGCATGGCGGTTCAGCCCTTCTAGAATCTTCGATATTTCAATGAGTTCCGCGATTTCCGGTTTATTGGCAACGGCCTCCCTAAGCTTTGGTTCCTTTTCCAGGGCTTCATCCAGGCTGATGTTGACGGTTTCCGGCACGAGCTTGGCAATGGCGTCCACTTCGCTCAAGGGAATATCCAGGGCCCGGCCCACATCCCGGATCACGGCCCGGGCTTTCATTTTTCCGAACGTGGTGATCTGTGCCACATAATCACTGCCGCCATATCGTTCCACCACATAATGATAAACTTTTTCCCGGCCGTTAATGCAGAAATCCACGTCAATATCCGGCATGCTTTTCCGGCTGGGATTTAAAAACCGTTCAAAAATCAACCCATGTTCAATGGGGTCAAGGTCCGTAATGCCCAGCGAATAGGCCACCAGACTCCCTGCCGCAGATCCCCGGCCGGGGCCCACGGGGATACCGTTTTTCTTTGAATATTCGATAAAATCGGCGACAATCAGAAAATATCCTGGGAACTCCATGTTATTGATCACGGATATTTCATAATCCACCCGGGCCTGGTAAACCGATTCATCCACTTCCGGATTTTTCTCCCGGATGAGTTGCATCTTTTTGGCAAACCCCTGCCGGACTTTTTCTTCAAAAATCAGGGCCTCGGATTGATCGGCGGTCAGGTTGAACTTCGGGAAATGAAAGGTTTTAAAATCAAAGGCGACATGACAGCGGTCGGCGATAGCCGTCGTATTTTCAATGGCCCCCGGATATCCCTGAAAAGAGTCGATCATTTCCCGGCTGGATTTAAAATACAGCTCTTCCGTCCGGAATTTAAACCGGTCGGCTTCATTCACCGTCCTGCCCATCTGAACGCACAACAGGACATCATGGGCCCGGGCATGGGCTTTGTCCAGATAATGGCAATCATTGGTGGCCACCATGGGAATCGAAAGCCGCCGGCTCATCTCCAGAATCCCCCGGTTCACGATTTCCTGATCGGGAATGCCGTTGTGCTGGACTTCCAGAAAAAAATTATGTTCTCCGAGTAATTCCAGATAAAACCGGGCCGCTGCATCCGCCTCATCCCTTTTACCGGCCCGGAGCAGTTGGGGAATTTCTCCTTTTAAACACGCGGAAAGCCCGATTAGTCCCTGGCAGTGACTTGCCAGCAAGTGTTTATCGATGCGGGGTTTGTGGTAGAACCCGTCCAGACTGGCGGTGGTGGCGAGCTTGCACAGGTTGTGATAACCGGCCTGATTTTCCGCCAGCAACACGAGGTGGGACACCTGTTTCTGGTCCAGAGGGGTCCGGTCGTTCAGCGTGCGGGGCGCAACATAGAACTCACACCCGATAATCGGTTTAATCCCGGCTTTCGTGGCTTTTTCATAAAAATCAACCACCCCGAACATGGTGCCGTGATCGGTAATCGCCACGGCCGACATGCCGTCGTCTTTTGCCCGCTTAACCCTACAACGTTATTTAAAGTTGTTTACTATTGATTTTCTTGATCAGCCTGCTATTTTGGTTTTTAAACACTTAACCCAAAGGAGGCTGGCCATGTTACCCATTATTCGAGATAATGATCA
>JBAQUK010000108.1:0-9067 GCA_049297455.1 Desulfosalsimonadaceae bacterium | reverse complement strand
ATGATCATTATCTCGAATAATGGGTAACATGGCCAGCCTCCTTTGGGTTAAGTGTTTAAAAACCAAAATAGCAGGCTGATCAAGAAAATCAATAGTAAACAACTTTAAATAACGTTGTAGGGTTAAGGAAAAATTCGGGGCATGACATGGACCGTTTGCTACCGATTGGCCGTAAAACGGAATTACTTGCGTTAGCCTTGGGTCTGTAATCCAAAATCCAAAATCCCCAATCCAAAATCATTTTCGAATGCCGTCCCGGCTGCTGAAAGCCATGATCAATCCCCCGATCCCGGCCATAAGTGCGCTGACCGCAAACAGAGCCGGTGCGCCGATGATTTCAAAAAAATAGCCGTTAAAGAGAAATCCCGCCATTATGCCGAATCCGTATGTCACCGCATTGTTGACCGCCTGTCCGAGGGTTTTCGCGCTCGCCGGGGTCAGCTTATCCATGTAGAGGATGCTGGCCACATGGAACGCGCCATAGGTCAGGGCGTGAAGGATCTGGGAAAAAAGGACCAGGGGGGCCGATGTCGCATAACACAATAATATCCACCGGATAACGGCGGCCCCGAATGCAGCCACCAATATCTTCTCATGGGAGAACCGCCGCAGCAGGCCCTCGGAATTCAACATCACCAGAATTTCAGCCGTCGAGGCAACGGCCCAGGCAATGCCGATAAAGACGCCGGAAAACCCCAGATTTTCCAGATGGATGGACAGAAATCCGTAATAAGTGCCGTGGCTGACCAGCATCATAAACGCGCAGAATAAAAAAACCAGCACGCGCCGGTTGAAGAGCGTCCGGACGTTTGCGGAAAAGCCGGTGGTGTGGGTTCCATTGGCCGACGGGATGGCGAGGGTCAGAAATGAATGGAACAGGGAACCGGCCAGAATCATCACAATGATAATTTCCGTTGAAAGGGCGTCGATCAGCCGGCCCGTGAGAACCACAATCAGGATAAAGGCAAAAGACCCCCAGGCCCGCAGTTGACCGTAGCGGTTTTTTTCTTTGCCCAGAAGATCCATGGAAAAGGATTCCAGAAACGCGATAATCGGCGCATAGAAAATGCCGTAGAAGACCGTAATGGCAAACATGGCCCAAAAATCCGTGGTCAGCAGATACAGCGCCCAAATGGCGGTGCTGATAAAGCTGCACAGCACATAGATGGGCCGCCGGATAAAAAATTTGTCTGCAAGCGCACCCCAAAGCAGGGGAAACAGCGCAGTGGTCAGGGTGCGCACGGAAGACAGGACGCCGATTTCAAATCCGGAAAACCCGATATGGTAGCAGTACAGGTTAAAATACGGCAGAAACAGGCCCAGCACCCCGAAATACAGGAAATACTGGAGGCTGAGAATACGCTTTACGGAGGTCATTCGCATAATAAATTGGTTGTTTTATCGGGTTACGGGTCATTTTCGCCATCAACACAAGATACGATGGACGAAGAAATTAGCAGAAACAGGGACAATGGGCAAGACTGTCTCTCAGGTTTGTTTTCGGGACACGGCTTTATCTTTTCAGCATCACCCGTTGCGCGTTCCGTTCCGGCCCTTATTCCCGCGCATGAAAAGGCACATATCCCTTGACATGGACATGGATATCCTTTACAAGTTCTTATAATTTCAGATTCTTGACCCGGAGTCTGCCTAAAAATTATTATTTAACAATAAAGGAGTGTTGTATGCGTAAACGATTCGGTTTACTGGTTCTGGCACTATCACTATGTGTCACCTTTCTGCCGGGAATGGCGGTTGGGGGCGATGGCGTGCCCGTTGCGGTGGTGGAAGAATCATCTTTTGAGTTTTCCCCGCAATTTGAAGGCACGGATGTGGTTCATGATTTTATCATTAAAAATAAAGGAGATGCGGATCTCAATATTGTCGAAGTCAAGGCCGGGTGAGGGTGCTCAACGGTTTCCAAGCCAGAGAAACCCATTCCTCCCGGCGGCGAGGACACAATTCGATTTAAACTGGCGACCAAAGGCTATGGCGGACGGGAAATAAAAAAGACCATCCGTGTAAACACCAATGATCCCAAAAATGCCATTATTGAACTCCATCTTAACGGAAAAGTGAAACTGTTTGCGACCGTTGAACCCACCCGCGTCAATTTGCAGGGTATTTTGGGCGAGACCATTTCCCGGACCGTCACAATTATTCCGGAAACCGAGCCTCCATTCAAGATCCTTCAGGTCAACGCAATGAAGGGTACTGATTTCACGCATGCCCTCAAAGAGACCGAGATTAAAGGGAAAAAAGCCTATGAACTGACGGTTGTGAATAAAAAGGCAACCGAAGGCCGATTTTACGATAAACTGATTATCCTGACCGACCAGACGGACCACCAGCCGATCACCCTTATTGTGTCCGGGGAATTGAGAAAACCGGGTGCGGAAAACACCGGATCGGAATCCCCGGCGACACCGGAGATGAAAATTCAGTCGATACCTGTTCAGCCGGCACCCAAATGATGACATGTGATGAGCAGCATTAAAGTCCTGGCGTTTGACTGTGACGGGGTGATGTTTGACACCCGGAAAGCCAACCAAGCCTATTATAATGATATATTAAACCATTTCGGGCGTCCTCCCATGACGCCCGATCAGTTTTTTTACGCCCAGATGCATACCGTGGACGAATCTCTGGTAAGTCTGTTTCCCGATCCCGAGGAATTGCAGGCGGCCCATGCATTGCGCCGCCAGACCGGATATGGCCCCTATCTAAAGTACATGGAAATCGAGCCGGACCTGAAGCCTTTGCTCGCCAAATACGCGGGCCGGCTCAAATTCGCCGTGGCCACCAACCGGACGGACACCATGAACCGGGTGCTGGCCATTAATGGCCTTGAATCGTATTTTGATCTCGTGGTCACGGCCCGGGATGTGGCCCGGCCCAAGCCCTATCCCGACCAGTTGCTGAAAGTGCTGGATTTTTTCCATGTGTCTTCGGAGGAAATTCTTTTTGTCGGCGATTCGGAGCTTGATGAGAAGGCCGCCAAGGCAGCAAAGGTCCGGCTGGTGGCTTTTGATAATCCGAATCTCGCCGGTGACTATCATATCCGTCGATTAAAAGAAATCGAGGACATCATCCCCCTCTGAGAGGAACCTGATTTTATGCCCGAGCCGACAAACCCGAAAAAAACGGTCTACCTTATTGACGGCACGGCGTACATTCACCGGGCCTATCATGCCATCCGGAGCCTCGCCACCTCCAAAGGATTCCCCTCAAACGCGGTGTTCGGGTTCGCCCGCATGCTCATCAAACTGATGGAAGACAAATCCCCCGAATATGTGGCCATGTTTTTTGACTCCCGGGGTCCCACCTTCCGCCATGACATCTACCCCGATTATAAAGCCAACCGGCCCCCCATGGCTGATGACATGGCCGTGCAGATCCCCTATATCAAGGAACTGACCGCCGGATTCAACATCCCGATTTTTGAATTGCCCGGATACGAGGCCGACGACCTCATCGGCACGGTGGCGAATCGGTCTGCGGCGGAAGGGTTTGATGTGGTCATGGTGACCGGGGACAAGGATTTCATGCAGCTCATCACCGACCGCATCACCATCTGGGACCCCATGAAGGACGAGGCCATCAACCGGGAAACGGTTTTGGCGAAACACGGGCTTGCGCCCTCGCAGATGCTGGATGTGCTGGGCCTGGCCGGTGACGCGTCGGACAATATCCCCGGCGTTCCGGGCATCGGGCCGAAAACCGCGGTGACCCTGCTGCAAACTTTTGGCAGCATGGACGGGATTTATGAAAACATCGGCCGGATCACGTCCAAAACCCAGCAGGAAAAGCTCACGGCCCACAAAGACCAGGCGTTTCTGAGCCGGGAACTGGCCCGCATCAACACGAATTCCCCCATCGATATGGATGTGCCGGCCTTTCGCGTCACCGCTCCGGACAACGCCAGGCTGGCCAAAATTTTTCAGGAACTGGAGTTCCGGCAACTGCAAAAAGACTTTCCGGTGGAGAGCGATCTCTCCGGCAAGCAGTATCGTGCGATTCTGGATGAACGCTCTTTGTCCGACCTGATCGACAGGCTGTCACATGCCAAGGTGTTTGCCGTGGATACGGAGACAACGGCGATCGATCCCATGACGGCAAAGCTGGTGGGAATGTCGTTTGCCGTCAAACCCCATGAAGCGTTTTACATCCCACTGGGCCATGACTATCCGGGAGCTCCCGTGCAACTGGACCGGGCTGAAGTGCTGCGGCAATTAAAGCCCGTGCTGGAAAATCCGGAAATCTCTAAAATAGGCCAGAATATCAAGTACGACTGGGCCGTGCTGAGGCGGCACGGGGCGGACCTGAAGGGTGTCGCTTTTGACACCATGATCGCCTCGTACCTCATCAACCCGGAGAAACGGGCCCACAACCTGGACCAGATTGCCCGGGATTTTTTGGACCACCACATGATCTCCTATGAGCAGGCGACCACCGGCGATGACGGAAAAATGAAGAATTTCAGAGAGGTGGAGATTGAGCGAGCCGTTCCCTATTCGTGCGAGGACGCGGACATCACCCTCATGGCGAGCGAAAAATTCGCCCCCATGCTGGCTGCCCAAAACCTGACCCCCCTGTTTGAAACCGTTGAAATGCCGCTGGTTCCGGTGCTGATGCGCATGGAGATGACCGGCATCCGGGTGGACAAGGACCGGCTTTTTGAGACATCCAAACACCTTTCCCTTCAACTGGCGCAGATCGAACAGCAGATATACGGGGTTGCGGGCGAGGAATTCAATATCCAGTCCTCCCAGCAGATGGGCGCCATCCTGTTTGACAAGCTGAAACTCCCGGTTCAGAAAAAAACCAAAAAGAAAACCGCGTATTCAACGGATGTGGATGTGCTGACAACCCTTGCGGATCTTCATGAGCTGCCGGCCCTGGTACTCCGTCACCGGACCCTCTCCAAGCTCAAATCCACCTATGTGGACGCCCTGTTTGAACTGGTCAACCCGGAAACCGGCCGGGTGCACACGTCGTTTAATCAGACCATCGCCGCCACCGGCCGCCTCAGCAGCTCCAATCCGAACCTCCAGAACATCCCCATCCGCACCGAAGAAGGCCGGGAGGTGCGCCGGGCGTTTGTCCCGAGAGACGGCTGGTCGTTCGTGTCCATGGATTATTCCCAGATCGAATTGCGGCTCCTGGCCCATTATTCAGGGGATGAGATCCTGATCGATGCGTTTCAGAAGGATGAGGACATTCACACCCGGACCGCCGCGGAAGTGTTTCAGGCCCTGCCCGGCATGATCACCAACGACCTGCGGCAGCAGGCCAAAGTGATCAATTTCGGCATTATTTACGGCATGAGCGCCTTCAGTCTGTCCAAGGAACTCCATATCAGCCAGAAAATGGCGAAAACCTATATCGATAATTATTTCAAGCGGTACAGCGGGGTGAGGCAGTTTATTGATTCCACCATCGAAACCTCCCGGCAGACCGGGATGACCTCCACAGAATTGGGGCGGATACGGTTTTTGCCGGATATCAACAGCCAAAACGCCAATATGCGCGGGTTCGCCGAACGCAATGCCGTGAACACCAAACTCCAGGGCACGGCCGCAGACCTGATCAAGCTGGCCATGATCCGGGTGGATGCGGCGCTGATGGCAAACGGGTTGAAATCCGCCATGCTCTTGTCAGTGCACGATGAACTGGTGTTTGAGGTGCCGCCGGAGGAGATGGACACGGTCAAAAAGCTGGCGGCGGACATCATGGAGAATGTCTGGGCGCTGAAGGTGCCGCTGAAGGTGAGTGTGTCGGAGGGGCGGGACTGGGCCGAAGCCCACTGATTCCATTTGGTATTCAAGCGTCAGCAGCAACGGCTGCGTCGTCGGCTCCTCAACGTATGAAACATACGCCTGCGTCGCCTCCTTCTTGCCGCCTTGTTGCCATCTTGAATATCAAATGGAATAAACTATTTCTCCGGTTTTCCCTGCCTGCCGGCCCGTTCCGCTGCTTCGTTCACGGCGGTTTCAACGGTCGCGTATATATTCCGGAAATGATCGTGAAAACTCGTCGGCGAAATATTGCCCACTTCAATGAATTTCACCACAATTTCCTTGGCGGTTTTTAAGATCATCTCATCATTTTTGGAACTCATGTCCTTCTCCTTCCGGCGTGTGTGTTGGCGCTTGTCTTCCGGTCCTGCGGGAAATCCCGTGCAAAAACCTGCGATTCCTATATCAAATCGCCCCGTGATACGCAATCCATTCCTTGACACTCCCGGTGCATATTTTTATAGTAGGCTGGATTAGCGCGCTATCCCGCAAATGCGAAGGATGCTTCAATCCTCACAGCGCGTAATCCGGCATTCCCGATGCTTTAACATATCGTTATCGTTTAATAAATTGTATCCAAACGCCGCCAGGCGATTAATTTAAAATAAAAGTGAGAAATTCAGCATGATGCTTAAAAGAAACGCCCTCAAAGTCGGGCGCAATGATCCCTGCCCCTGCGGCAGCGGACAAAAATACAAACGCTGCTGCATGAACGCCGCAGTCCCCAAACCCGTGAACCTGGAGAAACTGTATCTCCAGAGATATGATATCCGGTTAAAACGCCCCCAGGATGTGGAGGGGATTCGGGCAGCCGGGAAGCTCGTTATTGAAACCCTTGATTTGATAGAGAAACATATTGCGATCGGCGTCACCACCAACGAACTCAACGCCATCGCCCACGAATTTGCGGTAAAAAACAATGCCATCCCCGCGCCGTTGAATTACCGGGGATTTCCCAAAAGCATCTGCACGTCGGTGAATGACGTGATCTGTCACGGCATTCCCGATGACCGGCCGCTTAAAAACGGCGACATCATCAACGTGGACGTCACCCTCATTTTTAACGGCTATTACGCGGACGCCAGCAAAATGGTTTTTGTGGGAACCCCCGGACCGGAGGCGAAAAAAATCGTGTCCGTGGCTGCCGAATGCCTGAAAGCGGGAATGGGCATGCTGAAACCGGGCAATACCGTAGGCGACATCGGCTGGGCCATCCAGAAATATGCGGAAGGCGAAAAATGCTCGGTGGTGCGGGAATTTGTGGGCCACGGGGTGGGATTTGATTTTCACGAACCGCCCCACGTGCCCCATTACGGCAAAAAAGACGACGGCATCATCCTGGTGCCGGGCATGGTCTTTACCGTGGAACCCATGATCAACCTCGGAAAAGCGAACCTGTTTGTGGCCGAGGACAACTGGACGGCCATCACATCCGACCGGAAACTTTCCGCCCAGTATGAACAGACCTTCCTGATCACCGAAGCCGGGTTTGAAAGTTTGACGCCGTTTGATTTCTGATGGGCATGGATGATATTGAGGGCGTTTGCTTGATATTTTGGGTGCTTAAATAGTGGTTTATACAGACTCTATATTTCTTGTTTATGGGGCCAACAGCAAATGGCGAGTGAAATATATATCGGAATTATTTTTGTAATTATTGGTTTGCTAATGGTGGTATACAGTCAAACAATTGGAATTTCTTTTTGCAAAATTGGAAAGCAGATTTGGGAAAAGAATACAAAAATTTCTTTTTTTTCCGCTAATGAGATTAACAGTATGTACAATGAAGAAAAAGCACCACGTATTATTAAAATTTTGGGGGTTGCAAATATCGCTCAAGGGTTTTTTTTAATTTTATTTGGGATTTACTGCAATATTATTCCATAAACCCCGTCTTAAGACGATTTCGCTCCTTTTTTTCCAGCGTGGAAAGACCTCTCTGACCACCGAAAATAATTTTAAAACCCTGACGTCTTATGTCGAAGGCTGGGCATTGTGTGATTAAAAATCAGGTTGGCATGGCGCACGTTTTTTTGGAGGATACAGACTTGACGACATTAAACGCCACGGAAGCACGGGCCAGGCTTTACAACCTGATTGATGAAGCGGCCGAGACCCACCAGCCGATTGTTATTACAGGGAAAAAACGCAACGCCATACTCCTGTCCGAAGAAGACTGGAACGCCGTTAATGAAACCCTCTATCTTTTATCAGTCCCCGGCATGAGAGAGTCGATACGGGAAGGCATAAAACAGGATCTTGACGAATGCTCCCAGGAACCTGACTGGTAATGTGGACCTACTACGAATAATGATCCAGACAATCTTATTTGACAGCGACGGCGTTCTGGTTGATACGGAGCGCCTTTTTTTCGAGGCCACCCGGGAGGTGTTTGCAGGTTTCGGGGCGGTCATCCCACCGGACCAGTGGGCCGTCTGGTTCCTGGCGGAGAGCAGGCGATCCCGCGAGATCGGCGGTCTCTTGGGTATTCCGGACTCCCAGATGGAAGAAGCCATCAAACACAGGGACCAATTGTTCTGGGCCAAAGTGGAGGCCGGGGTTTCGCTGCTCCCCGGCGTCCGGGAGACCTTAAACCATTTTTCCGGAAATTTCCGTCTGGCGGTCGTGACGGGCGCTTCCCGGTCGCATTTTGAGGGTGTGCATGCAGCCACCGAACTGACGGATTTTTTTGAGGTTATTATTACGGCCGATGATTATGACGAGCCCAAACCCAACCCCCAATGTTACCTGAAAGCCATGCAGGTTCTCTCGGTGAACCCCCAGAACTGCCTGGCGGTTGAGGACTCGCCCCGCGGAGCCGCCGCCGCGGTTTCCGCCGGTATCCGGTGCGCGGTCATCCCCACCCCGTTGACCAATCTGTCCTTGTGCCCCGGCGAATGCGACATCCTGAACAGCATGGCGGAATTGTCTCTTTTGACCGGTAATTACAAATGAGCATCTTCGAAAAAGGTCTTATTACCATTTGCGTACAATGTACGTTGTTTTGCTTGGTGTCGTTGCCGCTCATTTTTCGGAAGGTTCCCCGGAACCCCATTTACGGATATCGCACCCGCGCCACTCTCAGCGACGACGAACTTTGGTACGAGGCCAATGCGTATTTTGGGAGATGGTTTGTCGTAACGTAACTATTCAGCGAAAAAAAGTTTAAATGAAGTAAAAAAAGGCTTGACAAGGTTTTAGGGGGGAAAAGTAAAAATGGCTTGTAGCTGAGAAACCGGCATATTTATGCTACAGGAAGCACTTAGACG
>JBAQUK010000107.1:0-25423 GCA_049297455.1 Desulfosalsimonadaceae bacterium | reverse complement strand
GAAGACGTTGACCAAGGTTATATATTCCGGGAAGTATGGTCATATCCTCACAGAGGTGACCAAGACGCAGCGGGATATTCTCAAGGCATTGGACATCCAACTCCCTGGCAATGCCTCGTCATAATTTTTTCGGGAAATTAGGTGGCATGGGGGCAAAGGAGCGGACAACGAAGCTAAATCTGAAAAATTATTTCCGATGCTTCAGGATTTGAGAGAATGGTCCGGGAAATCCTTTTATTATTCCTTTCAACCATCGTGTTCCATCCGAATGTACCAGTTATTATCGATTTTGCGATAAGTAGCAAAATCTTTATGATTTATTCGATATGAGTCAAGGTTATCAACTAATACCATATAAAGTTTCGCATTTATTGTAAAGGGTGATATAATGTCGGCAACCCAAACAAGGAGGCCGCCATGTCACCGAGATATCGAGTAACACTGACCCAAGACGAACGCCAACAGCTTGAGAAAATAACGAAAAACGGAAAAAGCCATGCCAAACGAGTTATCCATGCGCGCGCCTTGTTGTTGTGCGATGCAGGTGAAAATGGACCGGCATGGAAAGTTGGAGATGTCGCTGAAGCCCTTGGTATAACAAACCGCACCATTGAGCATCTGAAAAAACGTTTTGTTGAAGATGGACTTGAAACGGCGCTGAAACGAAAACCAAGAGATACGCCGCCACGAGAGATAAAATTTGACGGGACTTTTGAAGCCAAACTGATCGCCTTAGCCTGCTCGGAGGCACCTGAAGGGCGTAAGCGATGGACCATCAAACTCCTTGCCGACAAAGCAGTAGCGTTGAATTTTACAGAGACAGTCTCACATATGACAGTGCAGAGGGTTTTAAAAAAAACGAACTTAAACCTCACCTCAGCAAGTACTGGAAAATCCCGCCGGAAGGGAACGCCGCCTTTGTAGCAGCGATGGAGGATGTTCTGGAGGTTTACCACCTTCCGTACGATCATGCCTTTCCGGTGGTGTGCATGGATGAATCGTGCAAACAACTGATTGGTGAGGTTCGCGATCCTATCCCATGCAAGCCAGGACAGCCAAGACGTGAGGACGACGAGTATATCCGGAATGGGGTGGCGGAAATTTTTATGGAGGTGGAACCACTGGCGGGCAAGAGACATGTAGAAGTCACCGAGCATCGAACCAGAAAAGATTGGGCCATGCAGATCCAGCAGATGCTTGATCTGCGATACCCGGATGCAACAAAAGTACGTCTTGTAATGGACAACTTGAACACTCACAACATCGCCTCACTCTACAGTACATTCGAGCCAGCGGAAGCCAGGCGTCTCGCGGAACGGCTTGAAATTCATTACACGCCAAAGCATGGCAGTTGGCTTAACATGGCGGAAATTGAACTCAGTTGAAGGGACAGTGCCTTGACCGCCGGATTGCCGAAATGGAGACAATGCAAGCCGAAGTGGCAGCATGGAAAAATGACCGCAACAACAGAACCAACAAAATTGATTGGCAGTTCACCACATCGGATGCTCGGATCAAGTTAAAACGCCTTTATCCGAAATTATAAATGTTAAATGGTAGTAGTGCGGATACGAGGGATTCAACCTCGACGATGAGCATATTAAGGATCTGTCCATGTTAAGAGAGATCCTCAAGAAAGACGGATATAGAGACTACTGACCCCAACAACCGCATGGACCGGACGCGATAAAGCTGCGCCGGTCATGCGGGCGCGTTATGACGTGATAAAAATGAAAAAAATAAATCCATATCTTGGAAAATGGCGTATTGTCGAAATGGAAATGTGGGACCAAGATTACATTGATATGGAAACCGAAGGCTATTTCCTTTTCGAAAAAGATGAACTGGGGTCTTTCCAATTCGGTTTGGTTCAAGGTCAAATAGACTATCATATTGAAAAAACAAGTAGAAATGAGCGGATTGAATTTTCATGGGAAGGCCGGGATGAAAATGATGAAGCAACAGGCCGCGGGTGGGCGGTCATAAAAAACGACCATCTCGAAGGCAGGTTTTATTTTCATTCGGGGGATAATTCCTGGTTTAAAGCAAAGAAATACAGATGATTATGTGATACATTTTTTTCAGCAGGCCCGACTCCATCGCCGCTGAGAAATTCGTTAACCCACTAATAATTTAATGGGGTTATCAGATGTTCCGTATTCGCCGCATATTCGATGATGTCGTCGCGGCCAATCGCCATACCTTGGAACAGGTTCGGACAAAGGCGGATTAGGGGTCAAATCTTTAATCTTGACAATTTATTGGGAACCTATGGACACCATACCTAACTACTTCAAACCATTATCCAGAATTAATCTGAAGTAATTTTAAACTGGCGGACAAGAACTCCAAAACCAGCAAAAAAAATCACCACTTGGCTTTAATTTCCGGCGTTTTGACACCAAACAAAA
Organism: Desulfosalsimonadaceae bacterium; assembly: GCA_049297455.1. GTDB lineage: Bacteria > Desulfobacterota > Desulfobacteria > Desulfobacterales > Desulfosalsimonadaceae > SURF-3. Next base: position 23,012 of record JBAQUK010000107.1, on the reverse strand, counting down.
ACATTTTGATCCAGGCAATACCCAGCTTGAACACGGCCACATCGTCTGTCTTGATCCGCATGCGGAGACCCGCCTCGATTTTATAGCGCTGCAAAAAACTGCTGTTTAATACAAACTCCCGAAACGCATCCACATTATAAGCCGCCATAAACGCCATCCGGCCTTTCTGCCCCTCCGGCCCCTGCCCGCCGAACGGGTCCGCCTGAAACAGCCGCATCACGTTCGCCCAGGCTGCGGTCATCTGGTTATAAAACGCCGCCTCCTGGTCCGCCTCCCAGGTTTTCAGGGTCCAGACCGTGTTTTCATGGCGGCCCTCGCAAAACTCCGGGGGCCGAAAAAAATGCACCAGCCGCGTGGTGTTTTTTTCCGCATCCACATACAGCCCATGCTCCACGGGAAAGGCCCGGCAGGTATGGGGCCGGTCGGCGTACACCCGGCAGCCGGTATCCGTTAAAAAAGGACAGGTCTTTTCCGGGTTGTCAGCCATGCGCAGCAGGACATCCGGAAAATAATGGCCGGGCCGCAGGACAATATCCGTATAATTGTCTATGAATGCATCGGAGGGGATATTTAAATTCTGCTTTAACCGGATGATATCATAGGGATTCAGATAAAAATTTAGGTTGCGGCAGCATTTATTGAAACAACCGACTGCCGGATGGCACCGGAAGGCGAAGGTGTCCGTGGCCTTGATCATCCGGCCCCGGACGTCAGACAGGTTATCGGTTTCAACGAGCTTCATGACAATCCTTCCCCGGCCGCTGTCAGCATTTGCGCCACCGTCATCTTGAGCTTTTTCCGGATGCCGCTTCTTTCCCGCACCCGGCCTTCCAGAATCGCCATGTCCCTGTAAAACGGGGTGCGATCCAGCACCATGCCGCCACCGGTATTGCACTGGGTTTCAAATGCCGCACACCCCGGCCCTGAAACGATTTTTCCGGAAGGGTGCCGGAATTCGTGGGAGATGCCGTGCAACCGACAGATCATGGGGCGAAAATCGTAAAGCACGCACAGGCCATCCATATTTAACGGGCACATCACGTGCGAAATCTCTCCCGACGTCACCGCAGAATCGACCACCCTATTGACCTCAGCCGCCTGCCGGACGACCTGATCCTGCAATACCTTGTCCAGACCATAAAAGCCTTTCATTAGATACATATATTCCAGAAGGGTATGGTGAAAAAACCGGGTCAGGCAGCAGTTATCGGCGCATCCCGAACAGTGAAAGCCATGCGCATCCGCTATCCGGTCGTATGCCACGTCCATTTTGCCATAGAGTGAGGCCAGTTCCGCCAGCTCATCCTTGCAATTTTCAAACAAATCAGGAAAGTGAAACAAAAAAAAAGATCCTTTAGAACCTGTCTCTAAGAGCCTGTTTTAAAAGTCCGTCTGAGACCCGCTAACTGCGTTGTCAGCCTCTCAAAATGCTCACATACGACCAGTATGCTGCGCTTTTTCGAGGCTTGCTGCCTTGTTATCGGGCCTGATCCAGACTTTTAAAACAGGCTCTTAGACCAGGGAGGCGGGCACAAACAGTTCGTGGTATAAATTTAAGGTGTAGCGGTCCGTGATGCTGGCGATAAAATCGCAGATAACCCGCTCAATCGGCGTTTCCTGCGAGTAAATCACATCGATTTCCATATTTTTCAATCGCTTACTAAGATCGTTGGGATGATTCAGAAAATAGGAATAAATTTCAGAAATCATTTTTTTGGCTTTGACGAATTCATCATGAACCCGTTGCGACCGGTACACGTTTTCATACAGAAATTCCCTTAATCCGGTCATGGCCGCAAACACCGGTTCGCTCATTTGAAGCTCCATGGAATGGCCGGTGGCGGAGCTTGAAAAAACCAGATCCCGGATCATGGTGGTGGCGCGCTGTGAATGGGTGTTGCCCAAAATCTCGGAACAGGATCTGGGAATCTGGCCGGGGGTGATCACCTTGCTTCGGATGGCGTCATCCAGATCATGGTTGAGGTAGGCGATAATATCGGCGATGCGGACGATGCGGCCCTCAATCGTGCAGGCTTTTTCCGTATCGTCTGTGGGCAGGATCGGACCGAACCCCTTGGAATGTTTGATGATGCCGTCACGCACCTCATAGGTCAGATTCAGGCCTCTCCCGTTTCGCTCTAAAATGTCCACCACCCGCAAACTCTGGATATTGTGGGAAAAATCCGGTGAAAAAATTTCCTTGAGGGCCGTTTCCCCGCTGTGGCCGAAAGGGGTATGCCCCAAATCGTGGCCCAGGGCGATGGCCTCGGCCAGATCTTCATTGAGCCGCATGGCCCGGCTGATGGTGCGGGCCACCTCCGCCACTTCCAGGGTGTGGGTCAGGCGGGTGCGGTAATGGTCTCCCAGGGGTGCCAGAAACACCTGGGTTTTATGTTTTAAGCGTCTGAAAGAATTGGAATAGACGATCCTGTCCCGGTCCTGCTGGTACACGGTCCGGATGGGACAGGGTTCTTCCCTGACCGCCCGGCCTTTGGAATTGGCGGACAGCATGCCGCAAGGGGCGATAAAGGAGGCTTCCCGCCGCTCGAACTCTTCCCGAATCGAAACAGGGGCTGTCTGTTCGATGGAAGCGTGGTCTTGATCGATATTTTTCCGTTGGTACATAAAATCTCATCAGCGATTTGTCGGGATGAAAACCCCGGTTTTTCAGCTTATTCCGCCTGCCTAATTGCCTACAGCCTACAGTCTATCTACCTGAGCTGTTACAAAAATATATCCACAGGAAACCCGAAATGTAAAGCACAAACTCCTTCAGGTCATCGGAACAGGTTCAGGTTGGGCCGGGAGGCCTCCTCCGGAAACGTGTCAAAGAATGCGTTGATTACATTGGCCATTTCAGTAAAATCAGTTGCCCGGAACATTCGGGTGAAAAACGAATGGCCGAATTTAAACAGGGCCGCAGGGTAAAGCGCCAGTTTTTTAAATTTCCGGATGTCGGTGGGAGGGGCAAAATGATCCGCCATCAAATCCATCAATTGCAGAAGGCTTTCTCTGTAAATATTGGGGGTAGGCCCCAGTCCCCCGGTCCAGTGGGCGAACACCCAGGGCTTGGCAATGGCGATACGGCCTAAAGCGATCCCGTCGCAACCGGTGGTTTCAAACATTTTTTCACAATCATCGAATGTAAACACCTCGCCGTTGCCGAATACCGGAATTTGGACCGCCTGTTTTATCAATCGAATATATTCCCACTTCGGCGGCCGGGAACGCCGGTCCGGGGCCACTCGGGGATGAAATGTGAGGGCGTCCGCGCCCGCGTCCTCAAAACGCCGGGCCAGGTCTGCGGCGGGGTCAATCCGATCCTCCCATCCGGTGCGGAATTTCACCGTAACGGGAATGGAAACCGCCTGCCGGATGTCGCGAACAATTTTAACAGCCAGATCCGGCGTCCTGAGCAGGGCGGCCCCGCAGTTTTTTTTACAGATGGGGGCCACGGAACACCCGAAATTGAGGTCCACACCGAAAAACCCTTCGGCTTCCACCCGCCGGGCCGCCTGAACCATGATTTCCGGGTCAGACCCGAAAATCTGGCACACCAGCCGGGACGCCTCCGCATCCCGCCACCGGAATACCGTGGACACATGGCGGTTTTCAATGGGCAGGGCTTTTGCGCTGCACATTTCCGTTGCCAGCAGCCCGCATCCGCCATACCGGTCCACCAGCTCCCGAAAAGCCACATGGGTCAGGCCGCTCATAGGAGCCAGAATAAGCCGGGTGGGGATTTCGCGATTTCCGATGGCAAGGGGCGTGTTGATCAATTGCCGGGTCGTTTCTTTGATGGTTTCTTTCATGAGGGGGCTTATATGCGATTTTTTACACAATCGCAAGTCCGCCGATTAGCATGACTGTCTGGCGCGGAGAATGGGAATTTTTCATCCTTTATTTTCCGGTTTAATAATGATATTTAATTTTTTTTGAATATGAACCGCAGTAACAAATGGAGCCTTCGGGCTTGCAAGGAGATCCTTATGAGTGAATATCAATTTTATATCGTTGAAAAAAAACCGCCCATTGCCTGGGTGTACTTAAACCGGCCGGATAAAAAAAACGCCATGAATCCGCCCGCATGGAAGGAGATCATCCCCATTTTTGAAGACCTGGACCAAGATCCGGATATCCGGGCCGTCATCATCTCCGGCAAGGGCAATTGTTTTACGGCCGGTATTGATCTGATGGAAATGGCGATGGAACTTCCGGAATTACTGAACCCCGAGCAAAAAGGCGGCGTCAAGTGGCGGCTGCTGCACAAAATAACCCCGCTCCAGGATACCATGAGCTGCATCGAGTGGTGCCGGAAACCCGTGATTGCCGCCATCCATGGACATTGCATCGGCGCGGGCCTGGACATGGCCACTGCCTGCGACATCCGGCTATGCTCGGCGGACGCCGAATTTTCCCTTAAGGAAGCGGCGGTGGGCTTTGTGGCGGATGTGGGCGTCTTGCAGCGCATTCCCCATATTGTGGGCCAGGGCATCGCCCGAGAGCTGGCCTATACGGCGAAACTGTTTAACGCCAAGCGGGCAAAGGAAATACTCCTGGTCAACGAAATATTTGACGACCATGCGGCATTGATGAAAGGCGCCCAGGACCTGGCCATGAGCATTTCAGAAAATCCGCCCCTTGCGGTGCAGGCCTCCAAGGATGTCTTAAAATTCGGCATCGGCAAATCCATCGACGACGGATTAAAATACGTGGCATCCATCAGCACCAACATCATTCCGTCCAAAGACCTGATGGAGGCCATTACCGCCTTCAGCGAAAAACGCAAACCGAAGTTTACCGGGGAGTAGACGCCATCAAAACCATATACCTCAGTTCCCTCGGCTGCGCCCGGAATCAGGTGGACAGCGAAATTATGCTGGGACAGATTGCCGATAACGGTTTTTCGGTCACCGACGATCCGTCCCAGGCGGAGGCTATCATTGTCAACACCTGCGGGTTTATCGAATCCGCCGCCCAGGAATCCATTGATGAAATCCTGGCCCTGGCGGAATTTAAAAAATCCGGACCCTGTCGGCGTATGATTGTGACCGGCTGCCTGCCCGAACGTTACCGGGAAGCCATCGCCGACTCCCTGCCGGAGGTGGACATGTTTCTGGGAACCGGCGCTTACCACCAAATCGCGGAGGTGTTGCGCAGCTCCGACTCGGATACCCGCTGCCTGCTTCCGCCGCCGTCTGCACTGCCCCTACAAAATTGCGGCACCAAAAGAACCCTGACCACCGCCTCCTTTGCGTACCTGAAAGTCAGCGAAGGATGCGACCGGCGCTGCACCTATTGCATTATTCCCGAATTGCGGGGGAAACTCCGGAGCCGGACGCCGGAGGATGCGGTCATGGAAGCCCGGCGACTGATATCCCTTGGAATCCGGGAAATCGTCATCATCGGCCAGGACACCGGGGCTTATGGCAGGGATCTGCGGCCCCCGGTCCCCCTCAGCCGCCTGTTGGCGGATGTTGCGAACATATCGCCGGATGTCTGGGTCCGGTTTTTGTACGGATCTCCGGATACCACCGATGAAACCCTTATCCGCACCATGACGGATCATGACAATATCTGCGCCTATTTTGACATTCCCATGCAGCACGCCGCCGGATCCGTTTTAAAACGCATGGGCCGGAATTATGATGCAGGGGATTTGCTGCGTCTGGTGGACAATATCCGGTCCATTATCCCGGACGCGGCCCTCAGGACCACGATGATGGTGGGATTTCCGGGGGAAACGGATAAGGATTTCAACGAATTGATGAAATTTGCGGAAACCGTCCGGTTTGACCATCTGGGTGCATTCATCTATTCGGACGCCGATGACCTGCCGTCCCACCTTCTCTCCAGCCATGTACCGAAAAAAATCGCCAAAGAGCGGCATCATGCCCTGATGACGGCCCAGGCCGGATGGTCGGCGGAAAAAAACCAGAAATATATCGGTCGCACGTTTCAGGTGCTGGTGGAAGAGCAACTGGAAGACGGATTGTACGCAGGCCGGACCTGGTTTCAGGCCCCGGAAGTGGACGGTATTGTATACATTGATGCACCGGATGGCAGACAAACGGTCCGGGTGGGCGACTTCGCCGATGTTCGCGTGACGGATGCACTGGAATATGATCTCAGGGGAGAAACGGTATGAACGGCATAAAGCAGCAATTATCGCTGCGGGTGGAAAACGATTTAAACGACATTGAAGCGGCCCTGCATCAGAACCTGAACCCCCATGTGGACCTGGTCCGGGACGTGGCGGGACACCTGATTTTCAGCGGCGGCAAACGCATCCGGCCCCTGCTCAATCTCCTCTGCGCCCGACTGTGCGGCTATACCGATGATTTTATTAAAAAATTTTCAACCATTATTGAATTTTTACATACCGCGACCCTGCTGCACGATGATGTGGTGGACGATGCTTCCCTCCGGCGCGGCAAACCGGTGGCCCATTCCATCTGGGGTGCGCCGGTCACGGTGCTGGTGGGTGATTTCCTCCTGGCCCGGGCCTTAAACATCGCGGCGGAAACCGGAAATCCAAGAATTATACAAATCATTTCCGAAATCACCGAAAACATGTGCCAAGGCGAAATTATTCAGTTGGTCAAAAAAGGGGATGTGACTCTTTCCGAAGCCGACTACATGGATGTGATCCGCCGCAAAACCGGATTTCTCATTCAGGGGGCCTGCCAGACCGGGGCTATCCTGGCGGGCGCGCCGGAGGATGTGGAAAACCGGCTGGCCCGCTATGGCTATCATATCGGCATGGTGTTTCAGATTGCCGATGATCTTTTAGATTATACGGCCGACACCCGGACCTTAGGCAAAACCATCGGCGCGGATTTGAAGGAAGGCAAGCTGACCCTTCCGGTGATCCGTACCCTTGAAAAGGTTGGGGCCGAAGACCGGGTGTGGCTGGTGGATCTGATTGGCCGCAAGGAATTTTCAGCCGATGAATTTGACGCGCTGATCCGCCTCATGCATGACACCGGCGCGATTGCTTATTGCCGGGACATCGCGGAAAACCACGTCCGGGAGGCCAAAGAAATCATCGCATCGTTTCCGCCATGCCCCACAACCGAAACGCTGACCATAATCGCGGACTATACCTTGAACCGAAAGGCCTGAGTACCGGGCCCGCAACCATGCAACCATGCCATATTTGGAGAAAATCCCATGCGCATTTTTAAGAATCCTCTTGATTCCATATGTTTAAAAATAATTTTTCCCGTTCTCATCATCGCCATGTTCCTGCCCCGGCCGTGCCTTGCAGAACCAGCCGGCGAGACCGACGTTGTCATCGCCATGGGCAGCGCTTTGATAGCTAAAGATGTGCCGGCGGCGCGGGATGCGGCCGTGGCCCAGGGTTTGCTTATGGCCGTGGAAAAAACCGCACTGCAAATACTGCCGGTTGAACATGTCACCGAAAAATTCGATGCACTCGGCACGCTTCTGGCAGGCCGCCCGGATGAATTTGTTCAGGATTACAAGGTATTAAAGGAATCAAACGATGGAAAAACCTACCGGGTGCTGGTTCAGGCCACGGTTTTCAGCGGCAAACTAAAACAGAATCTGGGGGCCGGCGGCAAGCCGGTGCAAGGGGAAAACCTGCCGACCGTTTTGTTCATGATGACCGAACAGCAGGCGGACACGCCATCCATCCATTACTGGTGGCAGGGCGACAAACCCGTCTTTCAGCCGGATATGGCGACCGTCGCCATGAAACGGGTATTTGCGGACAGCGGATTTGCAGTGGTTGACGAAAAAATCATCCCCTTCGCCCTGATCGAAGACCTTCACCTGACCGCCGAACTGACCGACTCCCAGATCATTGAAACCGGAAAAAGAGCGAAAGCGGACGTGGTGGTCGCAGGAGCCGCCGTCGCGGTTGAAGCCCCCAACCGGATTGGGGAGACCATTCTGACATTCAAAGGCAACGTGACGGCCCGGCCGGTTTTTGTCGAAACCGGCGAAACCCTTCCTGCGGCCATTAACAGCCAAGCAGCACTCCACCAGGATAAAACAACCGGCAGCCGGAAGGCGCTGTCCGAGGCCGGCAAACAGGCGGGCCTCAATATCGCCCCGCAAATTCTCACGAAATGGAAAGCGCAGTCGGAGACGGGCGGGGATATCTTCATCAACCTCACCGGTCCGGATATCCTCACCCAAATGGTGGAATTCCGGGCCGCCCTGAAACGCATTGAGGGGGTCGCCAGCCTCCAGACTCTGGAAATGGGGCCCGATAAAGCGATGCTCAAGGTGACGTTTGAAGGAACGCCCCAGGCGCTTGCCGATGCAGTCGTGTTGGAATCCTTTGATACTTTCAGCGTCAATGTTTCTGAAATTACCGGCAATCAACTACAGATTCAATTGACGGCCCAATAAAGCAGAAAATTATTGTTGTCGGCGCAACAAAAAAAGGGTTTGCGAAAAATTTCGCAAACCCTTGAATTTCCTGGTAGGCGCGATTGGACTTGAACCAACGACTTCTACCGTGTCGAGGTAGCGCTCTGCCAACTGAGCTACGCGCCTGTAAAAAGTTATGGGTTTGGTACCATCAATCCCGTTTTACTGTCAAGAAAAATAAAGCGACATTTTTGGATTCCACCGTCACAAGTCGCTTGAATTAATCACCGATAATCGTTATAAGTTCTCCATGATCAGAAAAGCCACCATCGAAGATGTCAAATCCATTCACGCACTCCTGAAATATTACGGAGACCGCGACGAACTCCTGTCCCGGCCCTTAAGCAAGCTCTACGATCATATCCGCGATTTTTCAGTGTACACCGGTCCGGATGATGGCAAAACCATCATCGGCTGCTGCGCCCTCCAGTTCTGTTGGGAGGATCTGGCGGAAATCCGATCGCTTGCCGTCCGGAAAGAGGCCGTAGGGAAATCCATCGGTCGCCAACTGGTGGAACATATATTTGAAGAAGCCAGGCAGTTTAAAATCAAGTCCCTGTTTACGCTCACCTACAAACCCGCGTTTTTCGAAAAATTCGGATTCATCAAAATCGACAAAGCCGATCTGCCCATTAAAATCTGGTCAGACTGCATCCAATGCGTGAAATTTCCGGACTGCGATGAAACCGCCATGATCCGGTCCCTGGAATAGACAATCAGCCGGGTCACTGAAAGCATGACAAGGTTGCCTTAACCGACATGAAGCACATTGTTTCGGGTACCGAAGCTGTTGATGCAGAAATTGTCGTTTTGCGGGTCATTTTCCCATCGTTCATCCACTTTAAACCGATATTCATAGGTTCCCGGAGGCAGCATTAGTGTTTTCCGCCATATGTTCCGACCGTTCCGCCGCATGACATGCTTTTTTTCATCCCACCGGTTAAAATCACCCAAAACAGAAACGGACTCCGCGTCCTCATCATAGAATGCAAATTGAATTTTTTTGCGCTTTATGGCAGGCTTTGATTTTTTTTCCATCATTTTTATCTCCTTTCCCTTAACTGGTGTAATACGCACCCCCCAACCGAGGGCGCACGAAATCGTCAAATGGTAAAGAAAATATGCAAAAATGCTGCCAACAGGAAACCGCAGAAAACGAGTTGAAAATGTGAACTCAAGTGGATTGTTATCGAAGAAGTTTCTAAATAATCATCAATATTATAATGCTTTTATTCTGATGCGCAATATAATTTAAAATGATGCATATTCAAATAGTTAAATAAATTTATAAAAAAATTCAGCCGCCGGATTCAACCGGCCGGATCCTGACGGCACGGCAATAACCCCGATTCGCAACGCCCGCCGCCAAAGATACCGGTTCGCCTTTGACTGTCATTTTATTTGACAGGCTGTAAAAATTTCTTATTCATACGATGAAAATGAATTTCTGTTTACGATTGTTAAAAAAAAATTTAAGATATGGTCCGGCCTTGAATGGCCCGGCTCGGCATTTTATTTATTCATTTAATCTTTAAAGGGAGTTGCGTTGCCTCGAAAAAACAGGCATCCACACATTCGAAGAGCAAAAAATGAACCGGATGATTGAACTTGATTTTGGCGATTTTATTTTGGAAGCGGAACTGTTTGACACTCCCATTGCCCGTAAATTCGCGGCCCATCTGCCATATACGGTTCGGCTCGAACAATGGGGCCAGGAGCTTTACGGGTCCATCGACAGGAACCTCGGTGAGGAAAATCCGGTTGATGACATCCCGCCGGGCGGCATCGCCTACACCGGCAAAGGAAAATACATCTGCATTTTTTTCGGCCAGAAACCCGCCTGGGCGGTGGAGCATATCGGCCGCATTATAGATGATCAGTGGGAAAAACTCGTGACCCATCCGGAACAGGACATGGTGTTTATTACTTTAAAATAAGGCTTGCCGTCCGGTTTACAGGAACAGCGACTTGTCGATGGCTTTTTCATACGCCGCTTCCCTTGTGATGACATTCTCATTTATCAACTTGAACAAATGACTGTCCATGCTCTGCATGCCTGCGGCAATTCCGGTCTGGAGAAGGGAACCGATCTGAGAAATCTTCCCTTCCCGGATCATGCTGGCAAGGGCTGTTGAGCCGATCAGGATTTCATTGGCGGCGCAACGGCCGCCGTCTTTGGTTTTTATGAGTTGCTGAGCGATAACGGCCCGAAGTGATTCGGAAAGCATGGTCCGGGTCTGGGCCTGCTGATCCGCCGGAAAGGCATTAATGATGCGGTCAATGGTTTTCGCCGCAGAGTTGGTGTGCAGTGTTCCGAATACGAGAATACCCAGTTCGGCGCAGGTCAGTGCAAGGGCAATGGTTTCCAGATCCCGCATTTCACCCACAAGAATAATATCCGGATTTTCACGGCTGGCGACTTTTAAGGCCTCACCGAAACTTTTTGCGTGATTGCCGATCTCCCGGTGGGTGATAAGGCATTTCTTATTCTGGTGGACGAATTCCAACGGGTCTTCAATGGTGATGATATGTCCGTCCCGGGTATCATTAATATGATCAATAATGGCCGCCAATGTGGTTGATTTCCCGCTGCCGGTAGGGCCGGTCACCAGCACCAGGCCCCTCGTATATTCGGCGATGGTTTTAAGTACGTCCGGAAGGCGCAATTGATTCAGCGTCAAGATCTCCGTGGGAATCAACCGGAACACCGCGCCGACCCCCCGATGCTGATACAGATAGTTGCACCTGAATCGCCCGACATTTTCCAGTTCATAGGCCATATCAAAATCATGGTTTCTTTCAAACCTGGCCTGCTGGTCCGGATTTAAGATTTCAAAAAGGATCTGTTTATTGGACGCTGCCGTAAGGGTGGGATGATCAAGAGCCACCATCTCGCCGCTCAATCTTATCAACGGCGGAAAACCGACAACCATATGCAAGTCACTGGCACCTCTTTCCTTCATTTCTTTAAAATATGCATCCAGCAGTTTCATATATTCCTTGCTTCCAAACCGTCATTTATGATTGCCCAACGAGCGGAATCAGACGGTTTTATTTAAAAACGGCTTAAATGTTTCCGGTTTATTGGCATTAGCCGCCGCATCTGCCGCCGTTATGCGTCCGGCCTTCAGCAGCGCCATCAGGGATTCATCCATTAACTGCATGCCCGCTTTTTTGCCGGTCTGCATCATGGATGGGATCTGAAACGTTTTGGCGTCCCGAATCAGATTGGCCATCGGCAGCGTGCCGATTAAAATTTCAAGGGCCAGAACCATTTGCCCGCCATCTGACGCCGGAACCAGCCTCTGGGTAATCACGGCTTTAATGGCTTCGCTGAGCATGGTTCGTATCTGATTCTGTTCTTTGGGGGGAAAGGAGTCGATAATCCGCTCCACGGTTTTGGGCGCGCTGGATGTGGACAGGGTGCCGATCACGAGATGGCCTGTTTCAGCCGCCGTGATGGCCAGGGACATGGTTTCCAGATCCCGCAATTCCCCGATCATGATCACATCCGGATCCTGCCTGAGCGCACCCCGGAGCGCATTGGCATAGGTCAATGTATCCGAACCCACCTGCCGCTGATTCACCACCCCGCGCTTGAAGGGATGAACAAATTCAATGGGGTCTTCAACCGTCAGGACATGATGTGACCGGTTTGAATTGATGTAGTCGACCATTGCGGCGAGGGTGGTTGATTTTCCGTGTCCGGTTGCACCCGTAACCAGTATCAACCCCTGATGGTTGTCCAGCACCCGTTTGATGATATCCGGCATCCCCAGTTCCTCCAAAGTCGGAATTTTCGGCGGGATCACACGAAATACGGCGCTCAACCCCCGTTGATGCTGCATGGCGCTTCCGCGGAATCGACCGATTTCAGGGAGTTCGTAACTGAAATCCAGTTGAAGCGTGTTTTTAAGAATTTCTTTTTGCGGCTCGGTTAATATTTCAAATATCAATTCCTGACATTGCGTCAGATTAAGGGGAGCGTTTTTTAATTTTTTCAGCCGCCCCAAATGCCGGATGGTAATGGGTTCGTCCGGAACAATATGAACATCGGATGCTTTCAAGTCAAGCGCCGCTTTGAATACCCTATCTAATTTAGCCATCGCATTCCCTGCTCACGAATACGTCCATGATACCTGTTATATGACCGCGTCTTCCGGGACAACGATTTCAATGTCATCTTTACGGACATTTAAAAATGCCGTTTTCATGACTGTTGCGCCATTGTGCTGGTGATGTTTCAGTTCGGCGTCCGTTACGGATATAAATGATTTGGATTCATTCATATAGTCAGTCAGCCGGACCCCCTGATAAAGACTGATATGCCCTTTGATTTCAAAATGATGTGTAAAAATAATGACTTTTTGTTTTCCGGCGTCGTCACTCATGGTGGCCTCCTGAAAATTTTTAAACACATATGATCACAGTGAATGGACTGCATCCTACTGCATCCGAAACAGGTGTTCAATCGGTAATGCGCTTTTATACATAAAAAATACGGTCAAAATTTTTTCGCCGTTTCAACCGGATATATTTTTAAAATACGGAACATTCAGCCCAAAAACCCCTTGACATTTTTTGAACTAAATTTTAAATTTGAATTTAATTTTGTTTATGAACATTATTAAATGCCCGGTTTGACCTTATTATACATATCCGCAGAAGAAATGCGACGGATATTGCACTCACCAGAGAACAACTTATGTTTAAACGAAAATCATCCGATTCGCAAAAAAAAGAAACCGTGCCCCGGGCCGGGCGATAGAGAGGGAATCCATGACCACTAAAAAACAGCAACCGCTCAAGGAAAAATCCCCCGAAACCCCTACCCCATCGTCCCTGCGCAGACAGCGGGAACGGGAGCATCGGTATCAAACCATACTGACAGCCGCAGAGCGGCTATTTGCCATCGAAGGTTACCACAAAACCAGCATGGAGCAGATCGCCAACGCATCCGAAGTATCGGTGGGCGCGGTGTATTTTTATTTTAAAAACAAGGAAGACCTCATCGTTCAGCTCATGGACGAGATCGGCTATTTGCTGCGCCGGACCATCGGTTCCGTATTTCTGACCCATGGCCCGACCCTGGAGAGCTTTAAACTCACCGGCCAAGCTTTTTTTGAGGATTTCTGCGTCAATTACCCTGAAAAATGCGCCATTATTTTTCGCGAATCCGTGGGCCAGAGCCAGGAGGTGGAAGCACGCCGGAAGGTTCTGTTCGATAAATGCACGGGCGATGTGCTCGGCGCATTAAAATCCGTTGCAGCGCACCAGGGGCTGACCTTCAAAGGAGAATTTTCGGCGGAGGTGATCAGTGTCAGCATTATGGGCATCTATGAAAGGATCGCCTACCAATACCTGTTCTGGCAGGACCGGTCAAGCGACCTGAAGACCATCGGCCGGGACGCGGTGGAATTCATCCTGGGCGGTGTCGCCAATCTGGTGAATAAATAACAGGGCATTGCCCGAAAGGATATCCGGCATGACGTATGAATTTAAAAACGATTCCACTTGCCAGCAGTATTTTTCCAAAGCCCATGACATGGTGCGCAAATCGGTCCGGGAATTTATCAAAAAAGAAGTGCTGCCCTTTATCGACGACTGGGAAGAAGCCGGGGAATTTCCCAGAGAACTCTACAAAAAAGCCGGAGACGTGGGCATCCTGGGTATCGGATTTCCCGAGGCTTACGGCGGCACGCCCGGCGACGTGTTTTTCGGGGTGGCGGTCAATGAAGAACTCATGCGGTCGGGCTCCGGCGGATTCTGCGCAAGCCTTGGTTCCCTCAATATCGCCTTGCCGCCCATATTAAGCCTGGGGTCGGATGCCATAAAGCAGCGATTTATTCCGCCGGTTCTGGCCGGGGACAAAATTGCGGCTTTGGCCATCACCGAACCCGGCGGCGGCTCGGATGTGGCCAGCCTTAAAACAACGGCTGTCCGGGACGGCGATCATTATATCCTTAACGGCAGCAAAACATTTATCACCAGCGGATGCCGGGCCGACCAGGTCACCTGCGCCGTGCGCACCGGCGGGCCCGGAGCCCACGGCATCAGCATGATCGTTGTGGAAAAGGGCACATCCGGTTTTTCCGTTTCCAGTAAACTGAAAAAAACCGGATGGTGGGCTTCGGACACAGCCGAACTGTTCTTCGACAATTGCCGGGTGCCGGCGGAAAACCTGATCGGCGAGGAAAATCAGGGATTCTACGCCATCATGATTAATTTCCAGAAGGAACGGCTGGCGCTTGCGGTCATGGCGAACATGACGGCCCGCATGGCGCTCGAAGAGTCAGCCAAGTATGCCAGGGAGCGCGAAGCCTTCGGCAAAAAACTGTCCGGTTTTCAAGTCACCCGGCACAAACTGGCAGACATGGCCACCCTGGTGGAAGCCAGCACGGAATTCACCTACCGGGTGGCCGCCAAAATCGGGACCGGCATCGATCAGATCAAGGAAGTGTCCATGGCCAAAAATTTCGCCTGTTCGGTCAGCGACAAGGTCACCTATGACGCAGTCCAGATTTTCGGAGGTTACGGATACATGCGAGGCTATCTCGTGGAACGCCTGTACCGGGACAACCGCATTCTATCCATCGGCGGTGGGACCACGGAGATCATGAAAGAGATTATATCAAAACTGATGTAAAAACTTAATTTCATGTATTATTAATGGCTTGCAACCAAAACTGTACGAATTCGGGTTTTCAAACAAAAAAAGGTATCGATGGCCAATCAGTCCGATTCTTCCGATCACAATGCCCGCCTGGAAAAACTCCAACAAGAGATTGACAACAATATCAGATCCCTTGAAGCGTTAAAACGCGAACAATTGTTTTCTGAAAAGGTCCTGGACAGTCTGCCCGGCATTTTTTACCTTTATGATGAATACGGAAAATTGTTCCGATGGAACAAAAACCATGAAACCCTCACCGGATTTTCCGCCGAAGAATTGCCGAAACGGAAAATGCTGGACTGGTTCTCCGAAGAAGATCACCAAAGAGTGGAAAAAAGAGTCACGACCCTTTTCACAACCGGCGTCAAGGATGCCCTTGAGGCTGACCTCGTCATCAAAGACGGAAAAAAAATACCGTATTACTTCACCGGCACCATGATGACCGTTGAAGGCAGAAATTACTTGCTGGGCATGGGCATCGACCTGACCGAAATCAAAAAAATACAGGAAGCCTTACGCAAAAGCGAAGAAAAATACCGGGCTATTTTTGAAAACGCGGTTGAAGGCATTTTTCAGACGACCATAGACGGGCGGGTCATCAGCGCCAATCCCGCCATGGCGAATCTCCTGAGGTACGATACACCCGATGATTTGATTGCCACCCTTACGGACATCAAAAAACAGCTTTATGTTTCCCAGGAATCCAGGGATGATTTCATCAGTCAGATCCGAATGAAACACATCATCGCCGAATTCGAGGTTCAGTTTTATCGGAAAGACGGCACCATCATGTGGGCATCCATCCATGCCCGGCATGTTTTCGACGAACACAAAAACAGCATTTTAATTGAAGGCATTCTATCCGACATCACCGAACAGAAACTCGCCACCGAGGCGCTTCGCGAAAGAGAGGAGTATTTACGAAAAGAAAATATCCGTTTACGGCACACCATCAAGGACCGATATAAATTCGGGGAAATCATCGGGAAAAGCGCCGCCATGCAGGAAGTCTATGAAATCATTTTAAAAGCGGCGGCCACCGATGCCAATGTCATCATCTACGGCGAATCCGGAACGGGCAAAGAGCTTGTCGCCAACGCCATACACGAGATGAGCGACCGGAAGGGGAAAAAATTTGTTCCCGTCCATTGCGGCGCCATACCGGAAAATCTGCTGGAAAGCGAATTCTTCGGTTATAAAAAGGGCGCCTTCACGGGCGCAAACGCGGATAAAAGCGGGTATCTGGATCTGGCGGCAGGGGGCACGCTTTTTTTAGATGAACTGGGTGAAATCAGCTTAAACCTTCAGGTCAAGCTGCTGCGGGTATTGGAAGGAAAAGGGTACACACCCGTCGGGGGAAATGAGGTCAAAAAAACCGATATCCGTATCATTGCCGCCACCAACCGCAATCTGAAACTGAATGTAGAAAAAGGATTAATCCGGGAAGATTTTTTTTACCGGGTTCATATCATTCCGATTCATATTCCGCCTCTCCGGGAACGCAGGGAGGATATTCCGCTTCTTATCGAACATTTCATGAATCTTTATAGCGGCGGCAGGCCTTTCCCGCCCCTGACCGGGGAAATGCTTTATTCCCTGCTTAATCACCGGTGGCCCGGCAACATCCGGGAACTCCAGAATGTGTTGTACCGCTATATCGCCCTGAAGCAGTTCGACCTTGAGAAGCCGGATGATCCCGAAGAACCTATTCCATCCGAAACAAACGACCTGCTGATTCTGCAAAAAAACAATGCATATGAATCCGCCATGACGGATTTTGAAAAAAACCTGATTCACAAGGCGCTTGAACAGAACCGGTGGCACCGGGAAAAAACAGCAGCCAGCCTCGGGCTTCCGGTTCGGACCTTTTTTCGCAAGATAAAAAAATACGGCCTTATCCGGCAGCAATAATGCCATAATTGGCATAGTCGGCGTAAAATTTTTTTGTAATTTAAATCTAAGTAGTTAGCATCAAATTCCCATCAGCTATGCCATAATTGGCATTAAATTTTTCTTTCCCCTGCCGAAATAACCAACCAATATTTAAATAAACAAATTAATATCAATAAGTTAAAAAGACAACCGATTCTGGCACACTCATTGCCTTATTTGCGCCAGGGCCATCCGGCCTCACAGTTCATATAAAAACGAATTTTAATTTTTGGAGGATACATGGAAAACGGTTCTTCTTTTGACTATGATTTTATCGTCATCGGATCAGGGTTTGGCGGAAGCGTATCCGCACTTCGGCTGGCTGAAAAAGGCTATAAAGTCGCAGTGCTTGAAAAAGGCAAGCGGTGGAACACGGAAGACTTTCCCAAAACCAATTGGAATATCCGGAAAAACCTGTGGCTTCCGGCCATCGGCTGTTACGGCTATCAGATGCTCACCCAATTGAAGCACGTGCTGATTTTTCATGGCGGCGGCGTGGGCGGCGGCAGCCTGGTCTATGCCAATCAACTCCTGGTGCCGCCGGATGAGGTGTTTAAACGGCCGGAATGGGGGGCGGGCAACTGGAAACAAAAATTGATGCCCATGTATGAAAAAGCGAAAAAATGCTCGGCGCCAACCAGAGCCCCCAGGTGGGCATTGCGGATAAATGCCTTCAGGAAGTCGGGATTGAACTCACCGGCAAGGACACGTTTCACAAAAACGATGTGGGCATTTTTTTCGGCACGCCGGAGAAAACCGTACCGGATCCTTATTTTAACGGTAAAGGGCCGGACAGGACCGGCTGCACATTCTGCGGGTCATGCATGATCGGCTGCCCGGTGGGAGCCAAAAATACGCTGGATAAAAACTACCTCTATCTTGCCGAAGGTATGGGCGTGAAAATCTTTCCGGAAACCATGGTCACCGGCGTCCGGCCCTGGAACGGCGGGTATGAAGTATTGACCCGGAAATCAACCGGCTTCCGCCACCCGGAAAAAATATATAAAGCCAAAGGCGTGGTTTTTTCCGCCAGTGTTCTGGGAACGGTCAAATTATTAAACCAGTGCAAGCAAAACGGCCAGTTGCCGAATATTTCCGACCAGCTCGGCAATGTGGTGCGGACCAACTCCGAAGCGCTTTTGGGCGTTAAATCCAGAGACAAAAACGTGAACTGGAATGATCAGATTGCCATTACATCCGGCATTTATGCGGATAAAACGACCCATATTGAAATGGTCCGGTATAATAAAGGATCGGATGTCCTGCTCAACCTTTTTACCCTCATGACCGGAGGGGGCGGAAAAATGCCCAGAGGACTCCGTTTTTTAGGCAATATTATCCGTCATCCCTTACGATTCCTTTCTCTACTACTCTGGCCGCTGGGAAAAGCCGCCACCACATCCATTGTTTTGGTCATGCAGACAGATGAAAATTACCTTGAGCTGGATTATAAACCCCGATGGTGGCGGCTTGGCGGCCGCAGTCAGAATTCAAAGGTGCCCACGGGCCAGAGAAAGGCGCCCTCCTATATTCCCATTGCCAATGAAGTGACCCAGCGGCTGGCAAAAAAAATGAACGGCATTCCCCTGAGCGCATTGCCCGAAGCTGCGTTCAACGCCATGACCACGGCCCATATTCTCGGCGGATGCTGCATGGGCGAATCCCCTGAAAAGGGTGTGGTGAATTTCAAAGGGGAAATTTTCGGCTATAAAAACCTGTTTGTTGCAGACGGGTCCGTAGTCCCGGCAAATCTGGGCGTCAATCCCAGCCTGACGATCACCGCGCTGTCCGAATATATCATGGCGCAAGTGCCGACGAAATCAGAAGTTTATTAAATCCAAACCACAAAGCATCATCCACAAACAGAAAGGGGAACAAAATGAGTCTGTTCGAATCCATCTCAAAAAAATCATGTTTTACTGTTGCCGTAGGCATTTCCATGTTTCTTTGGGCCGGGGTTGCGGCTTTTTTCGGAATCCTGCTGGATTATATCGTCATGGCCGATCAACAGATGGGTCTCTTTATCACGATTGTGAGCATTATCGGGATCATGGCCGCCATTTGCATGACCATACAGATCCTCCTCCTGGGCCTGGTCAGATCGTTGTGTTTAAAGCCGTTACGTCCGATCAATGAAAATATTATCGGTGTGGACCTGTCTCCGAATATAAGCATGGCGAAACTAAACCAGACGATTACCTCCTTAAAGAAATTTCCCGTCATTAATGGGATTTTGGGATTTTTTCTGTGTTCCGTCATCATCGTGGTGCTGATTACGACGGTTTATTTGAAAGGTTACGAGTTTTTCTGGGTGATGACCCAGGTCATATTCGGGTCACTGGCGGTGCTGATATATGGTGTCGCCACGTTTCTATTTACCAGTGCGAAAGTCGCGCCTGTAAGAAAACAGGCATATTATCTCTTAAGTGAATACAAAAAGGACGACCGGAATCAAAAAGACTGAAAAAAACAGCAGCGAGATGGCCGTTCTTTATATAACCGGTGAATCAGCCGTTTTTCAGACTTGAAAAAGGCTGTTGCCGGTGCTATAAATCACCTAACCTGTAATCGTCTCTCCACGCTTCCCGGAGCTTGTTCGAAAACAATCTCAAATTTTCATTCATTGCCGTCAAAACGTGTATTCCCAAGTGCTCACCCCCGTTGACCAAACGGTTAATGGCGTTAACCGATAACATAAGGAGGACGTATGAGAAACAAACACTGGTTGATCGTTGCACTGGTTTTGGTATTCGGTTTTACCTTTTCGGCGAATGCGGCCGTGACCACCAGCCGGGATGACAAGGGCGTCTGGTTTGTCAAGGGTGCGGATTCGGACAGCACGTTTGATGTGTTCGAAGCCGTGGGTTATGCCGTGGCGACGGACCGGCTCTGGCAGGCGGAAACCTTTCGCCGGGCGGCCAACGGCAACCTGGCGGAAATCTTCGGCCCGGATTACCTTGAACAGGACACGCTGGTGCGCATGACCGGATATTCGGATGCGGAACTGACCGCCGGATACACAGCCCTGGATACGGAAACCAGACGGATGATCGACGGGTATGTGGCGGGTTTCAACCGCCGCATTGCCGAAGTCACGGCCAATCCGGCGCTGCTGCCCTTCGAGTTTCACGCCCTTGCAAGGCAACTGGGACTTCAGATCCTGGTTCCCGCGCCCTGGACGCCTGAGGACGTGATGGCATGGGAAGCCCTCATGCTGCGCCAGTTCGACCCCGAAGCCCAGCGGCAGGGACAGCTTAACAACGCCGCACTGCTCCAGTACCTGATGACCCTTTTCGGACAGGCCCAGGGGATGGGCATGTTCAACGACCTGCGCTGGACCAATGATCCGGCCGCCACGACCTATATCCCGAAATCGCAGGCACTGACCGGCGTATCCGGGGCGCAAGTCCCTGCCGAGCCGTCCGTAATTTCGCCTGGCCCCATGCCGGCGATGGATCTTCAGGTGGTTGCCGGACAGATGGAAAACCGCTGGGTGGACCGGCGGAAAAAACTCGAACAAATCAACGCCTATGCGGCAATGGGGTCATATGCCTGGGTGATCAGCGGCGACAAGAGCGCATCCGGCCGGCCGATCCTCTATTCCGGCCCCCAGATGGGCTTCGACACCCCCGCTATTGTTTCCGAAGGTTCCATCGATGCGGCAGGGCTGAAAATCTCCGGTATGGCCATTGCCGGTCTGCCCGGCATCATCATCGGCCGCACCCCCCATCATGCCTGGTCCATGCAGGTTGGCCACGCCCACACCGTGGATTATTATTTCGAACCCGCTCCCGGCGCCGTTCCATCCGGCTATTATACGTCCCGCCAGGAAACCATCCCGGTTGCCGGCGGAGTCCCGGTGACCCTGACGGTTTACCGGACCCCCCACGGTCCGGTGGTGAACCCCATGAATTTCAATCCCGCCACCTATGACGCGACTGTCGATGGCCCCATTGTGGCCTGGCGGTATTCCCACTGGGAGAAAGAATTCGGGACCGTCACCGCGTTTCTGGGCCTGGCCCGGGCGAAAAGCATGGACGAATTCGGGGCGGCGTTGCGGGATGTGGGGGTCAGCCAGCATTTCTGCTATGCCGACAATAACGGCAACATCGCTTACTGGATGTCGGGCATGGACCCGGTCCGACCGGCTTCGGACGGGAACGGTCAGCCGGTGGACTGGCGGTTTCCCCAGGGCATGTTCGGCACCCAGACCGAATGGGGTGCAGATCTGAAGCCCCTGTCCACGGATCGTAACACGGCCCAGGGGTTCTATGCGGGATGGAACAGCAAGACGAGCCCGGATTACGAAAACTCCAGCAACAACCCGAGTTATTATTTCGGCCCCTTTCACCGGGCCCATGTGCTGGATGATTATCTCTCCGTCACGGACGACCTGACATTCGAGCAGGTCCGGGATCTGGCCGCCAATATCGCGGCCACCGACTCCTTCGGCAATGGGGGGAATCCCTGGGCGTTCGTGGAAGACGATTTCCGGGCCGCTGTCGCCGCGAGTCCCAGCGACGCCCGCACCGGGGCCTTAGGTATCATGAACGGATTTGACGGCCATTTCCCGGCCGGCGGACAGGTCGACTGGACCACCGCCAAAGACCGGTCCGACGCATGGATGCTGGCCGACGCCTGGATCCGGGCCGCGCTGGATCTTACTTTTCTGGATGAGCTCGGCAGTTCCGGGGATGAATATGATAGCGATACCATGAAATGGAAGAATCCCACCGTGCTGTTCAATGTGATGCTGCATGCGCTGGCCGGGGAAAACGCTTCCGTCCAAAATAATTATAACTGGTTCAGCAACCCGTTTAACCCAGAGGCCCCCCAGACCGCGGACGCCGTCATTGTCGCAGCCCTTGACATGGCCTTGGCCGAGCTGGGTGCACGGCCCTGGGGGATTGGCCAGCGGGGGAAAATCGAGTTTAACCACGCAATGTTCAACAACCCGCCCCTGGCGCTCAATCCCCTTCATACCATGCCCTTCGCCTCCCGGTCCACCTATGCCCATTGCATCGAAATGGGCAAATCCGGGCCGATCCGCATCGAAAGCATGTTTCCTCTGGGTCAGTCGGGCAATATTCTGGCGGGCCTTCAGGGGGAACCGGTTTTTGACGCGAATTTCTACACCATGGCCCCTGTGTTCGACTTCTTCGCCTATCGGGATTTTCCCGTATTCGCGAAAAACGATGATGAGTGCGATGACGATTCCTGTTTCATCAAAACCCTTCTGATGAAATAGATCAGCGTGTTATGACGCCGCAGGAGGCCTGCGGCGTCATAACACATCGGAAACGTAAGGTTAAAGAGAATCAGGAAGGGATAAAAGTCCCGGCAATATTTTTTCGCCGGGACTTTCATTGATATTTTAAAAAAAATCTGATAATTTTCAGACCATATCCGTTTGTGGCATTCTTTTATCGTGGCAACCACATGAAAGGAGGGTCATCATGTCTGTAAAAGCCTTTATTAAACGAAAATTTCCCAGAGACAAAGAAAATGAATTATTCGATTGCCTGCGGTCTTTGCGAAATATCGTCCCCCGGCAATCCGGCTACATCTCGGGCGAGTACCTGAAATCCATCGACCATCCCGACGAAATCATCACCATCAGCACCTGGTTCTCCTATGAGGACTGGCAGGCCTGGTTTGAGAGCGAGGACAGAAAAAAAGTTCAGGCTGAAATCGATGCCATTGAGGGGGTTACCACCGAATACGCCGTCTACCGGTACATCAAAACCCGATGACCCGGACGGCTGCATCCCGCCTGAAAACACAACCGGACTTTCGCATGGTCTTGCCTTATTTCGATATGCGCCGGACTGAGAGAGGTTTATGCTTTCGGCTCCCGCACCCGTTGGCGGCGCTGTAAACCTAAAAGTCGGATAAAGCGCACACTTTAAGCCAAAAAACACAACGTTATTGTAACTAAGCATTTGAAAACACTTACAACTTTTCTTCATTTTTATCGTGTTCGTATAAATATATTACGTACACG
>JBAQUK010000106.1:0-4619 GCA_049297455.1 Desulfosalsimonadaceae bacterium | reverse complement strand
AGAATCGGCATTTTCCTACAAAGGAGACTGTTATGAAGCGTCAGGCGGGGCTGGCGACGGCCCCCCATTGTCAAAAGTATAACCAACTGAATTTATATATTATTATTTCTTAGCCTGACGGCTATGGCCGATACCCCACCAGTTCAGCGGCGGCATGGGGCAGCGGGCCATGATCCTCATCACCCACAACCTGGGGGTGGTGGCCAGGTATGCGGACAAGGTCATGGTCATGTATGCCGGAAAGGCTATTGAAAAGGCATTGACCCCGGATCTTTACCGCCGGCCCCGGCACCCCTATACCAAAGGTCTTATGGCGTCCGTCCCCAGGCTGGACCAGGACATCCGGCAGAGACTCCGGCCCATCGAGGGCCAGCCCCCGGATCTTGGGAACCTGCCGGAAGGATGCGCTTTTGCGCCCCGGTGCGCGTTTTCCGGTGAAAGGTGCCGCCGGGAAATCCCGGTACTGGGAAAAATCTCCGAAAACCACGAAGTGGCGTGCTGGAATTATGCTTGAGAATAACCAGGAACCCCTCATCCGGGTCAAAAACCTCACCAAGGTCTTTCCCCTCCATCACGGCGTGGTCTTCAGAAAAAAGCTCGGCGACCTGAGGGCCGTGGATAACGTGAGCTTTGACATCCACAGGGGGGAAACCCTGGGCCTTGTGGGGGAAAGCGGCTGCGGAAAGACCACCACCGGCCGAACCCTCCTGCAGATGGAACGGCCCACATCCGGCGAGGTGATCTTTGACGGCCGGGACATCACCCGGTTCGGAATGCATGAGACCCGAAGACTCCGCAAACATATCCAGATCATCCACCAGTATCCATTCGGGTCACTTAATCCCCGCATGAAGGTCAAAGATATTGTGGGCGAGCCCCTCCGTATCCATCATATGGCCGGAAGCCGCGCCGAATATGCGGATGCGGTGGAACAACTGCTTGGGGTGGTGGGACTCAACCCGGCCATGGCAGGCCGCTATCCCCATGAGTTTTCCGGCGGACAGCGCCAGCGCATCGGCATTGCCCGTGCCCTGGCCGTAAAGCCGGATTTTATTGTCTGTGATGAGCCGGTGTTGGCCCTGGATGTGTCCATCCAGGCCCAGATCATCAACCTGCTGGAAGACCTCCAGGAGCGGTTCAACCTCACCTACCTCTTCATCGCTCATGATCTGACGGTGGTGAGGCATATCAGCGACCGCATCGCGGTGATGTATCTCGGCGAAATCGTGGAAATCGCGGACCGGCAGGATCTGTACCGGAATCCGGGGCACCCGTACACAAAGGCCCTGCTTTCGGCTGTGCCCATTCCGGATCCTGAAATAGAAAAGGCCAGGGAGCACGTGATGATAAAGGGCGAGGTTCCGGGACTCCTGAGCATGCCCCAGGGCTGCCGGTTTCATCCGCGGTGCCCCTTTGTGATGGATATGTGCAAGGATTTGCGGCCCGGGCTTGAAACCGTGAACGGGAATGGACACAAGGTCGCCTGTCATCTGAAATCCCCGGCATAAAGGAGAATCAAGTGAAGCATATGAAAAAATTATTCATTATAACCGGCATTCTGATTCTTATGATTCTGATGGAAACCCACCCGCCGGATATCATGGCCCAGGAAGCAAAACAGGGATGGATGGACTGGGGAGAAACATACTGCCCGGATAAACCGGTCAGGGGCGGGTATCTGCGCCTGGCGTGGCCCGTCTACATCGGGGTCATGAACCCGAACCATATGCCGGTGCTGGACTGGATGACCATGAGTTATATGTATGAAAAGCTGATTCTTCTTGACGGAAACTATAAACCGACGATTCCCTGGCTGGCCCAATCCTGGAAAGAGATTGACGACACCACCGTGGTCATGAAGCTTCGGGAAGGCGTCAGGTTTCACGACGGGTCTCCCTTCAATGCCCGGAGTCTCAAATACCAGATGGACTGGATCATGGATAAAGACAACGCCGCCTGGACCCGGTCATGGATCGAGCCCCTGGCATCCGTCGAGGTGGTGGATGAGTATACGGTCAAGTGGCATTTTAAAAGACCGTGGGGAGCTTTTCTGGGAACCATGGCCAGCGTGCCGGGATTCGCCATTTCCGCCAAGGCCCTGGAAGGAGATGCGGCCCTGACAAAAGCCAAGCGGATCGAGCGGGAAATCGTGAGCGCCAGGCGCAAAGCCGCCGATGGAAAGAATCTTGAAAAGGCGGATAAGGCAAAAAAGCAGGTTTCAGAACTTGAAAACCAGCTTGAAACCTATGCAGAAATTGCGAAAACCGCCAAACCCCTGGATACCAACCCCGTTGGCACGGGGCCGTATATGCTGGAATCTTTCAGCACGGACAACCACATCACCTTAAAGCGCAATCCAAACTGGTGGTTCGGCCCGAGCGTCGGCATGCCGGATATGCCGTACTTTGACGGCATCAAGGTGTCGGTCATTCCCGACCCTTCCGTCCGGCTGGCGAACCTCAAGGCCGGAACCATCGATTCCATCGTCCTGGACGCCATCCAGTACCGCCTGGTAAAAGACGACCGGAATTTTAATGTGGTGACGTTTCCCATCAACTGGCTGGTGTTTCTGACCTTTAACCATGCCAAGGGTCCGTGCGCGGACATCCGGGTCCGCCAGGCCATTTCCCATGCCATTGACCGGGAGGCCCTGGTGATGGGAACCCAGTTCGGCCTCGGAAGGGTCGCCAGTTGCATGTATCCGGACGACCACTGGGCCCATAACCCGGATCTGCAACCCGTCAGCTATGATCCGGAACTGTCCAGAAAACTCCTTGCCGAAGCCGGTTATGCAAACGGCCTTACCCTCACGGGATTCACCATCAATCTGCCGGAAGCCCAGGCGTTTGCAAAAGCCGTCATGGCCATGCTGGACAAGGTCGACATTACCTGGAAACCGGTTTTCCTGAGCGTCACCGGCATGATCGAACCGTTCCGGGCTCTTGATTTTGACGTGGTCGGTAACCTGTATCCCTGGATTCAGGAACCCGACCACATCGCCACGTTGCTTTATGACCCCGCAAGCCCGTTTAACAACGGCCGGAGCCGTAACGAAAAGGCGATGGAACTCATTCTGGCGGGACGCGAAACCATTGATGAGGCCAAACGGGCCAAAATTTATTTTGATTTGGAAAAAACCCTTTACGACAATTATGAGGATGCCTGGCTGTGGTGGCCGACGGCTGTTCTGGCAAACAGCCGGAATGTCCGGGGATACAATGTGAATATGCTCCTGCAATACGGCGAGGGATATATTTTTTCCCACCCCCAGTGGTTTAAGGACGGGCGCCCGTGATGCCATTAAAATGATATCTTGGAGGAAAATGATGAGTCATCAGACAAAAGAGCCTGTAAGGAAAAGCGCAAGCTTCTGGGAAAGCATTCGTGAAAAATCCGGAAAAGGCGAAAACACATGGGATAACGCACGGTTTGTGCTGGCGGATGTGCCACTGAACGATCAGGAGGTGAAAAAGATATTGCCGTGGGGAATGAAGCCTTCCAACCCGCCGATGGCCACTTTCTTTATCGTTGATTATACCAAAGTATCCTTTCCCATTGTGCCTTATCACGAAGCGGCCATGTTAATCCATGTGCGTACGCCTCTGGGTGCAGATCTTCATTGCTGCTGGATGATCGTGGATGACGATACCGCGCTGATTCTGGGCCGGGAGGTGCTGGGTTATCCCAAAAAAATGGGCGTCTTCAAAGTCGACGAGAAAGAGGGCAATATTTACGCTTCCGTTTCCCGCCGCGGGGTCAGGGTAATGGCCATTGAGGGGAAACGCGGATTGCCTCAAGACCCGAAGCCGCCTGTTTTCGACATCAAAACCTTTAACGTGGGGGCCATGGGCCAGCTTTTTGCCCTAAATCCGATATGGATGTTCCGCCCGCGCGAGGTTATCCACGAATCTTATGGGGCTGATATCAAGCTGACCCTGAGCGACTCCGATCTTGACCCCATATCTGACAGCCGGCGAACCCCAAAACGGCCGGATCGTGGTCATGGACATACCCGAAAATGGCGCATATATGGCTCCGGTCGGGCTGGCGGGCCCCGGCTGGTTCGGCAGAACTTTCAATATGCGGTTCCGTTGATTGCTCCGTTGCCGGAACGCAATGATCAGATCCATTGCTTTTTATCGAAAACCGCATGAATCGGATTTCCCGGATCAACCAGCAATCGACACGCGCCATCCGGTCGGATGCTCTCGTCCAGATACGTTTGAGCAAGATCCTGTGACGGGAACCCCATGATGTGGGATGCTTCTGGGGTGACCCGGTACTCTCTCCCGCCATGGGTGAATACGCAAAGCAGCCGGTATTCCCAGACGATTTTGATGTTTCCCTTGCTCGGATATCGGCATTCCTGAATTTCCCGGTCGATGAACCGCGCCGTAATACGCATCCATCCGGCCTGCTTAGGGATTGTTCAAAAATAAAATAGACTTTTTGTTCCATTCCTGGCATGATGCTGGGTATGGAAAAAGCCGATCGGATGCGTATTCGACATCAATCATTATGGCCTCATCTTGACGAAAAAGGGCGAAGGCTGTGGGCCGCCTCGGAGGCTAAGGCTCATGGCAGGGGCGGGCTTAAGCTCGTTCATGAGATTACAGGAA
>JBAQUK010000105.1:0-5354 GCA_049297455.1 Desulfosalsimonadaceae bacterium | reverse complement strand
GCGAATGGCGGCCCACCGATGTTATTCTCTCGTATTAATTTTCCGGTTCAGGGACTGACAATCAGCTTTCGGCCCGATTGAATGGTTACATCCCCTTTTTTCATTCCATTGAGCTGCTGAAGCTTTTCAACGCTGATGCCATATCGTTTGGCAATCCGATATAAGGTCTCACCCTTGGCCACCTGATGCGACGTCTTGTTGGCATCGGCAATGGATGCAACAACGGGCGGTTTTGCCTTAACCTGGAGTGCCCGTTTCGATTTCGGCTGAGCCAGAGCCTTCGGCTTGAGTTGCTGTTTGGGTTTGGCCGCGACTTTCGGCGCTGGTTCAGGGGCTTCCTGGACGGCAGGCTCAGGGGGTTCGACCGGCGTTACCGTTTCTGTGGCAGCCGCCGCCGGTGGGGGGACGGAAACCAGGGAAGGATCTTTGGACGCGCCATGCATATTGCCTTCCATGGTATCGAGTTTTTGGATGATGGCTGCAATGGCCTCGGCATTGGATTTGATCCAGGTGACCATTTGCTGGGCGTCAACCGGATTTTCCGGATTTTTGGATCCATCATAGTCCAGGACATTGACGGCGTTTTTTCTTTCCATGGCCTCCAACTTTTGTTCCAGATTGCTTACTTGCGCCACCACCGCCTTGAACTCATCCACGTCCACTTTGTCTTTTTTGGGAATAAAAACAATAAATAGAATGATCAGGATAAATAATCCGGCGCCGATTAAAATCATGGGCATTTCCGACTTCTCGATCAGTTTTCCGGATTTCTGATTTTTAAAGGAAGTATAGGGTTCCTCTTCAACCTCATCAGTGTTTGCATCTGTTTTCCATTCCATGCGCGGTTTCTCCTTGAAAAAATAAACAAATCATGGCCCTTTTGATCAAGGACACGGTAAAATAAAACACCCTGCTCTTCAATTTTGTTAAAAAATGATCGACCCGTGAAGGGTCATAATATAAAGGCGGAATGCAAATGCCGTCTTGACCTTCACGGTTTTTTTCATTATGTTCAAAATCTTATTAACGCCGGATAAACAAGCGGCCAACAACGGTCGACGATTTTTTTTACCATGAAGGAAATTTGTTTTATTGTCAATCACGATGGTGGAATGAAAATAGTTTGATTGCCGGCAACACTCCCATGAGAAACCGCACCTGTCATGAAAAAATATTCACACAATTTTGTTGAAGCCTATGAGGGCTTCACAGCCTTTGGCTGGGACCGGGAAACCGACGAAAACACGGTCATGTGTTATCTTCAGATGTTTTCCGATGATGATTTGTTGAAACACCTGGTCCCCGGACTTTCCAATGAAGAGCTGGACGAGGTCTATACCCTGATCAACCGTCTGCTGAAAAAACACCTTAACGAAAGCCAGTACCATCAACTGTTCTTAAAGGAAGACCATCCCTGATATTTCAACATTTCAGCACATTGATATCGATATGCCATCTGAAAGGAGCAATGTATGTTCACCGATAAACAGCTTCACCGTTATGCGGATGTGCTGCTCTGGGGATTAAAAACCGCCCGGGCCGGGAAAATTAAAAAAAATGAAATCATCCTCATCCGATATGATGTCGCCGCCATCAAACTGGTCGAAATCGTACACAAAAAATTGATTGAATCCGGCCTGAACCCGGTTCACCGGCTGTTGCAGACACCGGATATGGAGAAAAATTTCTATTCTCTGTCATCATCCAGACAACTGACCTTCGTACCGCCGGGGGAAGAAGAACTTTACAAGCAGTTAAACGGCACCATCGCCATTCTGGCACCGGAATCCCTGACTCATCTGAGTGGTGTTGACCCGTCAAAAATCGCCAAATCGCTGATCGCCCGAAAACCGTTCCGGACGATCTTAGACGAACGGGAAGAAAAAGGCCTGTTCAGCTGGACCTTATGCATGTTTCCCACCCGGGAACTGGCCACCCATGCTGGCATGAGCATGGAAGAATACACCCGCCAGATCGCAGGGGCCTGCTTTTTAAACCGCACGGATCCCATTGCCCAGTGGGAATCCGTTTTCTACCAGGCCCAGTCCATCAAGCAGTGGTTAAACCGGATGGATGTTAAAAAATTTCACATAGAGTCGGACCATATTGATCTTGATATCACGCCGGGGGAACAGCGGAAATGGATCGGCATATCCGGGCACAATATCCCCAGTTTCGAATTGTTCATTTCCCCCGACTGGCGCGGCACAAACGGCATCTATTTCGCCGACCAGCCATCCTACCGGAGCGGCAATTATGTGAAGGGCATCCGGATCGAATTTAAAAACGGGAAAGCACTTCATGCCACGGCCGAACAGGGGGAAGAATTTTTAAACAAGCAACTGGCCATGGACACAGGTGCGAACAAACTGGGAGAATTCTCCTTAACTGACCGAACTTTTTCAAAAATAAATCAGTTTATGGCCAACACCCTGTTTGATGAAAATTACGGCGGGAAATACGGCAACAGCCATGTGGCCCTCGGCGCTTCCTATTCCGACACATACAACGGCAATCCCTCCGAATTGACCAAGGAAATGAAAAAAGAACTGGGATTCAATGATTCGGCCCTGCACTGGGATATTGTCAACACCGAAAACAAACGGGTCACCGCCCATCTGAAATCCGGGGAAAAGACGGTCATCTATGAAGACGGCCGCTTTACCTTATGATATGAACCAGCCGTTCAAGTTAAAAAACCCTATTCAAAATTACGCCTGGGGATCCCATTCAGCCATTCAGGGGTTGATGGGCCTTTCACCGACGCCTGAACCCTGGGCGGAATTATGGATGGGTGCGCATCCGGCCGCGCCGTCCCGGATTTGTGTGAATAGTGAATGGATGTTTTTAGATACGTTCATCCGGCAATCGCCCGAACCAATTCTGGGAAAAAAAACAGCGGAAAAATATCAAAATACCCTGCCCTTTTTGTTCAAACTCCTGGCCGCGGAAAAACCGCTTTCCATTCAAGCCCATCCGGACAAGATGCAGGCGCAAGAAGGATTTGACCGAGAAAACCGCCTGGGAATCCCGTTAACTGACCCCAAACGCAATTACAAGGATTTCCACCATAAACCGGAATGTATTTGCGCACTAACCCCGTTTACCGGCCTTAAGGGATTTCGTCACATTGACGATATTGCCGCACAGCTTGCCGTTCTCTGCCCCGAAAATCTGGCGGAAGCGCTCGGCATTCTTAAGACAGAGGGTTTAAAGCCTTTTTTCAAAGCGTTGATGGCGATTCCCCTGGCCCAAAAAACAGCGGTTATCCGTGAGACGGTCAAAAACGCGGATGCGGATGCGACTGCAAATCCCGTTTTTAAGTGGATACTCGCCCTGTTCCGGCATTATCCGGAGGATATCGGCATCCTTTCCCCGGCGATCTTGAATTTGTTTCATTTGGCTCCCGGCGAGGCGTTGTTTCTGCCTGCCGGTGAACTCCACGCGTATCTTGCGGGATTCGGGATTGAGCTGATGGCCAATTCCGACAATGTGCTGCGGGGCGGCCTGACCCCAAAGCATATCGATGTGCCTGAACTCATGAAGGTCTTGAATTTCAGGGAATCGACGCTTTCCATACTGCGTCCGGAGCGCGCCTCTGACATGGAAGCGAAATATCCGGTGTTTGCCGAAGAATTTTCCTTCAGTGTGATCCATGTGACATGCACCGCCGCGTACATTTCACCGGATCTCCGAGGCCCGGAAATTCTCCTGTGCACTCAGGGGGCGGCGGATCTGTCGATTGATGGCCAGGATGCATCCATTCCTATGATTTCCGGAGAGGCCGCGTTCATTCCTGCAACCGCCGATGCCTATAAAGTCACTGGGGATGCACGGATTTATAAAGCCGGTGTGCCGATTTGACCACAACACTGAAAATCAATGAAATCTTTTACAGCATTCAGGGGGAGTCCCTGTATGCCGGTCTGCCCTGTGTGTTTGTGCGGCTCTCGGGATGCAACCTTCGATGCGTCTATTGCGACACCCGTTACGCCTACGAAATGGGAGCGGAAATGGCCATTGAATCCATCATGGAACAGATCGCCCAATATCCCTGCCGCCTGGTGGAAGTCACCGGCGGCGAGCCGCTGTGCCAGGATGCCGCCCCGCATCTGATTTCCCGGTTGATTGATGCGGGCTATACGGTGCTTCTGGAAACAAACGGCAGCATGGACATCCGCCAGGTTGACGACCGGTGCATCAAAATAATGGATGTCAAATGTCCAGGGAGCGGCGCTTCCGAAAATAACAATTTATATAATTTAAAGTACTTATCAGCTAACGACCAGGTCAAGTTTGTCATAACGGACGCCCGGGACTATGAATTTGCTAAGCACGTGATCCGCTCCACCGTTTTGGCGTCAAAACCGATAGCGGTCCTGTTTTCTCCGGCCCATACCATGATGGACCCCGCAACCCTGGCCGAATGGATACTAATGGACGGGCTGGACGTCAGACTTCAGCTTCAACTGCATAAACTACTCTGGCCCCATGACAGCAAAGGCAGGTAATGCATGGAACACCATCCAAAAAAAGCCGTGGTACTCACGAGCGGCGGCCTGGATTCAACGACCGTTTTGGCCATTGCGCAATCCCAAAATTACCAGTGTCACTGTTTGAGCTTTTTCTACGATCAGCGGCATGAAGTGGAATTAATGGCTGCGAAAAATATCGCCAAAGCCTTCGGCGCTTACCAGCATCTGGTGCTCAATCTGGATCTGGGCCGCATCGGCGGTTCCGCCCTGACCGGCGATATGGCGGTTCCCAAAAATCGGGACATGGAGCAGATGACCCATGGCATCCCCATCACCTATGTGCCGGCGCGGAATACCATTTTCCTTTCCCATGCCCTGGCCTGGGCCGAGGTTATCGGCGCATCGGACATTTTTATCGGTGTGAACGCCGTGGATTACAGCGGGTATCCGGATTGCCGGCCCGAATACCTGGCCGCTTTTGAAAAAATGGCCAATCTCGCCCTCAAATCGGCGGTGGAAGGCCTCTCAAGCATCCGGATCCAGGCCCCCCTGCTCTACCTCAGCAAAGCGGACATTATCCGGAAGGGCCTTGAACTGGGTGTTGACTACGCCGTCACCCACAGTTGTTATGACCCGGACCCCAAAGGTCTCGCCTGCGGCTTTTGCGACAGTTGCCTGCTGAGAAAAAAAGGGTTTGAAGAAGCGGGTGTTCCCGACCCGACGGTTTACAGGAAAGATTGATTCCGGCCATAAGGGACTTGGAATTTACTAATATACCGTTTTCATGCTCTTGCTCTTAATCATGCTCTTGCTCTTATTATTGAGATTTTAAAGTAAGATTAGGAGCAAGAGCATGAGCAAGAAGAACGGCATAATGGT
>JBAQUK010000104.1:0-1722 GCA_049297455.1 Desulfosalsimonadaceae bacterium | reverse complement strand
TTAGTAAAAAATTATGTCAAGCTAAAAACCCGAACAAATACTGATTTTTTGAAAAATCTTCAAACAGGACTAAATTTATAACATCAAGTTTTTATGACTTATTTTTGTTTCCGGTCAACCACTAATTTATGGAGTATCATATCTGAAATGATAAATCTATCCGCCTAAAGGCGGAGGCTTTAACCTTGATTGGGACTAGTAAAAGGGAAAAATGTCGATTAATTAGGTAAGGTGTCCCCTGAATTCCATGGTGATTGTGATTGCAATTCCTCCTGTTCTTCGAACACTGGCAATTCTTGCCAGTGCCACCCGCCACCCGCGCCTTTCTTCCTCTTCCCCTCTGCCGTTAATGAGTAAGGCATCTCTTGAATTCAACAAAATGACCCGGAATTTAACTCATCAAGTTAATAAGTTTGGAACGTCCCCCAAACGCACAATATCCCACCAGGTTTCATAACTTATCGTGAATTGGTGTCTTTAATATGTCGACCAATTCTTTCGTAAATGACAATTTCTATTACCGCTATAACCACAACATCAAATAGACTCGTCGACCTTTTAAAAATATCTAAAAAATAACCGATTATAAATAGAATTATTATCACTGGTATAAAAAATAATATGCTCCTAATTGTTATTACCCATCCAAGAACAACATATTTCTGGATAAAATCATAACCATCTGGCCCACCATTTTGAAAATATGCGTAAAGAACACCGCCAATGGAAATAATTAAACTAACTACTCCTGAGATATAGTCCCATTTATTCATTTCATCACTCGTCGAAAATGATGATGCAAGAGCCATGAGAGTTAAGAATATTATAAAATATGGCAAAGCTTCTCGATCAGTTAGCGCTCGTTCCCTCAATTTTTCTTTTAAGGATTGATATTTTATAAAATACATATTTTTATTCCTACTCTCTATTAATTTAATTTTAGATTTTTGCCACGCCCTAACTAAGATAGAAGAATAGTCGCAAGCCACCATCCAACAGCATAGTTTTTAAACATATTAGCTATCTCGCTTGTGAAATAGTTGTCTCCCAACGAGTATCCGAACGTAGCACTTTTTAATCAAAACAAGGTTCCATATTCATTCCGCCCCTTTTGGGCTTCCAATTTTTAGGCGGATCGAACAGATGTGGATCAAAATTTTTAGGGTCTTTATCTTCATTATCAAGTAATCCATCATTATCGTCATCTGTATCAAAAAAATCATTTAATCCATCGCTATCTGTATCATGATCCATTTCTTTTTGCTTATCAGCAGTATCATCATCACCTCTATCAACTGTATTCCAAAAAAGATTTGAAAGAATACTATATATCGGTCTCAATAATAATGGGACTGCTCTTCCCTTTGGATCATAAAAAATAATCGGATTGCCCAGGCAATAACGATATAAATTCACATCTCCGCCCAAGAAGCTTATCGGATCCTTCCTCAAATACCGTCCCGTGTTGGGATCATAATACCTGAACCAGTTATAATGCAGCCCGGTCTCTGCATCAAAATACTGGCCCGGAAACCGCAAATTATTCTCAACCGTCGCCACCTCCACCACGGTCTCGCCGAAACTCTCAGACTTCGCGCTCCAGACCACCGCACCGGAGACATCGGTCATCTTCTGGGGCGTGCCGAGATGGTCATTGTGGTAAAAATAATACCTGCCCCCGGTCTTCATAAACAGCGGGTCCGTGGTCCACAAGGAATCCGG
>JBAQUK010000103.1:0-1942 GCA_049297455.1 Desulfosalsimonadaceae bacterium | reverse complement strand
GGGGCAGCGGCGGCGGTGTCAGCGTGATGGGCGGACACACCGGCGCATTGATGACGATGGTGTATGCCTGCAAGCCCGTGCACCCGTTCGCGTCCGTGGCCGTGACCGTGAATGTAAAAGAACCCGGAGTGGTCGGCGTTCCGGATATCAGTCCGTTTGTGAACGATAACCCGGTGGGCAATATGCCTGCGGTTACAAGGAAAGTATACGGCGCTTGTCCGCCGCTGGCGGTAATGGTCTGGTTATAAAGCACATCCTCGGTTCCCTGGGGCAGCGGCGGCGGTGTCAGCGTGATGGGCGGACAAACCGGCGCATTGATCACAATGGTGTATGCCTGCACGCCCGTGCACCCGTTCGCGTCCGTGGCCGTGACCGTGAATGTAAAAGAACCCGGGGCCGTGGGCGTTCCGGATATCAGTCCGTTTGTGAACAACAGACCGGTGGGCAATATGCCCGCGGTTACCAGGAAAGTATACGGCGCTTGTCCGCCGCTGGCTATGATGGTCTGGTTATAAAGCACATCCTCGGTTCCCTGGGGCAGCGGCGGCGGTGTCAGCGTGATGGGCGGACACACCGGCGCATTGATGACGATGGTGTATGCCTGCACGCCCGTGCACCCGTTCGCGTCCGTGGCCGTGACCGTGAATGTAAAAGAACCTGGGGCCGTGGGCGTTCCGGATATCAGTCCGTTTGTGAACGATAACCCGGTGGGCAATATGCCCGCGGTTACAAGGAAAGTATACGGCGCTTGTCCGCCGCTTGCGGTAATGGTCTGGTTATAAAGGACATCCTCGGTTCCCTGGGGCAGCGGCGGCGGTGTCAGCGTGATGGGCGGACAGGGAAGGGTGACCGCGTTGGCATCGAGCGTAACCTGGGTTTGCGCCAGGGCTCTGCCGTTCAATACCGCACCGGTTTGCAAGATAACCTGCTTTGCGCTCAATATAGTTCCATTGAAGGTGGAGTATGTTCCCAGAGTTGCACCGGTACCACCACCGACCTGCCAAAAGACATTCGAGGCCCTGGCTCCACCGGTTAGTATTACCTTAATACCGGCAGGGACACTGCCACCTGAGGCGATATCAAGGTCTCCCGCTATTTGGAATATCCAAACATCGCTTGCACCGCCCGAGAGAGTGACGTTTGTATTTATTATAACGTCGGTACTCCATTTGTAGAGTCCTGAGGCTATTGTCAGTCCGCTGATATTTCCTGCACCCAGTCCGATGACAGGAGCGGGGGTTACTACTCCGGCAGCGTTATTGTACGCAGTTAGCATATCGCCTACCGCGTTATCCACTAAGGTCTTGTTGGCAAGAGGCGGGTTGCCGACAAAACATGTTGTAGCACCACTACCAATATATGCCGCATCAACACCATAGATTGTTCCGGTGATTTCTGAGCACCATACGCCATTCATCTGGGCAGCAGTACCCGGACTATTACCAATATTCCCAGTGATATCAGAAGCATGGCTTCCGGTGTTTGTGATCCCTGTTTCTGCCAGAATCACAAAATTACCCGCTGACAAAAGATCGACTGGTGCCGGGCCGGCCGCAAACGCTACAATTGGCCCAGTGACACCGAGCGCAACGAATACCACACTCAGCAAAAGACGCCATCTTATCTTTCGGTTAAGAAACTTTTTTGTATTAAACATCCTTGACTCCTCCTTATAATTGTTCTTCGAATTGTTGAAAATTCCCTTTAGAAGGGTCGTTTTGATAGATCACACTATATATTTGCCATCTTCAAGCGGTTTTTATCGAGTTTAATAGATTGATTTATTTTATTTTTTTCCACAAACCAACCCTTGGCCTGTCTGCTGATAACAAAAAATTATAGAACAGAACATCCCCGCGGTGTCGTCACATCGATCTTAAAATGATGAGAATCCGGGGCGTTATTCCAATCCCAAATCATAGCGCTATCTTCGTTGGCTCGT
>JBAQUK010000102.1:0-32978 GCA_049297455.1 Desulfosalsimonadaceae bacterium | reverse complement strand
CCCAGGGTAGCGGCATACGCCGCAACCCTGGGCTAAATTACGCAGCCCCTTTGGGGCAAAACAAATATCTCTATCTCCTTAGCCTGACGGCGATGGGGTCAGTGGGGATAGGCATCCACAATAATTTCATCCAGAGGGCGCTTGGGAACATGGTGAACCCCGTTTTCATCCCTCCAGTACCGGATGTTGCCGTCCCGGTCGGCAGTGGATTCCACCACAATGGTTTCCGCCGCCTCTCCTAGGGCGATGACCAGCTCAATCTTGAAATACGGGTCAATGATTAATGCCTCGCGCAGACGATCCTTGTTGATGGCGCCGATAAAGCATCCGGCCAGCCCCTTTTCGGTCGCCCCGAGCAATATGCTCTGCCCGGCTATGCCGTGATCACACCAGTAATCATTGCTGATGCGGGTGTCCACGAGAATAATGATATAGCCCGCGGGCCGCTCGCCAATGGCGGGCCCGGCCCAGTCCTTGAGGTAGGCGGCCCAGGCCAGACAAGGAAATATTTTTTCATTGGTTACGGGGTCACAGGACAGAATGTATTTTAACGGCTGGCGGTTGGCGGCGGATGCGGACAGCCGGCCCAGGTCCACCAGGGATTTCAAGGTTTCAATGGAGATGGGCCGGTTTTCATGAAATCTCCGGCAGCTTCGGGTCTGAATGACAAGATCTTCGATCATGGCGGATGGTTACTCCTTGCAGGGGAATTTTTCGATAACCGGCATTTGCAGGTTGAGCCACCGTATGACCTGCTCAAATTCTTCCCTGAATTCCCTTAATGCCTTGCCGCGATGGCTGACGCGGCTTTTTTCCGAGAGATCGAGCTGGGCGAAGGTTTTGCCGAAGACCGGGAAAAAAAACAGGGGGTCATAACCGAATCCGTTGAAACCCTGGGGCTTATCGAGAATGATTCCGTCGCAGCTCCCCTCATAGGTCAATGCTGCGCCCGTGGGAACCGCCAGGGAAATGACGCATTTAAAGGATGCGTTCCGGTTTTT
This sequence comes from Desulfosalsimonadaceae bacterium, assembly GCA_049297455.1. Classification (GTDB taxonomy): domain Bacteria; phylum Desulfobacterota; class Desulfobacteria; order Desulfobacterales; family Desulfosalsimonadaceae; genus SURF-3. The sequence continues at coordinate 31,977 of JBAQUK010000102.1, read as the reverse complement.
TTCGCTTTTCAGGTTTTCAAGAAGCAGGGCGCAGTTTTCCTGATCCGTGGCGTTTTCGCCCGCGTATCGGGCGGAAAGAACGCCGGGCGCGCCGTCCAGTGCTTCCACACACAGGCCGGAATCATCGGCAAGGGCCGGAACCCCCAGCACCCGTGCCGTGAAGCTGGATTTTTTATAGGCGTTATCTTCAAAGGTATCGCCGTCTTCTTCCACCTCGGGAATGGGGCCGAAATCATCCAGGTTTTTGATGGTGATGGGGAAATCCTTTAGAAGATCTCGGATTTCCAATGTTTTGTTTTGGTTCCGGGTGGCGATGACCAGTGTGAGGGGCGTGTCCATAGGGTTGTAACCTTACATTCAAAATTTTTTATTTGGGTGCCGGCATGGCGGATTAAAGAACAGACCGTCAGGCTTCCGGCGTTTGCCTTTTTATAACGAATGCAGGTGGCGTTGTAAAGGAATTGAAAAAAGAAGGAAAAAATATGCAGAAGCGCCCGAAGGCCCGCTGAACCAGCCGGGCCTTCGGAAAAAATGAATAACATCAATTTGTTGTATAAATACGTCTTAAAAAATCAGAAAAATTTCGGGTGGGGCGGCGTAGAGCCTGTTTAAAAAGCCCGGATCAGGCCTGATAACAAGGCGGAAAAGGACGAAAACGCGCAGCATAGTGGTTTATGTGAGCAGTTTGAGGCATTTGCCCACTCCATAAAATTGGGGCAGTTAGCAGGCCTCAGGCGGGGTTTTTAAACAGGCTCTCAGAAACCGGTTCCTTTTTTGACCTTCTTCCCGCCGGTGCTGCAATAGTCATTAATCACACCGGCAGCCACGTTGAATTGGTCGGGATCGATTCTTCCGTATTCTTCGGTTAGTTCTCTGGCCATTTCCCTGGTTTCAATCTCACCGCGCTGATACAGCCGCCGGGCGATCAGGGCCTTGATACCGGGAATGGAGTTATAGGAGCGCTCCGGATTGACGTGAAGGGTCTCTTTTAATTTTGAAACCCTTTTTTCGTATTCGGTGATTTTTTTCTTTAATTTATCCCGGACCGCAAGGTCGTTGGGAAGAACGATGCGAAACGTTTTGATCATGGGCGTATCCTTGAATTGTAAAAAACCGGTTTGATAAAAAATTATCAGCGTGAAGGGGGGAAAGCAAGTATAAAAATGTAAACGATGTTCATGCAGGGGAAAAGTGTTTAATATATTTAAAAAATTTTTTTATGCGGGTTTCAATCGCCATAGCCGGCCGGTAACAAGAAAACCCTTTACACGGAAAAACGGGCTGATATATTAAATTTTCGAAAAATATTTTAAGTGAGTCACGAAGATATCAACACTCGGTGCAAGGAAAAAAAGATGCATAAACTGTTAGTGGATCAGCCGGGCAAAAAAATGTTTTTGCTGGGAAACGAGGCCATTGCCCGCGGCGCCATTGAGGCTGGGCTGGCATTTGCCTCCACCTATCCGGGCACGCCCTCATCGGAAATTTCGCTCTCTTTTTTCCAGATGTCCAAGGAAAGCGACCTGTATTTTGAATATTCCACCAACGAAAAGGTGGCCCTGGAAGTCGCGGCCGCAGCCGCCAATGCCGGGGTTCGCAGCATGTGCGTGATGAAGCATGTGGGCATGAATGTGGCGGCCGATGCCCTGATGACCCTGGCTTATGTGGGGGTCCGGGGCGGACTGGTGATTCTGACGGCGGATGACCCGTACATGTTTTCCAGCCAGAACGAGCAGGACAACCGGTATTACGGCAAACTCTCCGGTCTTCCCATCCTGGAACCGTCATCTGCGGAAGAAGCCAGGGAAATGATGGGATATGCCTTTGACCTGTCGGAAAAGCTTCAGGAGCCGGTGATTTTCAGGACCACCACTCGGCTGAATCATTCCACGGCCCCGGTGACTCTGGGCGAGATCAAAAAACCCGTCACCAAAGGCGATTTTCCCAGGGATCCGTTTAACTATGTGACCGTGCCGGCGGTTTCCCGCAAACTTCATGTCAAACTCCTGAAAAACCTGGAGACTGCCGAAGCCCTGGCGGGCGGCTCGCCCTATAATTTCACCCACGGCACGGGCCGTTTCGGGGTGATCTGCAACGGGGTCAGCTATAATTACGTGACGGATGCGGTCCGGAACCTGGGGCTTGAGGGTCAGGTGAAAATTTTAAGAATCGGTTTTTCCCATCCCCTGCCAGGCCTTCTCATTCAATCATTTATTAAAGACTGCGACAAGGTGCTGGTGGCGGAAGAAGGGGAGCCGTTTATGGAAGAAGCGGTAAAATCTTTTGCCCAGGAAGCCGGATACACCCGGTCCATTCAGGGAAAGGGGCCGGACCTGTTTTCACGGCTGTTCGAGTTTGATCCGGCCATGGTCCGGGCCGTGATGGCCAGGTTTTTTAACGCGCCATATACGCCTCCGGCTCTTCTGGATCTCTCCGACGTGCCGGAACTGCCCCAGCGGCCCCCGAATCTTTGCGCGGGATGCTCCCATAGGGCCATGTTTTACGCCGTGAACCAGGCCACGAAAGGCGCCGCCACCATCCGGACCACGGATATCGGGTGCTACACCCTGGGATTTCTGCCGCCATTGTCCGCGGGAGATTTTTTGATCTGCATGGGCTCGTCCGTCAGCACGGGCTGCGGATTTTCAAAGACCATCGACAAACCTGTCATCTCCTTTATCGGCGATTCCACGTTTTTTCATTCCGGCATGGCCGGGCTCGTAAACGCGGTGTTCAATAATCATAATATCACCTTGATCATACTGGATAATCACATTACCGCCATGACCGGGCACCAGCCCCATCCGGGGGTGGACATGAAAGCCATGAATTATGACGGCTACGGCCGGGTTTCCATTGAGTCGGTGGTCCGGGGAATCGGGGTGGACCATATCAGCGTCATCAAACCCTACAACATCAAAAAAAGCATTGCAGCGGTTCAGGAAGCCATTGACCACAAAGGGGTTTCCGTGATCATTGCCCAGCAGGGGTGCGTCCTGTTTGAGCGCAGCCTCAAAAAACCGGGCGGAAAGCCCTTTTATGTGAGCGACCGGTGCAAAAACCACCGGAACTGCATCAATGATCTGGGGTGCCCGGCGTTTTTTGTGGAGAACGACAAGGTCCGGATCAATCCGAACCAGTGCTCGGGGTGCGGGGTCTGCGCCCAGATCTGCCCGGAACATGCGATATTACCGATAAAATAAAATATGAGATGAATGGAAAATAATATGGATATCACACGATTGATCATAGTGGCCGTGGGCGGGCAGGGAAACCTCCTGTCTTCCAGGGTGCTGGGGGAAGCAGCCTGCCGCCTGGATATTCCGGTGCGGATGAGCGAAATTCACGGCATGGCCCAGCGGGGCGGAGTGGTGGAGTCTGCGATGATTTTCGGCGACGCCCGGAGCACGATTATTTCCGACGGCGAAGCCGATCTGTTTCTGGCGTTTGAGCCTCTGGAGGCATTGCGGGCCCTGGGCCGGTGCAACGCGAACACCACCGTCATCACCAATGTCTCCCCCCTGCCGCCGTTTACCGCAGCCATCGGCAAAGGAAAGTATCCGGACATGGACACGATTAAAAGCCTGATACGTTCCAAGGTGGGCCGGTTGATCACCCTGGACGCCCATGCCCTGGCAAGAGAAGCGGGCAATGAATTGTCGGTGAATATGGTGCTTCTGGGGGCGCTGATCCAGACCGGCAGGCTGCCCATCACCCCTGAAAGCATCCATGAAGCGATTGCGGAATCAACGAAAAAAGCGTTTGTGGAAACCAATATACGGGCGTTTGAGCTGGGACGAGCGGCGGTGGAGATTGTTCAGGCGTCAGCCTGAACCCTTACGGCCATTTCCTCCACCAGCCCCTTCAAGTCCCTCTCAAAAATCCCTTCCTGCTCATCCAGGATTTCATTTAATATGGACAGGGTGGTCATGGGGTTCATGATGACGCTTCTTAACACCACAATGGCGTCGTCCGGGTTGTTGTCCCGCAGCAGCGTGGTGCGGGAGACAAAACTCGTTCCGGCTTCTCTCTGGATGGTTTGAAGCCTTCGGTTGACGGTATTGAGCGTTTCGTTGATGATTCGCCGTTGCTCGTTATCGGCGGTTTCCAGAAGGACTTTGATGTCCGGCGGGCAGATCCGGTAGGTCAGGATATTGAGCACCGGCGGGGTCATGAGTTCAAACAGTTCTCTTTTTTTGATTTCCCTGGCGAATGCAGCGGCGGTTTCTATGCCGTGATCGATGAGAAGCGCATACCCTTTCGCGCCCATGATTTTCAAAGCGCTGTCCAGAATCAGGGAGTTGGCTTCCCTGGACCCGGACAGGGTTTTGATGCCCAGATCCACGGACCCCATGCGGTTCACATAGTTGGAGTGGTAGGCGATCACATCCATTGCGGTCGGGTCTTTCAAGTACAGCATACCGCAGCTCATGGGCATATAAAACTGTTTGTGCCCGTCGATGGTCACGGAATCCGCGAGACTGATGCCGTTTAACAGGTGTCTGTATTTTTTGGAGAACAGCGTGGGGCCGCCCCAGGCCGCATCCACATGAAAGTGGGTGCCCGCACGATGGCTGATTTCCGCCAGATCTTCCAGCGGGTCCACGGTGCCGGTTTCCGTGGCCCCGGCAACCCCCACAATGGCCAGAATGCAGGTTCTGGGTTCTTCCGTTTCCAGCCGCCGGATGGTCCGTTTCAGGCAGGACAGATCAATGCGGTTGTTTTTGCAGATATCAATGGGAATCACATTGTCATTACCGATGCCCAGGACGCCGGCGGATTTTTTTAAGGAATAATGGCCCCTGCGGGAAACCAGAATAACGCAGCGGTCAATGTCCCAGGCCCGGTAAGCGGCGGCAAGGCCTTCGGCCTCGATGCCCTTAAATCCCGCTTTCGGTTGAAATTTTGTGTTTCTGGCCATCCACAGGGCCGTCAGGTTGGCGGTGGTGCCGCCTTCCACAAAAACCCCCAGGGTGGTGTCGGTGTTTTGGACGTGCTGCCGGTAAAATTCCTCCGTGTTATTGTAAATCACGCGGTGAATTTTGGCGATCACCTGTTTTTCCACAACCGATACCACTTTGGAGGTTTCCAGCTTCACCACATTCTGGTTCAGGGCCGCGACAATGGTCTTGAGGTGGACCATAAAAAAGGGAATGGCGCTAGTCATGTGGCCCACAAAATAAGGGGACGACACATTCACCGCATGGGGCGCGATTTCCTTGATCAGGCAGGTGATGACATCCGCGAGCTTTTTTTCCGGATTGTCATTGATGAGGGTGTTTGTGAATCGCTCGGACAGGTCTTTCAGGCTGACGGCTTCGGTGATGCCCACGTGTTTTTTCAAAAAATCGTTCAGCCCGTAGAGTATGCGGTCCATGTATTTGATGAGGGTGGCCCTGGACGCATGGCCTTCCGGGCAGATAAAGACCCGAAACAGACGGTCCCAGTCGGCAACCAGATCGGTTTGTCCCGGATTAGGCTGCGTTGGTGTGGCGGTTTGTTTGATCATGTGTTCTGAACCGATGATGGATTTTATTTGTTGGCCCTTTACAAACGCCTTTATCTCTTTTATTTTATAACAGGCTGTTTGATCATCAATTGATAGAAAAGTCAATCACTCTTCAATACGGAGAAAGAAAATGACAGAGATTCATATGGTGCTGAAAAATCAGCAGGCGTTTTTTAACTCCGGTCAGACAAAAGAAGTTTCTTTTCGCATCAAGCAATTGAAATTGTTGAAACATGCCATTGTCCGGAATGAAGAAAAAATTTTACAAGCCCTGCATGAGGATCTGGGAAAATCTCCCTATGAAGGCTACCTGACGGAAGTGGGGATTGTGCGGGAAGAGATCGGGTATATGGCCAAAAAGGTCGGCGCGTGGGCTACACCGAAGCGGGTCCGGACCCCGTTTTATCATTTTCCGGCGGTCAGCCATATCTATCCGGAACCTTTTGGCGTGGCCCTCATCATTTCGCCCTGGAATTATCCGTTTCAACTGACCCTTGCGCCTTTGGCGGCGGCCATGGCTGCGGGCAACTGCGCCGTCGTGAAACCTTCGGAATTCTCCCCCCATACCTCCCAGGTGATGGCAGATCTGATTGAGTCCATTTTTGACCCTGCCTATATAACGGTGGTGCCCGGCGATGTTGATGTGAGCAAGGCCCTGCTGGCTGAAAAATTCAATTATATATTTTTCACCGGCAGTCCGGGGGTGGGAAAATCCGTCATGGCCGCGGCAGCCGAGCATTTAACCCCCGTCACCCTGGAGCTGGGCGGCAAGAGTCCCTGTATTGTTGAAAAAGACGCCAACATCCCACTCGCGGCCCGGCGGATCGTTTCCGGGAAATTCATCAATGCCGGACAGACCTGCATTGCGCCGGATTACCTGATGGTCCATCAGTCGGTCAAAGAACAGCTTGTGGACCGGATGATCCAGTGCATTGAAAAATTTTACGGCACCCAGCCCATGAACAGCCCGAACTACCCCAGAATTGTCAACCGCAATCATTTTGACCGGCTGGTTGGTCTGACAAAAGGCGCCCGGATCATGTACGGCGGGGAATCGGACCCGGAGCGCCTGACGATTGCGCCCACCCTTCTGGATGTTGCGGACGTGTCATTGCCCGTCATGCAGGAGGAAATTTTCGGCCCTGTCCTTCCGGTGCTGGAATATGAAGATATCTCCGAGGTGATCACCGCGGTCACCAATCGCCCCAAACCCCTGTCCCTGTATCTGTTTTCAGAAAACCAGCAGACTGTGGACAGGGTGTTGAAGCAGGTGTCTTTCGGCGGGGGATGTATCAATGACACCCTGATTCATCTGGCCACCCCGTACATGCCGTTCGGCGGCGTGGGGGGGAGCGGCATGGGGGGGTATCACGGAAAATTCGGGTTCGACACGTTTTCCCACCACAAGAGCATCATGAAACAATCCACCCGAGTGGATTTTCCATTCCGCTACCCGACTTTCTATAAGTACCTGAAACTTTTGAAAACCGTGCTGCGGTGAGGAACCCGGTGGAAGAAACGCAAGCGGTTCGCCGGGCGCTGACCGGCTGGTATGCGAAAAACCGGCGCACCCTCCCCTGGCGGGAGACCTGCGACCCCTACCATATCTGGGTTTCTGAGATCATGCTTCAGCAGACCCAGGTGGCGACGGTGGTGGATTATTTCAACCGGTTTGTCCGTGCCTTTCCGGACATCCGCACCCTGGCGGACGCCGACCTCCAGGCCGTGCTGAAACTCTGGGAGGGGCTGGGATATTATTCCCGGGCCCGGAATTTTCACAAGGCCGCAAAGCTCGTGGTGGACCTTCACAACGGCGAAGTTCCCGATGATTGGGAAGCTTTTCTCTCCCTGCCCGGCGTGGGGGATTATATTGGGTCCGCAGTGCAAAGCATCGCTTTCGGCAAACAGGTGGCCGTGGTGGACGGCAATGTCAAACGGGTGCTGGCCAGGCTGATGGAAATAGATGCGCCCGTCAGCGGATCATCCTCCCATAAAATTTTTAAAAGAGCGGCCCAGGCCCTTCTGGACCCGGAAGATCCGGGAACCTTCAATCAGGCGGTCATGGAACTCGGGGCGCTGATTTGCAGACCCACCAGGCCGCTATGCTCCGATTGTCCGATCTGCCCCTGGTGTATGGCGTTTAATGATGGCCGGGTGACTGATTTTCCGGTAAAAATCAAAAAACCACCGACCCCGCTTCACCATCTGACCATCGGTGTGGTGTTTAAAAACGACCATCTCCTCATTGTGCTGCGTCCCGAAACCGGGCTGCTGGGCGGGCTGTGGGAATTTCCGGGGGGCCGGATCGGGCCGGATGAAACCGCAGAAGACGCCTGCGCAAGAACCCTGAAAGCATCCGCAGGCGTCAAGGTTTCCGTCCGCTCCCGCTTGACCCGCATCCGTCATGCCTACACCCATTTTAAAATCACCGCCGATATTTTCATCTGCGACTGGGTGTCCGGCCGGGTCCGGCTGAACGGGCATACCGCCCACCGGTGGGTGGTGCCGGACTCGCTGCATCATTATCCGTTTCCCAAATCCAACCACAAATTCATGTCCCAATTGATGGAAGAGATCCAAAAATGACCTTGCCGGAAGCGATTACATCAACCAAAGCCCGGGAGATGGTGGAAAACCAGTCGGCCGTCCTGGTCACCGTCAACCAGCGGCTGGCCCGGTATCTGAAAAATCAGTATAACGACCGCCAATATCATTCCGGCAGGCGGGTCTGGGAAACCCCGCTCATTCTACCCTATGGCGCATGGCTGGAAAAATTATATAATGAGGCTGCAATTTCCCAGCAAGGGTCCGGACAGACCGGGTTCAGGATGCTGCTGTCAAAGACACAGGAAGGCCGGGTGTGGGAACAGGTCATCGGAAAATGGGACCTGGACCAGGGCCGAGACCTGCTCCAGGTTTCCGAAACAGCCCGGCCTGCCATGGAGGCATGGGAATTGTGCCGGGAGTGGCGGGTGCCCATGAACGAACTGGGGCAGGCCCCGTCGGATGACACGGCCGCCTTTCTTGAATGGGCCAAAAGTTTTGAGCGGCTTTGCCGGGAAAAGGGATGGCAGGATCGGGCCGGGCTTGCAGATGCGGTGATGGATCTGATGCAATCCGGCCATATAAAGGCCCCAAGGCAGATCATCCTGGCCGGGTTTGACGAACTGTCTCCCTGCAAATCCGACATGATACAAGTGATGATGTCATCCGGCACCGGGGTGTACGCACTTTCAGATCCCTTGGAAGCCGCAGTGGTCCTTCGCCATGCCGCAAGCGATGCGGAAGCGGAAATGGCCGCTGCTGCATGCTGGGGAAGGGCCTGTCTTGAAGGAAACCCGGATTCCCGCATCGGTATTGTTGTGCCTGACCTTAGGGCCCGCCGCCCGGCCCTGATCCGCCATCTGGATGACGTATTCCACCCGTCCAGGGTTTTGTCCCCGGATGATTCCGGCCCCCGGGTCTATAATATCTCCCTGGGCCGCCCTTTGTCGGATTATCCGGTGGTGATTGCCGCCCTGCAGATTCTGAATTTTCTGTACCGACCCCTTGATGCCGCCCAATACGGCGCGTTTTTACGGTCTCCGTTTCTGGCCGGCGCAGAGGCCGAGATCTCCCTTCGGGCCCTGCTGGACGCCCGCATCCGGGAAGCCGGGGAAACCGGACTGCCGTTATCGGCCATGATATATTATGCTGCGGGGCACGACACCGCATCCCACCGGCCGGGGGTCTCTTGTCCGAAATTACATGCACGGTTGAAGTCCGTTCAGAAACTGGCCCAATCCCTGCCCAATCAGCAGCAGCCGTCGGAATGGGCCAGGTATTTTCAGTCCATATCCGTGGAGATGGGCTGGCCGGGGGAGCGGACCCTGACAACGGATGAATATCAGGCCGTGGGGGCCTGGCATGACGCGCTGGCCGGGTTTGCGGCCCTGGACAGGGTGTGTTCAAAAATGGATATGGCGGCGGCGATTGATGAATTCACCCGGATACTGGCGGAGACGACCTTTCAGCCGGAAACCGGGGACGCGCCGGTCCAGATATTAGGCATTCTCGAATCCGCCGGGGAGCGGTTCACCCACCTGTGGGTGATGGGGCTGGATGCGGAAACCTGGCCCCCGGCCTCCCGGCCCAATCCGTTTCTGCCGGTATGGGCCCAGCGCAGGTATCATGTTCCCCATGGATCTCCGGAACGCGAATTCGAATTCGCCCGCCGGACCACTGATCAGCTTTTGGGCTCAGCCTCTCAGGTGATACTCAGTTACCCCCTCAGGGACGGAGACACGGAACTGGCCCCCAGCCCGTTAATTGAAGGGTTTGAAGGTTTTGCCTTCACCGGGGAGGATCAGGGCTGGCGGCTTCGGATCTGTCAAAGCGCGGCCATGGACACGGTCATTGACCGGAACGGCCCTGAAGTCAACGCCGAAACCCGTATCAGCGGGGGCACCGGCCTGCTGAAGGCCCAGGCCGCCTGTCCCTTCAGCGCCTTCGCCACTTTCCGGCTGGGTGCCCGGCCCCTGGAAACGCCGGAGCCGGGGCTAAACGCAAGGGACCGGGGAAACCTGGTTCACAAATCCCTGGAATTCTTCTGGGAACACATCAAGACCCATGCCACCTTGGTGAATCTGCCCCAGGAGGAACTGACGGATGTAATATGCCGGGCAGTGGACCAGGCGGTTTCCCAAGCGACGAAAGACCATCCCCGAACCTTCACCCGGATATTTACCCGGCTTGAAACCCGGCGCCTTAAAGCCCTGCTTCTGGAATGGCTGGCTGTTGACAGGGAGCGTTTCCCTTTTACGGTTTCGGATCGGGAAAAAAGGCTGGCCTGCACGGTGGGCGGCCTGGAACTCAAAACGTTTGCCGACCGGATCGACCGCCTGGATGACGGCCGTCTCGTGATTGTGGATTATAAAACCGGCGAACCAAAGGTTCAGGACTGGTTTTCGGAACGAATCGCCGAACCCCAGCTTCCCCTTTACAGTTTTGCGGTGAATGAACCGGTGGCGGGGGTGGTGTTCGGTCAGATCAGAAAAGGCAGGGTGAAATACCTGGGGGTGGCTGAAGAAGGGACGGTGATTTCCGGTGTTTCTTCTCCTGACGCCATCGGCAGGGACGTGCAGCCCTTTGCCGCCATGTCTGAGGTCATCGCGTTCTGGCATCATAAAATTGAAATTCTGGCCCAAGAAGTGCGGCAAGGGATCGCATGGGTCGCTCCGGTTTTAGGAAAAACCACCTGCCGGTATTGTGGGCTTGGCCCTCTGTGCCGGATAAAAGAGGCGGAATTTCTGGAAAATACGGGAACGGACGGAAACCCATGACCATACCAGACGCCCATGAGCGGGAGCAGGCCCTTGACACGAACCGATCATTCATCGTTCAGGCGCCGGCCGGGTCCGGCAAGACGGAGCTCCTGATCCAGCGGTATCTTGCGCTTTTGGCAGGGGTTCCGGAACCCGAGGAAATCATCAGCATCACCTTTACCCGCAAGGCAGCGGCGGAGATGCGGCGGCGGATAATAAAGGCCCTGGATCGGGGGAAAAATCCGGAAGCGCCCCTTGAGCCCCATGCCCTGAAAACCTGGACCCTGGCCCGGGCCGTCCTTCTCCAGAACGACCGTCGCGGGTGGCGGATTTCCGAGAACCCCTCCCGGCTGAAAATTCAGACTATCGACTCTTTGTGCGCGGGACTCACCCGGCAGATGCCCTGCCTGTCCCGGTTCGGTGTTCAGCCGCAAATTGCCGAACGGCCCGAATCCCTCTACCGGCAGGCGGCCCGGAACACGGTGGCGGACCTGGAATCCGGCGCGGCCTGGAGTCCGGCCATTGAAGCCCTGGTCCGGCATCTGGACAATCATCTGGCCAAGATCGAATCCCTGGTGGCCGGGATGCTGGCCAAAAGAGACCAGTGGCTGCGGCATGTGATGGCATCCGGCCCGGGGTCTGGAATAACGGCAACCGATAGCCTGATATTGCGCGGGTTTCTGGAAGATGCGCTGACCGATCTCATCAACGAAACCCTGACATCCCTCCGGGACCGGTTTCCCCGGACCGGCATGGACGTCTTGCTTTCGAGCGCCCGGTTTGCGGCGGAAAACCTGAAAAAAGACGGATCCGGCGCACCCATCCGCCACCTTGCGGGACTTTCGGACCTGCCGGAAGCCCATGCATCCGTCCTGCATGAGTGGCAGGGCCTGGCTTCCCTGATGCTCACCGGGGACGGCGGCTGGCGGAAAGCCATCAATAAAAACATCGGATTTCCGGCCCCCGGCAGTGTGAAGGATGCTGCGTTAAAACAGCGGTATCAGCAGCACAAGGATGGGTTTGCCGACTACCTGAAAGGCCTTGACGGTGAGGATGATCTGGCGTCAAACCTGGCCGGTGTGCGCATGTTGCCGGACCCTGCCTATACCGACGGCCAGTGGGGCATCCTGCAGGCCCTGTTTGAAATTCTAAAAGTGGCGGCCGGCCATCTGGAGCTGGTGTTTCAGGGTGCGGGAAAAGTGGATTTTGCGGAAATCGGACTACGGGCCGCATCAGCATTAGGCGATCCCGAAGAACCCACGGACCTGGCCCTTGCCCTGGACTACCGCATTTCCCATATTCTCATGGACGAGTTTCAGGATACCAGCGCCTCCCAGTTTTACCTGCTGGAACGCCTCACCAACGGGTGGATGCCGGGAGATGGCCGCACGTTTTTCGCCGTGGGCGATCCCATGCAGTCCATTTACGGGTTCCGGGAAGCGGAGGTGGGCCTGTTTTTAAACTCCTGGAAAAACGGGCTAGGGACGGTGATTCTTGAGCCCCTCCGGTTGTCCGTAAATTTCAGATCCCAGAAAGGCATTATTGACTGGGTCAATGACGATTTTCCCAACATCATGTCATCCTCCCCGGACATCACCACCGGCCGGGTGCCTTATACGCCCTCGGACGCATTTCATCCCGCATTGGACGGCCCGGCCGTGACGGTGCATCCGTTTGTGCCTATCGATAGGGATGCGGAAGCGGCGGCTGTGGCGGCGTGCGTGAAAAACGCCCGAAAGCATGATCCGGACGGAACCATCGCGGTTCTTGTGAGGGGCCGGGCCCATCTTGCGTCCATTGTGCCTGCTTTAAAACAGGCGAAAATTTCCTTTCAGGCGGTGGAAATCGATTCCCTGGAAAGCCGGCCGGTGATTCTGGATCTCATCTCCCTGACCCGGGCCCTGATGCATCCGGCGGACCGCATTGCCTGGCTGGCCGTGCTCCGGGCTCCCTGGTGCGGGCTTTCCCTTCATGACCTTCACATTCTGGCCGGCGATGGGCCGGGGAAAACCATTCCGGATTTGATGAGCGATCCCGTGCGGGTGGCCCGGTTGAGTCCGGACGGGCAAACCCGGCTGGCTCATGTGCGCGATATTATGATGGCCGCCATGCTGAACCGGCAGCGCAAAACCCTGCGCCGGACTGTGGAAGGGGTCTGGCTTGGGCTCGGCGGCCCGGCCTGCGTGTTTGACCCGTCGGAACTGGAAGATGTGGACGTGTTTCTGGATTTGATCGACCGGCAGACGGCGGGCGGAGTCCCGGTGGATGCAGCGGAGCTGGAAGAATCGGCATCATCCCTCTACGCCCGGCCGGACAGCCCTGGGGACGACAGGCTCCAGATCATGACCATCCACAAAGCCAAGGGGTTGGAGTTTGACACGGTGATTTTACCGGCTCTCGAAAAAAAACCGCCCCCGGACCCGGCCCAGCTTTTGCGCTGGCTTGAGCGGACATCTGCCGGCAGACGCGATCTTCTCCTGGCGCCCATTGCCGAAACCGGTGCGGATAAGGATCCAATTTATCATTATATCGAGAAAATTCAGTATGAAAAACGCACCTGGGAAGATTCCCGGCTGCTTTACGTGGCGGCCACCCGGGCCAAAAAACAGCTCCATCTCATGGGCGGCGCGGGGTTTGTTCCGGAAACCCGGGAAATCAGGAAACCTGCCGTAAAAACCCTGCTCAACACCCTTTGGCCGGCGGTGAGCGAATCATTTTACCGGATGGCGGAAACCAACACCATCGTCCCGGAGGCACCGGCGAATGCCGGATCAAGCAGTGAAGACGATGAAATACCGTCGCCGCTCATAGTGCCTTTTATCCGGCTGCTGTCCGCGGACTGGCAACTCCCGGTCCCGCCCCCGGATATTGTATGGCAAACGCAGCCCGGCACACCGGCAACCGCAGATATGGCTGCGGGTATGCCGAAATTTGAATGGGCCGGCGAAACTGCCCGGCATGTCGGGAATGTGGTCCATCGATGGCTGCGGGCAATCTGCGAGCAGGGGCTGGAAGGCTGGAGCGCGGCAAAGATTGGCAGTATGAGCGCCGTGTTTAAAACAGATCTGATCTCTTCGGGCGCGGCCGGGGAGTCGATGAAAGACGCCGTGGCTCAGGTTCAGGAAGCGCTGATTCATGCCGTGACCGATGACCAAGGCCGGTGGATACTGGCCCGACATACGAACGGGGCCTGTGAATACGCCCTGACCGGCATGACGGCCGCAGGGATAACAAGCATTGCGATGGACCGGACATTTGTGGATGAAAACGGCGTGCGGTGGATTATTGATTATAAAACCGGAATCCATCGGGGCGGTTCAACCGATGAATTTCTGGGCCGCGAACAAGAGCGCTATAAAAACCAACTGGAAACCTACGCGGCCCTGATGCGGGCCAAAGAAGACCGGGAAATCATGCTGGGACTCTACTTCCCCCTGATCAAAGGGTGGCGGGAGTGGGCGGCCCCGGCGGAGTAATTCCAATCCCAAATCATAGCGCTATCTTCGTTGGCTCGTCTTCGGCTCCTCAACGTACTAACTGTACGCCTTCGTCGCCTCAATCCTCTCCGCCTTGATATCATCTCTGATTTGGAATTGGAATAATGTTCAGTGAAACCCTGAAAACAACCAGATGGTTGTCTTCAAAAACCGGCTGGCCGAAAATTTTCCGGTAAACCCCTGAAACAGCGGATACCAGGGGAACCTCTCGCCCATCATTGCCGGTCAATGGCTCAAATAGTTCCGCTTCCGTGTTTTTATGAAAAATCACCATATCCGCCCGGCTGCTTTTGACAGCCGCCATGTCCAGTATATCCACCATGTTTCGAAATCTCAGTTGACCCGGATCTTTCACCTGACTCAATATCTGGTCCGCGATCATGTCGCCGTAAATACCACCGGTTGATACATCCGGCGGGTCTTTGATGGCCCGGGTGTATCCCACGGCCACCTGTTTTCCGTGAACCCGCTGATAATAATAAAACAGGTTAAAATGATTGCCCAGCGACATGGGGTATTCAATGATTTTTTTGACTTCCGGCCGGACGGCAAGGGTTTTATAAAAAGCAGATATCGTGTTTTTGTTTATCGCGTAACGCCTTTGAATCATTTCTGAAATCCGAGGATTAGTCCAGTCGATGGGCGCATAGGATTCCTGGAATGCGGAATGGCTGGTGAAGTTATTGGGGGCTGCATAGGTCTGCCGCAGGGGGCCTGTCCAGAAAAGACCTGCCAGAAAACATCCGGCTACCCCGTAACACATAGCGTTTGTGATTTTTTGGTTTGCCGGGATAAGAACTGTAGCCGCCCACAAGCCATCCAGACCCAGGGCGACTAGAATATAAGCCATTGGAAACGCAGGGATTACATATCGTGTAAGAACCAGCGGCACATGTGCATAATCGAATTTTGTAATGAACGATACAACCGCATAAGCGACAAATACGTTGATAAAAATGAAGCCCAGCAGGAACGATTTTCTGAACATCCGGATTGAGCCGATGACAAAACACACATAAAAAAGAATGTTCAGAAAAAGATGGGAGGTTCCACTGAGAATTTGAAAAAATCCAATGATGGACTGAAGAGAGAACTCTGCAGGGCCCACATTCGAATTCATGTTTGGCAGCCTCTGGATGATGGCGGCTGTCAGAAGAATGGCGAGGCAAATCAGGATGCCGCATCCTGTACCGATAAGTTCCGTAAAACCAGGGAGAATCCGCTCCCGGATTATGTGCAATTCTGGAAATTTCAGCATCAGTTTGACTATAATGACGCACCCCAAAGGCACAAAAACAAAAATTACTCCCATCAGATGAAAATAAATGCACAAGACGCCAGCCGCTGTAAACAGCAGGCCGAATCTTTTTTCACCGGATAACGACCATTCATAGAGTATCCATAGGCTCAGAAAACCCAGAAAGGTATAGATGCTGTAAGGTCTGCATACTCGGCTGTAAAAAATGATGAGGGGCGAAACCGCAAACAGAAAGGAGAAAAACAGTGTTACCCGGCTGCTGAAAATGCGTTTCAAAACCAGAGGAAACAACACAACGCTGGCGAGTCCGGCTATCACAGACGGTAACAAAAGAAGGATTTCCGACCAGCCCGATGATATTAGCAAAATGCGCGTATAGGCATTCGCCGGAATAATGTTGGCACCGGCACGGGTAAAATGGTTGAGCAGATACCATAGAGAATGATTGATGGTAAAATTGAGGGCATGCCATTCATCATCCAAAAGTACCTGATCAGAAATCAGGTACAATCTCAAAAAGCCGCCAGTAACGACCGTCAGCAGAAAAAAGACCCAGAACCATGGACCGGCCCGGAAAACAGATTTTTTCCCCGAATTTATCCTATTGGAACCATTGATTTTTATCATATCTTTCCGTAACCGGTTGAATCTGGAATTGAATTTTTATAGAATCCTCATAATATAAATTCGTGTGGTTTGCAAAATCAGATTTTATAAATCATCCATAAAAGAAATCATCATGACAAATTATCAGGCCGTCCTGTTTGATCTCGACGGCACCCTGCTGGACACCCTGGCGGACATTGCGGGCGCGGTGAATCGGGCGCTGGAAAAGAACGGGTTTTCCGGCCATCCCGTGGATGTGTGCCGGTCGTTTGTGGGCGACGGGGCCAGAACGCTCATTTCAAGGGCGTTGCCGCCGAAACAGGCCACGGACGACACCATCGACCGCTGTCTGGCGGATTTCAGGCAGGATTACGCTCGCAACTGGCACCTCACCACCCGCCCTTACCCCCGGATTCCGGAACTGCTCCATCAGCTTTCCGGCCGGGGGGTCCGGTTTTCCGTTCTATCCAACAAACCCCACGAATTTACTGTAAAATGCGTCGAAAGATTTTTGTCCGGCCATCCCTTTGAAATGGTGTTCGGGCAGCGGGAAAATGTGCCGTTGAAGCCGGACCCATCGGGCGCTCTGGAAATCGCCCGGCGGATGGATGTGCGGCCCGCGGCCTGTCTGTTTGTGGGGGACAGCCCGGTGGACATGAGAACCGCCGCCAATGCGGGAATGGATGCCGTCGGCGTGAGCTGGGGGTTCACCGAACGAAAGGATCTGGCGGTCCATCGTCCCGGCGCGATTGTCTCAGAGCCCCTGGAAATTCTGGATCTGATGTAAAAGTTCAGGTGCCCATCAGGCAACGTCCGGTTTTTTCAAATTGCAAAATCCGCAGCCCGCCTCTATGGTATTTTTAATAAAATGGTTTTCCCCCGGTTATATATGAAAAAGGACTTTTTTTAACCACGGAGAGCACAGAGGACACAGAGGTTGAGGTTGTTAATAATAATTTTACTCTGTGATCTCCGTGCTCTCTGTGGTATTTATGTGAAAATAAAAAATTAACATTTAATTCAAATAGTTGTATCTATAACAAGCTTTGTTGGCGGTTGCATTCCTGCCTTTAACGGGAAAATAATGCAAACCAAGCCACCCTCTGCGGCCCAGCGTCTCCGCGGGAGAAAAAAAATTCGCGCAGAGGCGTAGAAAAAAATCAGTGAAGTCTTTATTTTCATCATTCGTTGTGCCCATCCGGGCATGGGGGTTACTTTAAAAATGGAGAAATCAGCATGGAAATTCCCAGCATGATACGCCGGTTATGCAGACAAATTATTCTTCCATTCTTGTGCCTCCTGATTGCGGGATGCAGCAGCGGGGGCGGAAGCGATTCAGACAATACCGTCACCGGCGCGGACTGGACGTATATGGTCTATATGGGTGCGGACAACAACCTGTCCACCGCCGGCCTGTTTGATCTCAATGAAATGGAGACGGCCGGGTCCGGCGAAAAAGTCAACATCGTGCTTCAGGCTGAGTTCAGTTCGTTTTATACGGATTTCGGGGCCATCGGCCACGACGGGTATGGGGGTGAGACCCTGCGGTTTCGGGTCGGCAATGACGGAAATCCCGACAACGTGAATCTCGAGGCCGGAAAATCCACCGGAAATGTGGATATGGGTTCCCCGGAAGCCCTGGCGGGTTTTATCAAATGGGCGTCCGCGACCTATCCGGCGGAACATTACGCCCTGGTGATCTGGGACCACGGGGCCGGGTGGAAAAAATCCACGTTGTTCAAAGGTGCGGTGCAGGATGAAACCAGCGATTCCTTTATGAGCCTGCCGGAACTGGCCGGGGCGGTCCGAACCGCCGGGGTACACCTGGATGTGGTCAATTTCGACGCCTGCCTCATGGCCATGTACGAAGTGGCGTATGAGTTTCTGGGGCTTACGGACTACATGGTGTTTTCCGAGGAGGTGGAGCCCGGCGAAGGCGACCCTTATGATACGATTCTTTCGGCCCTCAAGGCCCGGCCCGGCATGACCGGCAGGGAACTGTCCGAAACCATTGTGGAAAAATACCATGCGTATTACAGCGACCCGGATACCCGGGCGGAAAAAGTGACCAAATCCGCGGTGGATATGTCGGCTTTGCCGGATCTGCATACGGCCATGCTGAACCTTGCGGATGTGATTGTCGCCGATTACGATACCGTGTCCGGTGTGATCGCCCAGGCCCAGACCAACGGGCAGAATTTTGAATACAAAACCAATCTGGATCTCCATGATTTCAGCGCACGCATCGCAAATGGGCTGCCGGACAGCAGCGCCCGAAATGCGGCCCTGGAAGTAAACAATGCGGTCGAAAGGGCCGTGGTCGGCAACCGCACGGTAGGGGATGATGTGGATGACGCCTTTGGTCTCGCGGTGTTTGTCCCGTCCCTGGGCCAGGTGTCGAGCGACACGCTCTTCAATGACCTCAGGGATTACAATCTGCTGGCCTGCAACCAGACCCGGGCCACCGTATGGTCTGAAGCCGTGGCGAAAATCGTGGCCGGCTCACAGGAAACCCTGCATGCCGGAGGTTTTTCCTTTTATATTGCCTGGGATACGGACGCGGACCTGGACCTTTATGTGTGGGAGCCGAACCTTGAGATTTATGCGCCGTGGATGGGTCAGACCACGCCCAACGGCTTTTTCTCCGGGGATTCCTATGATGTGGGTGAGTCGGTGGAATATTATGTGTCCAACGATTATGTTCAGCCCGGCGATTATGATGTGTTTGTTGAATATTACAAGGACGGGAAGTCCGGAACGTTCGCCAATGTGGAGTTCTGGTATCTGGATCCGGATGCGGGCGACTGGCAGATGATCGGCCCTGTGATGATGGATCTGAGCAACGCCTACCTGGGTGACTTCAGCGACATCACCTCCCTGGATGAGCTGAACGGCTACAGCAATTACTGGTATGCCGGGGCCCTGACCCGGGCAATTCCCGAAGAGGGGACGGTGACCATCAACACGGGCCGGCGTAAGGTAACGTTTCATATGACCCCCAAAAAACGGGCCCCCAAATTGAATGCGGAGGTAAAATGATGAGATGGAAACGAACAGCCCTTATCTTCATGATCGCAGGGATAATTTTTTCAGGCATCGGGGCCTGCGCGGCCCGTTCAGCGGCCCATCATTCAGCGGCATCCGATGAGGAGGCGACAGGCGTTATGGGGCTTATTCTTGCAGAATCCGCGCGGTTTGAATCCGTTACCGTCACGGTAACAGGCGTGTTTAACGGATGGCGGGGACCATGCCCCGGCGGGCCCCCGGTTTCCCGCAGTGACTGGATGATCGCGGACCCATCGGGCTGCCTCTACGTGCACGGACCGGTTCCGCCGGGCCTGGATGCGGCAAAACCTGCCGGGGAAAAGATTTCCGTGACCGGGGTGGTGAGGCTGAAGAAGGGACGGCCATATCTGGAAGTGGTAAAAGAAAAACGATAGCTTCTTATGGAGGAGAAGCACAGGGCATCGGATAAACCCTGCTATAAAAGAAAGTCCACTGTTTTAAATTAAGGAGTTGTATGCGTTCTGTTGCAGTATGGTTAAAGTATTGGATTGGCATGATTTTTTTTAAAATGCAAGGCTGGACGTGTCAGTCTGTTCCAAAAGAGATCGGAACCAGGTATCTGTTGATCGGATTTCCCCACAACACCAACATGGACGCCTTTTTCGGCATTGCATTTTCGTTTGTCAATCGCATTCAGACAAGCCCCATGATCAAAAAAGAATGGATGTTCTGGCCGATGTCGATAGGCTTTAAGGCGCTGCACGTGCTGCCGGTGGACAGAAACGCGGCAGGCGATATGGTCGATCAGGTGGTGGATGAATTTGCAAAAAGAGAAAAATTTATTCCTGTCATTTTTCCCGAAGGCACCCGACAGGATGTCAGGCGCATCAAAACAGGGTTCTGGCATATCGCCAATAAAGCGAATGTCCCCATCGTACTGCTTTATAAAGATACTCCCAAAAAGCAATTATTGATTCTGGACCACCTGTTTACCGGAACTTCTAAAATTGACGATTTAGTTAAAATCAGAGATATTTACCGAAATGCAGGCTATGAAATTCCTTTAGAAAATTCTCTGAAAGAGTAATGGGTGGAATCATCATTTCCTGATTGACCTATGGTTGCCGCTCATAAGCAAATTTTTACATCAATACGAATAGGAGGATTCATGTCATCGAATAAACCGCCATCCGGTTCGGGCCGGATGGACGAAATTCTGGCCGAAGCCCGGCGAAACCGGGAGGAAAAGGAAAAGTCCTACCGGGGCCGGGCCCTTAAAATGTATCCCCCCATCTGCGCCCGGTGCGGCCGGGAATTTGAAGGCAAGCGGCTGCGGGAACTCACGGTCCATCACAAGGACCACGACCATGACAACAACCCGCCGGACGGCAGCAACTGGGAACTGTTGTGCCTTTACTGCCACGACAATGAACATTCCCGGGACGGAGTGGCCGAATGGTATGAGGGTTCATCCGGCGGAAGGGAAGACGACAAACCGACCCTGACCCACAAGCCGTTCAGCGGGCTGGAGGCGCTATTGAAAAAAATGCAGAAGGAAGAAAAGGAGACGCCATGAAAGTCATTGGTATTAATGCAAGTCCGAGAAAAAACGCCAACACCCAGACCCTGGTGGAGGCGGTATTGAGGGGCGCGGCCAAAAAAGGGGCCCAAACCCGTCTGGTCAATCTGAGGGAAATGGATATTCACGGGTGTATGGGGTGCGAGGGGTGCAAAAAACAGTTGGGCCATTGCGTTCAAAAAGATGATCTGTCGCCGCTCTTGCGGGATTTGACGGAATACGACGCCATTGTTCTGGGAACCCCGGTTTACTGGTTTCATGTCAGCGCCCAGTTTAAAATGCTGGTGGACCGCCTGTACTCTTTTCTGGAAACCGGCACGGACCCCGAAACCGGAGAAGAGGTCTTCCGCTTTGATTTTCCGTCAAACAAAAAATTCATCCTGGTTGTCTCCCGGGGGGACGTTGAACCCGCGCAAATGCTGCCCCAGTTTTATGATCACTTAAACGAATGGCTGAATGTGATTCCCCTTTCCCTGGGTGCGGCAAGCATTGAGTTCCTTCATCAATACGGTGCCGAAATAGACCGGAAAGCCGCAAAAAACGACGCCGGGTTGGTTGAGAGGGCGGAGGCACTGGGCGCAGGGCTTTAGCGGGCGGCTGCCTGATTTTCGGGGCCGGGATTTGTGCAAATAAAAAAGGACGCGCCGATTTCCGGCGCGTCCTTTTTCCTTTTTGCTTTAGGGTGTTATGGTTTTACTTGACCGAGCGCTTTTTGCTGCATTAACGCTTCAGCCGGTCAACTTTGTCCGGGCATTACTTCGTATGGCACTGGGTGCAACTCAAGCGTTTATCGCGTACGTGCTTGTCGTGCATGGACGTAAAACTTGCCGTTTTTTGACTATGGCATTTGGTGCAGGACTCCACATTGGCAAGAAACTTATGATATCCCAGTTCGGCAAACGGAATCATGAGGTTTGATTTGCCGCTGCTGGCATGGCAGGTCGCACAAGCCGGCGCTTTTGTTTTCGGGTCCACCCCATGGGTGATCAGCAATTCAGCGTTGGTATTGACAACCTGATAGCTGCCCGGCATGCTCTGCTCGTCCATGCCTGCCTGGATGGCATCATCAAAATACCCGGTCATGAACATGTCCATGATGACCGGCGGAACAATTTTATTGTCCGAACTGAGCCCCATAACCGACCAGTGGTCTTTGATGGGCACGATCTTTGATTTGCCGTCAAATATGGTGCCGTTGGCTTTTGCCATGGTATAGGTGCCGTCCGCATTGGGCGCAATGGTTTCACCGACATTATACACATAGGAAGTGCCGTCAAACCATCGGTAATCCGGTTTCACATTGGACAGTTTGAATTCTTCACCGGGGAAACCGCCCTGGCCGGAACATAAGCCGGCATTCCAGTAAGGCTTCATCCAATCTCTGGCCATTTCCGTCGCTCCGCCTTTGCCGAATGTCTGAATATGGCAGGTCTGGCATGCGACCCGGCCGGTAGCATGGCGGTTTATTGTGGTGTCGCCATGGGGTGAAGTCGAATGACAGTCCGTGCATTTCGGATCCGGAGCTTCGGTTGCGCGCAGGTCAATTCCCCGGCCGCCGATGAGATGGTTGCCTTTGGCATGGCAATCCGCACAGGACAGATCCGCACCAGCGGAAGCCATATGGAAATCCTGATCCACCGTCGGGTTTGCGGAATTTACGCCGATATCCCCCCGTTTTGCCCAGTCCCCGCCACCTGCACCCGCATGACACCGGAGGCATGATTTTTTGGTAGGCAAATGGACCCCTTGGGCAAGGCCTGCCATGGTGGTGCCCACGGGCATTTTGCTGAAATCCGGTTCGGACAGATAGTTACCATCCGCGTCGGTTTTGCCGAACAGGTATGTTTTTACCTGACCGAGAATATTGGTGACGGTTTTTGTATTGTTGGGGTCTGCTATGAATTTTCGCTGATACACATCATTGTGACACATGAGACAATCCACGTCATTGGCCTGGGGTGCATCCGGTGCATTCCCGTCGGTCCGGACATGGCAGGTGAAGCACGCATTTTTGGAGGACATGGCGTAGGTGCAGAAAGTGTTGACGCCGCCCTTTGCCTTGCCGAGCTCTTCACCGGTCGTGTTGGTGAGTTCCGGTGTGGGGCCGGCCCATTTCATGTGCAGGCTGTTCAACATTTCCTGGGCCTCTGCCGGGTGGCACGCGATGCAGGTGCCGGGACCATTATAGGACTGGATCGACGCATGTCCGCCTGCGGCAATGCTGATGGCGGCCGTGGTCTGGCCGGAATTGGTGCCGCCTTTTCCGTCATTGACGGTCAAGGAAACGGTGAATGTCCCGGCTGCGGCATAGGTATGGGTGGGGTTGACCCCCGTTCCCGTGCTGCTGTCGCCGAAATTCCAGGCATAGGTTAACGTGTCGCCATCCGGATCGGATGAGCCTGCACCGCTGAAACTGACCGACTGTCCGGCCGTTCCGGTGTAAGGTCCGCCGGCATTGGCCACCGGCGGATGATTGACGGAGGCCGCAGTAATGGTGGCCGTGGTCTGGCTGGAATTGGTGCCGCCTTTTCCGTCATTAACGGTCAGGGAAACGGTGAATGTCCCGGCTGCGGCATAAGTATGGCTGGGGCTGACCCCCGTTCCTGTGCTGCTGTCGCCGAAATTCCAGGAATAGGTCAACGCATCACCGTCCGGATCGGATGAACCTGCGCCGCTGAAGCTGACCGACTGTCCGGCTGTTCCGGTATAGGGTCCGCCGGCATTGGCCACCGGGGGATGATTGACGGAGACCGCAGTAATGGTGGCCGTGGTCTGGCTGGAATTGGTGCCGCCTTTTCCGTCATTGACGGTCAAGGAAACGGTGAATGTCCCGGCTGCGGCATAAGTATGGCTGGGGCTGACCCCCGTTCCCGTGCTGCTGTCGCCGAAGTTCCAGGAATAAGTCAACGCATCACCATCCGGATCGGATGAGCCGGAACCACTGAAGCTGACCGTCTGTCCGGGAGTGCCGGTGTAGGGTCCGCCGGCATTGGCCACCGGGGGATTGTTTTGAGGCGGGGCTCCGTCACCCAGTGCGGAGATCCTGACTTCATCAATGTACACATCATCTGAATCGCTGCTCGCATCGCACATGAACCGAATATTCATGTTTGAGGGAAATACGTATTCCGAATCGGTTATGGTGATTGTTTTGGAATAGAACCGGTTATTGCTGAAATCAACCCCCTGGACATAATCGGCAACAGTGCGCCAGGCAGCTCCGTCATAATACTGAACCCGGAAGTTCTCGGCGCTATCCATGCTGACCGCATAAAAATAAAAGTCAATCTTGATTTTTGTATATCCCGGAGTGGCGACATCCATGCCCCTGGTTAAATAAAAGGACGATGCCGCACCGGAATTATCCTGAATATTGGCGGCCGCCTTCTCCTGATGGGCATAGGTATCGCCGGTGTATAAGGCGCAGTCGTATCCGCCGTCGGTGAAATGGCCCCAGCCGCCTTCAAAATCATCATAGGCCAGCACCGTATATTCCTCTTCGGTCGTGTCGGATGAGACAACTTTAAAGCTGCGTTTGCCTGTTTCCGTTTCCCTGCCGTCGCTGACCCGGCATTCAAACCGCCAGGTTCCGGGTTTTGCGCCGGCGGCGATGGCATAATTATAGGTGGCGGTTTTGCCGTCGATTTTCATTAACGCACGATTAACAATCTTTACACCGGATGCATTGAAGATCGTCAGTTCCGATTTTGTGATCCGGTTATACCGCCATTCGCCGGTGGCCAGGCAGGTTATCGCGACGTTCTGTCCGATAACGGCAGGATCGGGTGAGTTGCTCAGGGTCATTCCGCGATCTTCGGCAAAGCCGATCGCGGCAAACAGCAGGATGGCGACTGAAGCAAATAAGATTTTTTTCATGCTATACTCCTTGTCAGGGGGTGTTGTTAAAATTTACCTATCACATTGTGGCATTAATGCAACATGCGTGCCAGCATAAATTTCAGGAGCCATTATCCATAATTTAGATCATAACCTCTTTATTTTTTTATGATAATAAAAAAAGCCATAAAAATTACAGGTACCACAATCAGGACAAATTTGTTTACTTTTGTGTACTGCTTTTTGAAGCCAAGGCGCTTAAAAATGCATAACATATTTATATTATAATTATTAATTGATGTATCAGGCGATATGGGGGTGTATTTTTTTTTATACAAGGGGGCCGGTGCGCAACTCAACACCCACTGCCTAAGAGCCTGTTTGAAAAGTCCGGATCAGGCCCGATAACAAGGCGGAAAGCGGCGAAAACGCGCAGCATATAGTTGATATGTGAGCATTTGAGCCGCTTGACAACGCAGTTAGCGGGCCTCAGACGGGATTATCAAACAGGCTCTTAGGCGGGAAGCGGTGAAAAAACACAGCGTATTGGAATTATTCGTTCAGGATTTCCTCAAACAACCGCCGGGTACTGATCACCGTGGATTTGATGTTGAATTGGGCGTCAATCCGCCGCGTTGCGTTTTCGCCCAAACGTTTCTTTTTGGCGGGATCATGATAGAGTTCCAGAATCGCGGCTGCGATGGCGGCCGGATCTTTGGGGGGAATCACCAGCCCGCTGTCATTGTGAATCACCAGTTCCGGGTTTCCCCCGATATTCGTCACAATGGGCGGCGTGCCGTAAGCCATGGCCTCGATGACGGCCCGTGAAAGCCCTTCCTTGAATACGGACGGCATGATAAACGTGTCGCAGGCCCCGGCAATGGCCGGGGCGTCATTCCGGAACCCCGCCAGATGCATCCGGTACCGGTACGGGCTTTGATCAATCCTGCGCCTGAGTTTCATGTCATCCGTCAGTTTCCCCAAAAACAGGAAATGGATGGGGGCATCCTTCGGCAGCCACCGGGCCGAATCGACAATATAATTTAACCCTCTGTTGGGCCGGTTCCGTCCGGCAAACCCGATCACAAATGCATTGCCGGGAATGCCGAACTGGGTTAAATCCACCGGCGGGTTCCGGTACCAGGCAAGGTCATGTCCTTTATATATAGTGACCGGTTTTTTGGGATTTAACCGGAACCCCAGAAAATGCAGGGAGAGAAAATAGGACTTCACGGAATCGGAAACGCAGACGATGCGGCTGACCCTGGGGTGCAGGTGGGTCATCCAGGAACCGGGGGAAAGAAAACCCACATTGCCGGCCACACCCCGGTAGGTGATGACCTTGCAGGACATTCCGCGGGATGCCATCAGGGCGGTTGCCGCAGCCGGATTGTTGAAACAATACAGGATGTCATATTTCTTAATCCCCAGTTGCGTCCTGATGCGGCGGACCCCCGCGAAATCCAGCCGGTTTTTTAAAACCAGGTCCACCGTCAGTACGCCGGCCTGCTTAAGCCTTTCATAATATTTCCCGCCCGGATGGCACATCACTTCAATGTCCACACCATCGGCTTTCAGGCGGATAAACAGTTCCGTTTCCGGCAGGTCGCTTTTGTCCGTGACGCAGAGCACGCGGTAGGCCATGACGATCCTTTATTTTGATTTTTCAGGCAGTTCGGTTCTGTAAAATTTGGTCAACGTCAATATGGCGGCCAGGAGGATCATATACATATTGATGTTGATGTTTCGGGAGAAAACCGTCTCGGTGACGGCAAACAGCATGAAGGATGCAATATGCATAATTCCCGCATAAGCGATATCTCTTGACGGTCCCCAGCTTCGGGTCTCGGGAATCAACACCGACAGCGGCGCGATGAAAATAAACAGGAGAATCAGGAGACCGGTGACGCCGTAAGCCACCATGTTGGTCAGGTACATATTGTGCGGACTGCCGAATTTCTTAATGGATTCGGGAATTTCATTTCGGCCGGCTTTCTCGCGAATGATTTTCCGATACCCTTCTTTCCCCCACCCCATCACCGGATGGTCGGTAAACATTTGCCACGCTTCCTGCCACATGGCCAGCCGCACCACGTAGTCTCCGGTGCCTTCCCCGTTAAAAAACGCTTCGGCCTGGGTAAATCCGGTCCGGACCCGCTGATCCAGGGAAGAGCCGGGCAGGTGATACAGGCTGATGGACAAAAGGGTGACGGCCAGAATCAGGGCCAGCCGGCTGCGCCATGGCCGTCTGAATGAGCCGAGCTGGATAAAAAAGATAATCCCCAGAAGCGGGATGGCCACAAGCGCGCCCCGGGTGCCGGATAAAAAAGCAGCCAGAATGCCGCATGCCAGCGCCAACAGCGGAACCGTCGCCAGGGCCGGGTGCTTTTCGTGAAAATACCGCAACCCGGTCAGGCTGATAAATCCCATGGCCAGGGCCGTGTCGCCGAACGCAATGGCGTGATAGGCCCCGGTGGCCCTGTCCCCGACGGACATGCCGTATATGTAATAAACTGAAAATACGCCATAAATAATGGCCGCCGCCGCCGCGCCATACCAGAGGGTCCAGGGTTTGAGTCCGGTGCGGTGAAACAAATACAGAATCACCCCAAAGGCCAGGAAGCGCACCTCATGATCCAAATCCCAGATAAGCGATCCGCCGTTCCTGAACAGGCCGTTTGCCAGATAAAAGAAAAGACAGACAAAAAAATACACGGCAAACGAACCGATAACCAGCCGTTCATTCGGTTCAAAACCGGGCCTTTTTTTTCGGGTCATCCACGCAAAAATGCCGAGAAGGGTCAGCGTCACCAGAATGGTGCTGGCCGAATGCTCCACCATATTGCTCAGCACGGGCAGGGAAAAAACAATCAGATAAACGATGATTCTCAAAAATTCCGGCATAATGGTATCGATTGTAAGGGGTTATAAGGGTGCCCGGAAAAAGGCCTGCCTTCTTATATCTGATTGGCGCCAATTTTCAATTCAATTTTTCATGTTCCCGCATCCTTCTGAATTTACATGCAGTTTAAGCAGGCAGGGCAGTCGGACCCTCAATGATTTAAACTTGACAATTTTTTTTAAAAAAAGAAAAGTGGATTTCATTATTCAGGTATACAGAATTCAGGAGTCAGAAGTCAGAATAACCCGCATGTAAGCTCCTGATAATTTACCGGATTCTTCAAACCACCGGGTTGATTCAGAAATATCACCAAATTCAGGATCATTGGCAAGCAAAGGGAAAAAAGGCAGGAGATAGAATAAAAAATGATTGATTCCTTCATTCTGGCTTCTGAATTCTGTCTCCTGAATACCTGAGCAGTTACAGCGGATTTCAATTTTTAATATAACATATCAATATTAATGTAAAAATGGAGTTTAAGATGAACCCGTTAGCAAAAGAACTCAATGAAGCGATTGGGGGCGGCAACCCGAATCTCATGTCCATGATGGCGGACATCGGGAAAAACCTGTTTTTCCCCAAAGGAATTCTGGCCCAGAGCGCGGAAGCCAAGGAAAAGGCCCATCGCATCAACGCCACCATCGGTATCGCCAAAGAGGGAAACGCCACCATGGCGCTCCCGTCCGTTATGGCCAGCATCCAGGGGCTGCCTGCGGAACAGGCCCTCACCTACGCGCCGTCCTTCGGCCTGATGGAATTGCGGAAAGTCTGGAAACAGGCCATTTACGAGAAAAATCCGTCACTTGCCGGAAAGCAGATCAGCCTGCCCATCGTGACCAACGGCATCACCCACGGCATCAGCGTGTTTGCCGATATGTGGGTGGATCCTGGTGATGTCGTCATCCTGCCGGACATGATGTGGGGCAATTACAACCTGATCCTGTCGGTGCGCAAGCACGCGGTCATCAAGCATTTCAAGATTTTCACCGAATCCGGCGGATATAACACGGAGGCCCTGGAGCAGAAGGTGAAGGAAGAGGCCAAAACCAAAAACAAGCTGATTGTGCTGCTCAATTTCCCCCACAACCCCACGGGCTATGCCGTCACGGTGGCCGAGGCGGACCGGATCGTGAAAATGCTCAAGGAAGTCGCGGAAGCCGGTACCCAGGTGATTGCGGTGATTGATGACGCGTATTTCGGCCTGTTCTATGAGGATGATGTGCTCAAAGAATCCGTTTTCGCGAGGCTTGCCGGCATTCATCCCAATCTCCTGGCGGTGAAGCTGGACGGGGCCACCAAGGAAAATTACGTGTGGGGACTGCGGGTCGGGTTTATCTCCTACGGCTGCGTTATCGATACGAACCCGGCAAAAGTGTACGACGCCCTGGAACGGAAAACCGCGGGCGCGGTGCGGGGCAATATCTCAAACGCCAGTCACCTGAGCCAGTCCATCGTGCTGGCGTCCATGAAGAGCCCGAATTTTGCCGCTGAAAAACAGGAAAAATACAATATTCTCGAAGCCCGGGCCAAAAAAGTCAAACAGGTGCTGGCGGACCCCAAATACAAGGATGCCTGGGACGTATATCCGTTTAATTCCGGCTACTTCATGTGCATCCGCCTGAAAACGGTCAAGGCCGAACCCCTGCGGGTGCATCTGCTGAACAATTACGGCGTGGGGCTCATCTCCTTGGGCGAGACCGACCTCCGGGTGGCGTTTTCCTGCCTGGAGGAGGCCGACGTGCAGGTGCTGTTTGATACGGTGCTTCAGGGGGTTAAGGATATGAGTTGAGAAAATGATGAATGATGAGTGATGAATGATGAGTCGGGATCATTCTTCATTTGTTCTTGCCTCTCAATCATAGAAAACGTTTACCAGAAATAACCCGTGCGGCGGGGCAGTCGCCCCCGCCGCATCCCGGTTTTTGGATTCCAGGATGCGCTTAAATTCATCCACGGATGTTTTTGACAGCCCCACGTCCGCCAGCGTGCCCACCAGGTTCCGCACCATATACCGCAAAAAACCGTCCGCCGTGATTTCAAACACAAGGACGTTATTGTTTTTTTCAAAAAAATCGGGTAGTTCATAAAAATCAACCTTCAGCACCGTCCGGACCGTATGGGCCCTGGGGCTGCCGGTCCCTTCAAAGGACTTGAAATCATGTTCACCGAGAATGCCTGCCGCGGCCCGGCGCATGGCGTCAAGATCCAGCCGCTTCCGGATATGCCACGCGAACCGTCGTCCGATGGCGGTGGGAATGGGCCGGTTAACGATATGGTATCGATAGGTTTTGCGCCTGGCGCTGAACCGGGCGTGAAACGTTTCGTCCACCGGCTCGCAGGACCGGATGACGATATCATCCGGCAGCAGGCTGTTGAGTCCGGAAACATATGCCGCCGCCGGAATTTTGGCGCCCGTTTTGAAGCTGGCCGTCTGCCCCAGGGCATGGACCCCCGCGTCGGTCCGGCCCGAACCGTGCAGGATGATGGGTTCCTTTGTCATGAGTGACAAGGCGTTCTGGATGACGGCCTGGATGGTGACGTCTTTGGCCTGGATCTGCCAGCCGTGATAATCCGTGCCGTCGTATTCGATGATAAGCTTGTAATTTTGCATCCGCCTGCCTTTATTGACACTGTGAATTAGTGAAGAATATGATATTGACAAAAAATACAATTAAATTCAATTAATGGCTTTCCTAAAGCAGAAGATTTATGTCAAATTTTTTTTAACCACAGAGATCACAGAGAACACAGAGCAACTGCTTTATTTTAAATAACTTTTCTCTTCTCTGTGGTCTCTGTGATCTCTATGGTTAATTAATCTCCATTTGCTCATATGAGGTGAATATTATGGTAAAAGGATTTACGGCTGCGGGAATATCCGCAGGCATCAAGAAAACCGGCGCAAAGGATCTGGGGCTGATCGTATCAACTGTTCCGGCGGCGGTGGCCGGGGTGTTTACCAAAAATCAGATCAAGGCCGCGCCGGTGGTGCTGGACATGGAGCGGGTTGCGACAGGGATTTGTCGGGCCGTGATCGTCAACAGCGGCAACGCCAACTGTTGCACCGGCGAACAGGGCATGAAAGACGCGATTTACATGGCGAAACTGGCTGCGGACGCAATCGGGGTTTCCGAAGACATGGCGCTCGTGTCTTCCACCGGCGTGATCGGGCAAGCTCTGCCGGTGGAAAAGGTGGCTGCTGCTGTTCCGGGTCTCGTCAGCGCGCTGTCGCCGGACGGGTTTTTAAGTTTTGCCGAGGCCATCATGACCACGGACACCAAACCCAAGATGATCACCCGGACCGTGGATGTGGCCGGCAAAACTTTTTCCCTGGTGGCGGTGGCAAAGGGTGCCGGCATGATCCGGCCGGACATGGCCACCATGCTCAGCTATGTGTGCACGGACGTTGAAGCGGACCCCCAGACCCTGAAGCAGATCCTGACAAAGGCCGTGAACCTTTCCTACAACCGGATCACCATTGACGGGGACACGAGCACCAACGACACGGTCCTGATTCTCGCAAACGGCTTATCCGGGGTTTCCATAAATGATGCGGGTGTAAAAGAGCGGTTTCAGGCGGTTCTGGATGAAATGCTCATCACGCTTGCCAAAATGGTGGTGAAAGATGGTGAAGGGGTCACCAAGCTGGTGGAGATCCGGGTGACGGGCGCTACGTCGGACGCGGATGCGGACAAGATGGCGGACACCGTGGCCCATTCCAACCTCGTCAAAACCGCGTTTTTCGGGGAAGACGCCAACTGGGGCCGGATTATCGGCGCTTTGGGCCGGTCCGGCGCGCCCATTCAGCCGGATGCGGTGGATATATCGTTTGATGACGTGCTGCTGGTCAAAAACGGCCTGTGGTGCGGGATTGATGCCGAGGCCGCCGCCACAAAAGTCCTTAAATTACCGGAGTTCGCCGTGAACATCGACGTGCACATGGGCAGCGGCCGGGCGTCTTATTGGACCTGTGATTTTTCCATTGATTACGTGAAGATTAATGCGGATTACCGGTCATAACAACCGTCAAATGGAGTTAATCAGGCATGGTGGGCTTTTTAAAAGGGAAAAATCACCACGAAGGACGCGAAGAACACGAAGAATAAGCACAAGCGATCCCCCAAATCCGGTCTTCGTGAACTTCGTGTGCTTGTATGGTTCAATATTCTTTTTCGGTTAAACGGAAAGAAGAAAATAAATCCTTGCGGAATATCAGCCGATAAATTTATATGTGTTTTAAATCAGTTAAGACTGGAAATGAAACGCTGGCATCTCTCGACTTCAAGGGCTGTGACAAACTGATCGTTGCACAGAACCCAAAAGTTGTGGAGTTCACCAGAAACTTTAGAATCACTTGTTGAACGAAGCCGCTATGCGGCGGAAAAAAATCAAAAATAGTGTATAACTCCTGTAAGTGTCCAATTCCGGACACTTATAAAAAAAGGAGTATACCATGACCCCAACAGAAGTAAACCGGTTT
>JBAQUK010000101.1:0-1534 GCA_049297455.1 Desulfosalsimonadaceae bacterium | reverse complement strand
TGGCAGAGGGGTTCAAGGAGTCGATGCGGATCGTGTTTGACGAACATCTGGGGCAATGGAATTATGTTGCCCTTTCTGGAACGACGGTTTTATAGGTTGCATAAGTTATTTTGTGCACATTCCTAATATGGGAGACCATCCTGATGAACTGAAAATCGCCTATAAAATCGATAATACCTTAAAGCGGGGGCTGGCCATGGAAGCCGAGTTTTTCGGATTTGTTAATTTTGATGAAACTGTCCGGGAAAGCGCCAAAAGAAAAGAGGTGCTCATGGTAAAATACCCGCAAAGCCGGGCCGCTCAATGTATCCGAAAAGTTGCCGGAGACATTGAAAATTATTGGGACAAACCTTTTTCAAACAATATCAGCCGGCTTGAAGCGGAAACCCGTCAAAATTTCGAAACCGCTTCAGCCGAAAATGATGCAACTGCTTTGGGGTAACCGACAGTGTCTAATGAAACGGTAAATGAAAAACGGAAGTATCCCCGGATCCCCAAAAGGGTTCCCATCCAAATTCAGGAGCTGACATATCCATTTTCAAACACTGCCGGTTTGAAGGGAATGGGTAAGGACATCAGTGCCGGAGGGGTCTGTTTTATCTCGGCAACCAGGTTTGATCCAAAGATGGTGGTCAATTTAAAGATCGATATCTCCGGCTGGAATCAGCATAAACGGCCCTATTCCATGGTGCGTGATATTGCGTCTGAAGTCCCCCTGTCAGTCATCGGTGAAGTCGCCTGGTGTCGTCCGCTGTCCGGATCGGCAGAATTTGAAATCGGCATCTCGTTTAATAATATTTATGAGGATGACTTTCGAGCGCTTGTCCGATACCTGGATTCCCTGGCCGGGGAACCCTCGGATATCGATGAAAATAACGCGTAAAATCATTTTCATTTTACTTTTATAATGCACAAATTAGGCAGGAAAGGCAGATCTATGAATGGTGGCATCAAAACAATGGTCGTTGATGATTCATCATTATTCCGGAAAGTCATCGGCAGGATGCTTGACGGGGATGAATCGATCCGGATTGTCGGCGAAGCCGTTAACGGTATGGACGCGCTTGAAAAAATCAATGAGATCAATCCGGATGTCCTGATTCTTGATATCAATATGCCCGTCATGGATGGCTTGACGACTTTAAAACATATCATGATCCGACATCCCCGGCCGACAGTCATGTTCAGTACCCTCACCAAAGCCGGCGCCAAAATAACATTTGACTCTCTCAAATGCGGCGCAGTTGATTTTGTTCAGAAACCTTCAAGGCTCCAGGGATTTGATCTGGAAGAACAGCGAAAGGACATTATCAAAAAGGTGACCCTGGCCGCAGGCGTTGAAACCAGAAATTTTCGGTACTTAAGGACACCGGCCAGGAAGCTCATTGCCGGAAAGAGAAAAGAAATTAACTAGTGCCTGAACGAAAATATTTATATAATAAAAAATCAAATCTTTACAAAAATAGTTTTGATTGAAGTTTTTTAATAAAATGGCAATTTTTTTCGTTTTTTACTTGACAAAAATTTTTACTAA